>JANXAS010000055.1 GCA_025062195.1 Armatimonadota bacterium
TCGTCAGCGATGAAAAGCCTTATCGGGTTGAGCCTTAAAGCCATCATCAGCGGGACGAACTGGTAAGGGCGTGGTCGGAAGGAAAGGTGACCCAACGAACGGAATGGACCAGCACCATCCCGAAGCATAAGCCGCGCTGCATTCCAGAGAATTCGGGCAGAAACGACATCAGCAAAATCGCCACTGTAATTGGGGTCAGGCATCGGAAACTGAGTCTCCGTTACAGCATCTCGTTCCAACGGTAGATAGATGCCACACATTTCTGCCTCTGTTCCGCCCAAAGGGCGAAGTAAAAGTATATCTGGGTCAGGAGAAGGTAGAACCACCCAATCCCGCTCCCGGACCCTCACTAAAGAACCAGGTTGCCACATTGTCTATCACTCCTTTCCTTGTCTTGTTTCTTTGAACACATCGGCATAGGCTTGGATTTGCTCTTGTAAGTCACGGTCATAGCGTATGGAGATGATGCGATAACCTTTCTCCCTCAACTTGCGACGGATTTCTCGGTCTTTCTTTTGCTGTTCTGGTTGGTCGTGCACGGGACCATCACAGAAAACGCAAATGTTTGGCTTGTAGAAAAAATCCACCTCGCAAGGGATGTCAGGGAAATACTGTTGTGCCTCATCAGGCAACCGGCAGCGATTTTGGTAGAGCAGGTCAAGGAAACGCCTTTCTAACTCAGAGCGCGTATGGGTCTTTCCCCGCAAGAAGTTGTAATGGGCATCGTAATCCCTTGGGGCATGCACTACACGGCTCTTGCTTTTGGACAGCATCATCAGGTAATCCCGAACGCTGTGACGGTTTATCAGAAGGTGGTCTAACTGGTTAGAATAAGACAGCAAGCAGTCATAGCAAGCCCTAACGCAATCTGGCTTTAAGTCATTGCCGCTGTTAGGGTCAAAGTGGCAAACCTGTAACGCTGCTTTAGCGACTTCTGATAATGCGTCAGGGTGAGATGTTAACCGCTTTAGGACACCCAAACTGCCTTTTGCAGATTCCCAAAGAAGGATGCTTTCGTGCTGACCCTTTCCAATATGTTCCGATGCCAACTCTGTCTCTTCTAACTCAAAGACAACCTGTATTCCACGCTGCAAGGCGTATTGTAAAGATGCCCAAAATTCTCTGCCCCTTTGTTCGGTGAGCGGAAGAGAAAAGAGAAGGATGTCGTGGGTATCACGGACAAACAAGCGAACCCCTGTTAGGGTTGGCTGGATGTTGGTGAAAGGAACTGTGACTTCTTCCACTTCCTCTGGAGCTCTCGTCCAAAAACCGGTTGAAATGTCAAGATTAAAGCCGATTTGCCTTGAGACACGCCAACGGTGGTTGATTCGAACCAAAGTAGCAGCAGAGCCATAAGTCATCTTCGCCAACTCTGTTCTGTCTTCGCCAAATACGGTGGCAACGATGCATCGCTTCCCACCGTCCTCGCTTGGAGCAAAGCGAAAGTGAGTTGTCACTTCGTAACCTTGTCGGATGCGCTCCTCTTCATCACAGAAAATTCTTTCCGCGCGCCAACTGGCGACATTGGTCATTTCAAGCAATAGGTTGGTTATTTGGCTGTTGCTTCCGTCCAATTGGGTTTGGCAGTTTTCACACAAGTCTACATCGGCGCTTCGTCCCTCATGGAAGTAACCACAAACTTCACACCATTTCGCTCGGTGCAATAGCGTCTCTGCCCTACCAGGCGGTAAAATGACACGAACGACACGATACTTAGCACCTTCATGGTAAATGATGTTTCCTGGACCAAATTCAGTCAGGGCAAGGAAGCGTGGGCGGGTGACAAATTCACCTTCCTGATATGGCACGAATGCCCTTATTGGAAGTCTTGGGAAGTTGTATCCTGGCAGAAAGCCTTCGCTGGCAAGGTAACGGTAAGGATAAAAGTCCGACTCTTCAGGTTGAGTCCCAACCCTTAGCAAAATTTCCCTTTGCCTAATGGCTTCATTTTGGCGTCTTTGGGCTTGTTCCAAACGCTCCCTGTCTTTGGCAGCCAAAGCAATTTCTTGTGCCGATAATTGCAATTCGTTTTGCACTGCCTTAAACAATTCCCGCCAGCGGTCAAATGCTTGGTCAAAAAGACTTTGGAGCCTCTTCTAAAGTCTTATCCAACCAATCATCCGTAAACCAATCCGTTTGTCTCAACTCGTCCAGGAGACCTTCCAGCACAATCTGACATGCGTTTTTGACCTCAATTAACTTCTCTCGGGAGAGATAAATTTGAGGGAGCAACTCACTTTTTATGGGGTAACTTTCGGAGTTGATGTCTAACACGGCATCCATTGCTTCTTTTAAGGAAATGCCCGTTTTAGCCAGCCATATGGCATGGATGTGGGTTTTGATGAGTTCTTCACTCGTCAAATCAAGGCGAGGTGGTCGGACTCGTCCTGCAACCATTTCTTCCCTTCGCCGGAAGAAATATTGGTCATGGGCGTTCCCAAAGCCAGCGTAGGCGAAAATCAAAGCCGGTCTCCCTGCTCTTCCTGCCCTTCCGCTCCTTTGAACATAATTTGTCGGTGTCGGTGGGATGTTCCTCAAGTGGACGAGATGTAAATCTCGGATGTCAATGCCCAACTCCATCGTCGGCGAACAGAAAATGCAAGGCAACTCACCCCTTCGGAAAAGTTCCTCTCTTTCCATGCGCCTCTCATATTTGACCTGAGCCGTGTGCTCGCCGCTCCACAACCTTCCCATTTGTATCGCCAGCTCTTCATATAAACGCCGGAAAAACTCGTTCACTGTCCGCTCTACTGACAACCTAAGTCCACTAATTTGCCTCTGCTCGGTAAGCAAATCGGCAGCGGTTTCACCGCTCCCTAAGCACCATTGCAATGCCGCCCATCGCACCTGAACACACTTACGGGTTTTGCCGCGGTGCTTTTCTTCCTTAACTGAGACGATGCCATATCGCTCCAAATTTCTCACAATCTGGCAAATCGTGTTTGCGTAGCTTTCTCGGTCAAGCGTCAGGTTCAATCGTTTGCGGGCATAATTGCGAAGGTCTTGTCCGATGCGGCTTGTGTAAGAAAGGCTCTTTGCATCGTCAGCGGGATAGCCAGGCATAACCATCTTTGTTGGTTCACGAATCCTTTCGTTTTCTTCAAACCAACGGTCATTTAGTAGTTCAAGGGCACGCTGGCGAAATTGATGCTGCCTTTGACCTTCCAAGAAGTGACCTTCAATGGCGAGAAACTGTCTCATCCTGTTTAGGAAACTTCGCAACACCTCGTAGCGTTCATTTGCGGGCAAACTTGTTAGGAGAAAGACATCTTCCCACTCTTCATCTTTTTCACACAGTTCCCGCAAACCGCTATATTCGATCCGCAATAACCCAACTTGCTCTAAGTTAGGCATTATCACGCGCCAGCCTCGCCTCAGGTCTTCGTAAAGGCGGTAGGTCAATAGGTCCTTGAAGGTGGCGATGGTGTTTTTCCCTTGCTGGCTATCCGGGTCTATGTTCGGGTTCTTTGAGAACTCAGCGATTTCAATTCCCATCGCATTAAAAACGGCATCTGCTAATTTCTCGTGGGTCAATGTCCCATGTTGCTTTAACGCTTGCACCAAAGCGGCACGCAACAACGCTGTCTGGACGAAATCGTTGAAATGACCCGATTGCAATGCCGCATCTTGACGGTTATCGGTGAAACTTAGGACCTTGCGTGCTTCACTTGGGATGTCCCTAAATCTTTGTAAATGGTTTAATGCGGATAGGACAACTAAGGTTGTTGCTGTGCTTCTCCCACCTGCCGAAAGTGTCGCCAGTTTTCGGAACTCACGCTCCTGCGGCAAATAAACCTGTCCGCAGTTTAAGCAAAGGGGGAGCGGGCACACCACAAACCAACAAGGGATTGCGTCTTCGTATTCCTCCCGTTTGGCATTTCCGTCAGGAGTTACCCAAAGTTGAACTGGCAGGCGGTTTCTATAATTGGACTTTACCTGTCCCCTTTCATTTGTCCAATGGTCAGGCAGATGCTCAGCATCACAAATCCACCGACGCTCTTCATCTATCATAAGGTATCCTATCTTGCCTTCTAACTCTGCTTCGTAGCCGGGTAAAGAGGGACGAGGTAAAATGCGCTCTTGTTCTTCGTCCCAAACGGCAAGGTAATATTCCTGCCCGCATTCGCGACAGAAGACCAAAGGGAAAAACAATCTCCTTTCGTCAGCAAAACTTTGCCCTTCCAGCGAGAAAGTGCGCTTATCTTTTGGTTCCAAAGTTGCAAATACAGTTCCGCCCTGAGAAATGAATTGATGAAGCCTGACACCAAAAACGGGTAAGCTTTCAGGGTTGTCTGGTAAAGCAATATTACTGCCCGTAAGAAGAAATTTCCGCAATCTCTCGGTGCAGCGCTCTTCGTCCACACCTGTTTCCTCAGCCAGTTTACCAGCACCTTGTCGCAAAGTTATGGGTTTTCTTCTGCGCAGGTGCCCATCTCTTTCTTCCTCAATTCCAAAAGTGTCTTCAATCCATGCTGCCAATGGATTGGAAGACATCTCATCCCAACTTTTGGGCAACTCATCACTTAAAACGGCTCGGCGCAGAGCATCAGGAGAGACAGGACGTTGGTAAGATATGGCTCGGCGAAGGGTTTCTTCCACGACATTTTCTGGCTTAACAGAAACGCCGAACAGTTTGGACGCTGTTTCAGATATTATCTGACAACGCTGCGTTCTGTTCTCACCCGTTGCCAAGGTTGCGCTCGTGCCGATGCAAGTTAAATTGGGATTGCCACAACGCTCCCGCAATCGCCTTAACAGCAGAGCCACATCTGCACCTTGCCGCCCGCGATAGGAATGCAGTTCATCTAAAACTAAAAACTGCAAATCCGCCCGATCTATGAAAACGCGGTCTTCTGGGCGAACGAGCATCAGTTCCAACATCATGAAGTTGGTCAAAAGGATATGAGGCGGGTTACTTTTAAGTCGTTCTCGTTCCTCGCTATACTCTTGACCTGTGTAGCGTCCAAAGCGCACCGGGCACTCTTGCCCTGTTCTGCTTTTGAAGTTTTCAGCATACCTATCTAAAGCGGTCAGTTGCGAATTGACCAAAGCATTCATTGGATAGATAATAATTGCGCAAACTTTGTTTATCCCGACCGAATGGCGAAATACCCAGTCAAAAACTGGGACAAAGTAAGTCAATGTCTTGCCAGAACCTGTCCCGCTGGAAACGATGAAATGCTCGCGCTTTAATGCCAGTTCAATGGCATCCTGTTGGTGGCGATAAAGGCGGAGATTGCCAAAAGTTTTAATGCAATTTGGGTGTAATTTCCCTTGGTCAACTAAATCCTGTAAAGTCACACCATATTCGTAGCTTGGATTAAGTTGCACCAAAGGGTCAGGCCAAAAGTAACCGCTGGTCAGATATTCTCTCACAAAACTCTTAAGCCGTTCGTCAGCGATATTTAAAAAGTTGAGGACATAGCCCTCGTATTCGGCTATTACCTTATCCCGCAGTTCAAATGTGTTCATCTCTCATCCCCCTATGCTTGTTTCCTGAATGAGCCGGTCTATAATGATTCGGGCACTTACTTCGGTCATGGTTTCTTTCTCCTCATCCATTCTCATCATCCTGTCAGGACATTTTCGTCCAAACATTTCGGTGTTCGCCCTTTGCTACAAGCTTCATTTGTTAGGTTCGTAGTTAGCCGCGAAGCATTAGCGAAGTGGCGTCCAATTTGTCCCTTCTCCCATGCCCCATGTTCCGCGTTTTTACGGCACTACGCTTCGCTCCGTGCCTTACTACGAACCAAATTGAACAAACAAATTTTCGTCACTTGGAGGGCGAGGCTACCGCCGAACCAAAAAGCAAATGGTTCACTGATAGCACATTAATTAACACATTTTGGAGTAAAGAGCGTTGATGCCATGACAACATTATAAGGTAACAAGATGCGTTTGTAAAAGGCATCAAGACTGCCTTTGGCAGGCATAGCATCCCACGATATCTCATGAGGTGAGGAAGATGACCGAAAAAGAGTCATCAGTCCCAGAAGACCTGAAGGGAAGATTGAACGAAGTGGTTTGGGAAGATATGAAAGGGTGTGTTTGGGGGATATTGGAAGACGCAACAGGTAAGGAATGCCTACAGAGGTTGGGAGAGCGGAATACACACTTGCTGGAAGAGATGTTGTAGAGCTTTGCGTCCCTGTTCGCAAGGGTTTACCTCTCGTTGTCGTCGATGAGTTCACCAATCAGTTCGCCGACAACTTCATTCCATATGCCCCTCGCCTTTAGGATCAGCTCAATGACTTCCCTAACGGCACCTTTGCCACCGGGTCTCTCCGTCACATACTTTGCGAATCGTTTTACCTCTTCATGTGCATCAGCAACCGCAACGCCAAAGCCACAGCGCTTTATGAGCGGTATGTCTTGGATGTCATCTCCGATGAATGCAGCTTCATCATAGCCTATCCCTTCGGCTCGCAGTATCTCTTCAAACATCGGCACCTTATCAAACCTTCCCATAACGACATAGTCAACGCCTATCTCTTCGGCTCTCCTTTTGACACACTCAGAGCACCTTGCCGTCACCCACGCTGTCTTTATTCCGGCGATGGAAGCGAGGCGCAAACCGACACCGTCTTTAGCATCAAATGCTTTTAGCTCGCTGCCATCGTCAAGGAGGACTATTTGTCCAGTTGTGAGCACGCCGTCAACATCCATTGCAAGCAACTTGATCCGTTTAAGTGTTTCATGGAGTTCAGCGAGTTCACATGTTGCCACCGACTTCACCCCCGTGCGCATTATGGTGATTAGTGGTGCAACGAGCTGCAGCGATTGCATAGCACGTTCAGACGATACATCATGATGCAATTGAGGCGAAGTGAAAGCGGTCATAGGGGTGAGCATGAATGTTGGCAGAGATAATTTCCGTTGGCTCTGAGCTGATGCTGGGTCAACTCGTTGATACTAATTCTTCATATTTGGCTGAGAAGCTATCATCCCTCGGCATTGAGGTGAAGCGGATAATAGCAGTTGGTGATGAGCTTGAGCAGCTAACAGAGGTGCTTAAGGAGTCGTTAGGGCGCGCCCAGATTGTCATCTTAACTGGCGGTCTTGGTCCAACGCCCGATGACATCACGAGGGAGGCAATTGCAAATGTGCTTGGTGTCCCTTTGGTTGAGCACGCCGAGATTGCAAGCAAGCTGCGAGAGCGCATCGCCAAGTATAAAGGGCACATTGGAGCGAGCGCATTGAAACAAGCACTTCTGCCAGCTTCCGCAAAGCCGATACCCAACCCTGTTGGGAGTGCTCCCGGAATACTTGCAGAACATGAAGGCAAGCTGCTTATAGCTATGCCTGGTGTGCCGGCGGAGATGGAATCAATGTTTGAAAGGCATGTGAAGGGCGAGCTTGAAAGACGGCTCGGCGAGCGCAAGTCTGCCATTGCCGTTAGGATTTTGCGTTGTGTTGGCTTGGGTGAGTCAGCGCTCACCGAACGCGTAAGCGATATCGCAAAGCGTTATGCGAATGTGAGCATCGGCTCGCTTATCTGCGGGGGTGAAGTCTGGTTACGCATAACGGTGATGGCGAATACTCGTGAGGAAGCAAAAAAGTTGCTTGAGGATGTTGAGCGATGTGTTAGAGAAAGGGTTGGAGAGTATGTCTTCGGAATTGATGATGAGGCGCTTGAGCGCATCGTTGGGCAGTTGCTCAAGGAACGCTGTTTGACGATTGCCGTAGCTGAGTCATGCACTGGTGGGCTTGTTACGGATACGCTCACCAACATTCCCGGAAGTTCAAGCTATGTTAAGGGGAGCGTTGTGGCATATACAGAGGATGTGAAGCGTGCTCTATTGGGTGTGCGTGCGGAAACGCTGTCCACCTATGGTGCTGTGAGTGAGCAATGCGCAGTTGAGATGGCGGAGGGTGTCAGGAAACTGCTCGGCACCGACATCGGCGCATCAGTCACCGGCATAGCTGGACCAACTGGCGGAACGCCGGAGAAGCCTGTTGGAACTGTCTTTATTGCTGTTGCGGATGAGCGTGGCTGCATTTGCAGGTGCTACACATTTGGCGGTGATAGGCGCGGCATAAAAGAGAGAGCTTGCAAGGCTCTCCTCAACCTAATCAGGAAGCGCCTTTTGGGTATCGCTTGAAAGACCATCACCACCCACAAGGCAAGGTGAACTCCGTTTGCGAAGGGCATCTTGCCTTTAAGTTTTTTTCACGGGCAGGATGCACATGCCGCAAAGAGCCATCAACTGCGCCGTTTCAAAAGTTAAAGGTGGAATCCATCTGTGAGGCATTGTAGCTTATCCACGGCGGTCTTAAATTCGCATGTCACAGCCTTAATGGTTCTAAACGGGCATCGCACAAAAGTGGCGATGTTGCGGGAGGAAAGTTTTTGTCGTTTCGTGATGCAAAGGCAGATGGGTGGGGCATCTTGTTTAAGGTTTTCACAGGCAGTATGCCATGGCGAGCCGGTTTAAATCTTTCGGCTGCGAACCTCGCTGTGTAAAATGTGGAGCAAAGAGATAAGCAGAACAATTAGCGGTCCCGTGCCGCGCACAAACAAATTTGTGAAAATGCTTGACATGGCGAGTGCTAAGATAGTCCCGAGCATGCCAGCCCCGAAGGCTTTACTGAATGCCTTGTCTGAGCGCCTGTGAAGCTCAACAGCCAGCGCACCATTGTGAATGAACACGAACATGAGTGCAGCCATACCGATGAAACCGAGCGTCATGCCCGTGACGAGATAGAGGCTGTTTGAATCAAACGGCATCTTCTCCTTGAGAGGTAGGCTGCCATAGTAAGCATCAATGTTTATTTGGTAGCCACCAACACCAAATCCAAGTAGGAAGTTTGACCTTGGAGGGGGAGCATCCTGAGACATCCCAGTCAATGCGGCTTGCCATTCAATGTATTCCTTGCGCACATCCAATTCCTCATCGTATGGGTCAAAGATGTGCGGGAGCGCCTCACGATAAAAGCGCATCTGGAACAAAAATGTGATGCATAAAAATGCAGTGACCCCAATCGCCCAGATCCAAATGCTGCGCCTCTGGTGAAACGACGCCACCGCGCACAGCCCGCAAATAAGCGCCAACCAGCACCAGCCAGATAAACTGGTGAACATGCCGAGCACTATGGCGAGGGCGCACGCAGCAATGCGCACCGGACTTTTGTTGTGTATCGTATGAGCCAATAGCAGTGGCAGCACAAGTGCAAGATAGCCTGAGTAGATATTTCGGCTGCCAAACAATCCAGCAACATTGGATGGGTCTGAACGAATCATGTAATCCCAAATTGCGACTGCTTCGGTGATGAGTGTGAGCGTAAGTATGATGTCAAGGAAGACAGTTTTGTCGTCGTCATTGGTGCGTTGAAGGAGCGCTATAGCTAATATCGGCAGCACTATCAGATACAGAGTCCATTGAACCAGCTCAGTTGCAGCTTCTCGGAATGGCTCAGCAAATAGCATTGCCTTGATGATTCCATTTGGGCTTAGTCCGAATTGAGATAGCTTATCAAACAGTGCTTCCCAAATGCTGTGGCTGTTGAGAGCCGAAAAGACAGCAACTGCAAATAGTGAGAATAGACAAAGTGGGTAGCTTCGCCATCTCACCTGTTTTATCTGCCCAGACAACACAGCTTTGAGGAGCCAAATGATGAAGAGTGCTGCTATGAGCATGTCGCATATCGCTATATACTTCCCGCGCACACCATACCCAAGTGGTGCTGGGCGAGCTGCGAACTTTAATCCCATGCCTTCCTCGGTCAGCGTAAATAACAGCGCAAATTGGTTTACGAAGCTGAGCAGCATTAGCGCGATGACAAGCCGTTCAAAGCTAAACCATCTTTTCCAATCGCCATTGTTTTCGGTCTCATGCTCTTTGCCTTTCATGTAGAATCGGGCGCAGCAGGCTGCTGTTTCCCTATGGCATTAGATTGCGCCCTTCCACCTCCTTACCATCGTTGTTTGGCAGCAGCTTAACTTTTTCAAATGAGCTAACGAGACAACATATATCAAGCCACATTGAAGAACTAAAGCGCCAGGCTAACTTCACGACCGTTTCTTTGAGATTTATCGGGCAGGCTTCTTTTCGCCTTTACGGACGGCGCTCTTAAACAGCGCAGTTTCGGCAGAGCTTCATTTTACCGCTGTGCCATCGTCAACAGGTTGTGCGAGTGGCACGGTTATAAGGCGCCTTTTAATAAGCTGTTGAATAAATGTGATGAGCGATACCTCAGCTTCCCGTTTATCAAGCTTGTAACGATTCATAAGCTCTTGAGCCATCTCTCCGATCGTGTGCTTACCATCACACATCAACCAAACGAGTGAACCAAGTTCATCAAGCTGTATGCGCTTCTTTGCCTGCAGGCGAAAAAGCGTGCCGAGCAGCTTGGCGATAAGTCCCGTGCGCTTGCTCTCAATCCTGACTAAGCCATCTTCGCTGACTTCCCAAGTGACGCTCTCATCACGCACCGGCTTCAAGCGAAGCACTTGCGAATGTTTCAAAGTGCGCACTGAGATACTTTTTGCTCTTGTTGTGTTTCCTCTCTCGTCTTTCATCTTTGTCATTGCACCATCATCTTTTTGTTGTTTGTCAGGATAGCAACACCATCCTGAAGAAGTCTCGCCGCTCACTTTGTCGGCATCTTAGCCCTCAAAACAAAACCTATCTCATGTGTGCAATTCAACTATGTCACCCTCTTGAAGGACATAGTCCTTTTCAACCGGTTGCCCTGGGAACTTCGCAGAGCCCCACACCCTTGCGCACTTCAACCTTTCAGCGAAGTCGTTGTGAATCGCCTCTGCAAGGTCAAGGACAGTGCTGCCTCGCTTCAGGATAAATGGCGAGGATAGGTCTGGCTTTTCTCCGGGGCGCTTAGTATAAACTCGTATCGCACCCAACATCTGCCATATAGTTTTGCGCAACTCATCAAGCCCATCTCCAGTCAGGGCTGATGTTGGAATGATGGTGAACTGGTCACCATAAAGCTCACGCAGTATCTCAAGCCGTTCTAATGCGCCATCAACATCAACCTTGTTTGCCGCTATTGCTGTCCTTCTGTATGCGATGCGCCTGTCACAATCGGCTTCCATTGGCAGCTCTAATACAAGCTCAACTTTTACCTGCCTTAGGCATTCCCTAACAACATCAATTTGGTCAAGAAGATCATCGCTTCCCAAATCCACGACGAGCACAACTGCATCGCCTCTCCTCGCCAAGTCTCCAACCCAAGGTTCAAAGTATTCACGGGATATTGGCGGTGTGTCTATGAGCTGTATTTGGACATTCTCAAACTGCATCATCGCTGGCACGGGCAGTGGTGTTGAATATGGGAAATCTGCCACGCGTGATTGAGCGCCAGTTAGTGCATTCAGAAGGCTTGACTTGCCCACATTTGGATAGCCAATCAAAACAACCTGCCCAGCACCCTGCTTAGTGATGTGCGCGGTTGGGTTAAATGTGCTTTTGCCACGCCTTGATTGCTGTTCCATCTGACGCAGCTTTGAAAGTCTTCTTCTCAAGTCAGCGTAAAGTTTTTCAGTGCCCTTATGCTTTGGGAGCACAGCGAGCATCTCTTGAAGCGCTTGGATTTTCTCCGGTATCGTTTCGGCACGCTGGAAGCGTTCCCTCGCTTCCAAAAACTCTGGCGGTAAGTTGGCAGGCATAAACTCACCACCCTTTATGAGTTGCTTCTTGTTCAACATGATTCAACATAATAAGTTTGGCACATTGCAGCTATGTCAATGGGGTCACTTTCGCTAACTGTGAAGTGTGCTTCCTCTAACTTGTGGTGGTGCAGGCGGCATGAGTTTGAAAGACAAGCCTTTAGGCGCACTGAGGCTTTATCGCCGTCTCCCGTTCAGTTCGGCAAAGCTTCGCTCTGCGGTTATTCATAACCCACATTTTGCTCACCGCCAGATTTGCGATTTAGCGGCTTGCTGAATTTTGCTCTGACGAAGCTCGGGTGAAGAGTGCAGGCGAGACTAAGTTTGAGAGCGTGAGGAGGCACCCTACTTCGTTGCAACTCCAAAAGCATTGGATGCAATCTCATCGGATGGCAGTTGCGGCTTTGCTGCTACAAAATGAATTGATGGCTGCTCATCTTTTGAGAAGGGGGCAATTAGCCTATGGCGACAACTGGTGAACGGATATTCGGATTGACCCGTGAGGAGATAAAGCGCCAAATAATATTGCCCTGGAAGGAAGCGTTCAAAATTTGTGCGCGCAACATTTTGATCAGGTTGGGAAGGTCACTTGTGACGGCATCCACAACATTCTTGAGCGTTGCGTTCCTGATGTCAGTTGCAACTATGGTTACGATTGCCCGCTCAGTCGCCAAAGGGCAAGCCGGCTTTCAACTCACACCCGAAGATATAGCGAGGTATAACTGGCTTGTGGCTATGGCTATGCTCATATGCTTTGTGGGCATAGTTAACTCAATGTTGATGAGCGTTACAGAGCGCTACAGGGAGATTGGCACTATGAAATGCCTCGGTGCACTTGATGAGTTCATTGTCCGTCTGTTTTTGATTGAAGCTGGCTTAATGGGCTTGCTTGGCTCTTTAGCTGGCTCAATTGTCGGGATGCTCGTTGCGCTTTTGAGGGCAAGCTTTGGAGTCGGTTGGCATGTATGGGTGAGCACGCAATGGGCAGTCTATGGTGAGCATGGGATCGGTTTGCTCGGTTGGTTAATTATCTCAACTCTTACCGGGACTGTGCTCTCAATGCTTGCTGGTGTTCCCCCGGCAAGATATGCAGCAAAGCTACCGGCTGCAGCTGCCCTGCGCACAGAGATTTAGCACTGAGGTGTTTGTGGTTGCAATGTGGGCAGCAAATAATGGATGCTAATGTCGTCCGACAGATTAGCGCTATGGTGTTTAGCCAATTTGTGAGGCACAAGAAATGTGCCTGAAGGTAAAGGGAGTGGGCTTTGGTTGTGCTATTTTTCAACACTTAGAGTGTTTGCACCATTAAGTAGCAATAAGGGGGGAGCAATATGGCTGAGCAGGAGAGAAGCGATGAAACTCGTCAAGCCCAAGCGAAGACGAACGAGCAGGTGGTTGAATTTACGGTTCGCTGCCGCAACCTGCACAAAGTCTATGTTATGGGCAAAGTGAAAGTGTGGGCGCTCCGTGGAATTGACTTGGACATAAGGCGTGGCGAGTATGTGTCAATCATGGGACCTTCAGGCTCAGGCAAGTCAACCCTGTTCAACATGATTGGTGGGCTTGATAAGCCAACTGAAGGAACTGTGTTCATTGATGAGGTTGACCTTGCGCAGCTTGACGCATACGAGCTTGCGTGGCTGCGCTGCCGAAAGATTGGATACATTTTTCAGACATTCAATCTCATCCCCGTAATGACGGCGCTTGAGAATGTGACATTGCCGATGACGTTCGCTGGCATACCTGAAGATGAAAGGCTTGATAGAGGGATGGAGTTGCTGAAGCGGGTTGGTTTGGCTGATAGGTGGAATCACAAACCGGCTGAGCTATCAGGAGGACAGCAACAGCGTGTGGCTATTGCGAGGGCGCTTGCGAATGACCCTGCGATAGTGCTTGCAGATGAGCCGACTGGCAACTTGGATTTGCGCACCGGCAGAGAGATAATTGACTTGCTTAAGGAGTTGAACGAAGAGAATAGCGTCACAATCATTTCAGCAACACACGACTTGAAGATGATTGATGTCTCCGATAGGGTTGTGTGGATTCGTGACGGCAAGATAGCGAGAATTGAAGACCGCTCAAAGCTGCAGCTGCAAGTTGGCATGGTTGAAGGTGAGGAGCTGCTTGAGGAGGAAGAGACGCCCCCGGAAGAGAGTGAGATGCCGGAAGTGTGAAACATGTAGCGCAGCAGCGCGTGCATGGATAGCTCCACACCCGCGCCGAAGTCAACGTAGCATCACTCAACTTAACAGCTTTAGAAGCGGAGGCTAACTCCGACAGCCAAACGCTCACGCGGTTTGAATCCTGAGGCAAGATCAACGCGTATGAACTTGAGGTTAATTCCCAACCCAAAGACGAATCTATCATCGTCATAGCCAACTCTGATGGCGAAGGTGTTTCCGAGCCAATGCTCAATACCAGCATGTAGTGACATGTCCCCGCCATTACTCGATGTGATGTTGTGAAGCTCAAGCACGCCTGTTGTTTGCCCACGCAGCTTTGCCAATACCCCGATGTCAATCTGCGGATTGAGGCGGAAGGAAAAATCATACCCCGCAACTGAAGCGCCGTTGGATGTGGCTGGCAAATCAAACTTTGTCGGCAGTAAGTTGCGCACGACCGCCGCGTAGCAAAGCTTAGTTGCAGGTGGTTGGACTGGTGGCTCCCATAGCAATCCGACATCAACGGTGAAGCGAGTTTTATCCACGCGATCAAAATCCTCCCCGATGATTGGGTCTGGCGCCGTTGTGTCCGTTGTTGCTCCGAGCAAGAAGCCGGCAAAGTCAGCTCTAACGCCGCGCAGCGTCAAGCCGGCTGTAACTCCGCCACGGAATGGATGTGCATATGCAAGTCCAATGCTTGTTAACACCATTGCACCGCCACGCGCATAAAGATTTTGGAGTGGCAATGGGTCCAATCCAAACTCGCCAGTTGCTGAGTCTACTCGTGTATCCACTTTCGCTATCGCGCCCGATAAAGCACACAGTCCAAATCTGCCAAAGGATAATCCGGCAATGGGTGTTATTGAACTGGACATGGTTGGATACTTTTGACCAAAGTCGCGCACGCGGTTAAACGCACCCCGGATTGCATCAATGTTGTCAATGCCTATTTGGTCTCGGATGGCTTCAAGGTCATCAACGATGTCTTCTGCATCTTGCACATCAAAGTTTGTTCGTCCGGTCAATTCAACCGGTATTGAGAGACGCTTCGCCCTGCCAAGTGCAGCCGGATTCCATGCGACTGCAGTTGCATCATCAGTTGCAAGCAGGTATGCGCCGCCCATTCCCAGAGCCCTTGCGCCCGGTCTTTGGAATGAGCGGTCAATAGTCTTCGGTCCGACTTCCTGTCCCAACAGGATTGTTGAGATGCTGAGCGTCAGCGCCAGTGCTGCGCAAGCCAAATTTGTTATACGCATCCTCATCACCCCACTTGTGGATGTTACGCCACCTCTGATGGACGCTATAGAGCATCTTGCACAGTGCACTGCATAAAAAGACCTTTCTAATCACTTCCATCCTCACAAGTTGTTGCTGTCTAAATCGCTACAGAGTGCGCCTTGCAAAACGTCACTGATATTTGGCTTTCAGTATAGCAGCTTTTGTGTCCCATGAAAGTATCCAAGAACGCCGGCGATGTAAGCCAGAAAAGAAAACGCTGTAAAAATTGAGTCAGCTGCAAAAACTGCCTCGGCTCTTTGCTCAAAATTTTGTCAGCGCTTTGAAAGGTTGAGTTACTGCCAAGCTAAGAATCGGAGAGCAAGAATATCGTCCTGCTAAATGAATCCAAAACAAGTTTGGGCAGCTCATAGTCTTTCCATCAAATTTGTTAACGACAGCGCCCTGAAGCCCACAATGGTTGTAAAAGGTGTCCACAAGCAGCATTTGCGACAGAGAATTAGCCGCCCTTTCTTTGCAGGAACTGCTATCATACAACGGTGGGTCGCTTTATGAACTCATTTATTTGATGGCAAACCACATTTGGATGACCTTTTTGCAGTGGAGTTGCAATTCTTTGCCAACCAACAGATGGTGCACTAAACTTGGTTTGCAGCATCTCTTGAGTTTGGTGTGCAAGGGGGTTGAGGCTCATGAAGGCGGCATTTTTTCGCCTGCCAGGTGAGGTTGAGCTGCGTGAAGTTTCCACACCGGAACCAAAAGCTGGTGAAGCTTTAGTTCGTATAATTGCCTGTGGCATTTGTGGCACAGATGCCGAAGCATTCCGCAGCCACAAAGCGGATTGGCACCGTCGTGGTCATGAGTATGCAGGTGAGGTCGTCGCTATTGGTGAAGGCGTTGTTGGATTGAAAGTTGGCGATATAGTTTCTGGCGTTAGTTCAGTGCCGTGTGGCAAGTGCAATGCGTGCTTAAAGGGGCTGCCAAAATATTGCGCTCAGCGCCAATATGGTGGGAGTGATGCGTTTGCCGAGTATGTCTGTAAGCGTGCTGAATTCTTTCACCCAATCCACAACTTAACTCCCGAGGAAGGTGCCCTGATTGAGCCATTGACAGTTGCCCTTCAGTTGGTTCGTGACGGCAATGTCCAACTTGGTAGCACCGTGCTTTTGATTGGCGCAGGTCCGATTGGCTTGATGGCACTAAAGCTTTGTCGTGAATGCGGTGCGAGCAAAATTTTTGTCTCACATCCTTCAACAAGCGTTGAAAGGCTCAAGCTTGCGCAGGAGTGGGGCGCAGATTTAATTCTCCATCCCGATAAGGAGGATGTTGTGGGCAAGCTGAAGCAGGTTGAGCCGGACGGAGTTGAATGTGTCTTGGTGACAATAAAGCCATCCATCGCTATCTCACAAGCTGTTGAAGCCAGTGCCATTGGAGGGACAATTGCCTTCGTTGGTGTTGAATGGCAACCTGAGGCGACTTTAAAGTTTGATGTTGACAAATTCCACTTCCACAAACTTAAGCTCATCGGCTCAGACCACAATCCATGCAGCTTGCTTTACGATGAGGCAGAAGACCTGCTCCAAAGGAAGGTCATTGATGCGCAAAAGTTGATAACACACCGCTTCCCACTTGATTGCATAGGTGAAGCGTTTGATTTGGCATGTAAGGGTGGAAGGTATGCGAGGAAAGTGATGGTTGGAGCATACTAAGAAGCCACTTGATGGAGGTGAACCGTTATGGCGAAGTTGGCGATAAATGGCGGTAGCAAAGTTGTCCCTGAAGGAATGATAAAGCCATGGCCTCACATAACTGAAGATGACAAGGTGGCAGTCATGGAAGCCCTTGAGAGGGCATCACCATGGCGATATCCATTTGAGGAAGTGGTTGAACTTGAAAGGGCGTGGGCTGAATTCACCGGAATGAGATTTGCGCTTGCATGCAACTCTGGAACGGCAGCGCTGCACCTTTGTGTTGTAGCATGCGAAATTGGTCCCGGTGATGAAGTGCTTGTCCCAGCTGATACTTTCCTTGCATCAGCTTCATGTGTTCTCCATTCAAATGGCATACCGATTTTTGTTGATGTCCATCCAAAAACTTACAACATTGACCCATCAAAAATTGAGGAACGGATAACGGAGCGCACGAAAGCGATTGTAGCTGTGGATTTGCACGGTCTGCCGGCAGACTATGACGAAATTTATGAGATAGCCAAAAAATATGGGTTGAAAGTTATTGAAGATGGAGCGCAAGCTCACGGCGCAACTTATAGGGGTCGCCAAGTTGGCTCACTTGGCGATTGTGCAGGTTGTAGCCTGAATGGCTCAAAATGTCTCTCGGCACTCGGTGAAGGTGGTTTGTTCACAACTAACGATGAAAAGATGCGCGAGTTGGCGGAGCGTGCGAGAATGTTCGGCGAATATGTTGAGCCGGGTAAGCCGAGGGAATATAATGCATACATGATGGGTTGGAACTATCGCCTTGATCCGCTTCAAGCCGCATTTGCCCGTTCACAATTGAGAAGGTTGCCCGAAATGACAGAATGGCGGATAAGGAATGGTAGATATTTGACGGAAAGGTTGGGTGAAATTCCGGGCATACAGCCACCTTATGTCCCACAAGATAGAACTCATGTCTACTTCTTCTACCCGATTCTCGTTCGCCCCGAAGAATTGGGAGTTGACGACATCCCAATTGATGAATTTCGCGACATTTTGTGCAGGGTTATGAACGCAGAAGGTGTCCCGATAAAAGCATGGCAAACACGCCCAGTGCCGGCACAAAGCCTTTTCCAATTCCTTGACGGATATGGCAAAGGATGCCCATGGAGCTGCCCTTACTCACGCAAGGGCATAAAATATGACCCAGACGAATATCCAGTTGCATCTGACATTTGCCGAAGAAGGGTAGTCCTTGGACATAGCACCGATTCATTTGGTCCGCCAAATGGAATTGAATTGATGGAAAAGTATGCTGAGGCTTTTTACAAGGTTTTTGTTGAGAATCTTGGGGAATTTTTGGATTCAGTTAGAAAGGAAGCTAAGGTGGCTTGAGAAAAATTCGCGATTTTTACTGATTTGAAAGTGTTGGCTGAAGTTAGTGGTATGAGCTAAAGGTCTATAGCACATTGTTGTGATGAAAACGAGCTTTCAGAGGTAATTTATCCTGTTAACTTCAGCCAGTGGTTAATGACGATAAGTATTGAATTTGGTTGGCGGAATCGGAAAGCAGCGTTTCTGCTTAGCCAAAGGTTTTTCGCCACTTTGCTAAAAGTTGGCGAAGAAGTGGGGCGAAATTTTGCATTTTTGCGAATTTCCGCTGGGATTTTCGGAAAGACAGTAACTCCGCCTCCGAATAGGGAGCATGAGAAGAAACTGATTATCCGGCAAGATTTAAATCCATCCCCGCTCTTTAAAACTTTATTGGTGGCTATTGGTGGCTTATGAAGAGTGCAGGCTCTGACCTGTTCCGAAAATTTTGGCGAAAAATGGGAAATTGGCCGATTGTTTTGGAGAGGGAAGCCTGCCCGAGTTTTTCGGGCGGATTTCATTCATCCTCCCACTCCTACAAACAACTTTTTGAATATAGAGCGAAAAATTTTTAGAGGTGATAAAGATGGCAAGGTTTGTGCTTTTAGCA
>JANXAS010000056.1 GCA_025062195.1 Armatimonadota bacterium
ATCTTGAAGCGATGCGAATTGCCGATTGATGGCGAAAGGGGTGATTGAAGGTTGTATGTCGTCATCGTTTACGATGTTGAGCAAAGCCGAGTGGCAAAGGTTTGTCAATATTTGCGGAGGTTTTTGCATTGGGTTCAAAACAGCGCTTTTGAAGGCGAATTGACGGAAAGTCAACTTGAACGAATCAAAGCGGATTTGCGTGACATGATTGACCTTGACTACGACAGCGTTTACATTTACCGACTGCCCGACCGAAGTGCCGTGCGGAAAGAGGTCATTGGGCGGGAAAAGGCGATCACGGATGTGTTTTTGGAGTGAGCGAACTTGAGGTTCTCAGTAAGCCCTCAAATGGAAGGTGAGGCTTTTGCCGAACCGAAGTTTAGCAGGCAGATGTTCAAGTTCGGCAAGTTGGATTTAAGACGCAAGGCTCAATGGAATGCAAAGCATTTTTTGGCTCATCTGGAGATTCGCCCTCCCAAAACTTATCTTACGATTTCTGTTTGGCATGGAGTGATGCTGATGAGGTTGCGTGTCACTTGGACGGCGGATGGAGCAATTGTTTTGCCTTGGAATTACTTGCACCTTTTGCACGGCTTCCTTTACGCTGCTATCCGCAAAGCCAGCCCGAAGTTAGGTGAGTTTTTGCATGAGCAAGGGTTTGTGGTGGGAAGCCATCGCTACAAGTTGGTCACATTTTCGCTGCTCTTTCCGAAGCGCTCAAAGGCTCAAAAGGACGGCTTGGAGATGACGCCGCCAATCCTTTGGTGGGTGTCTTCGCCGCTGCCAGCACCGATTGAAGCGTTGGCTATGACCTTGGCAACGGAAACCCAATTCCGCATCGGCAAAGTTCATTTGATGGTTGAGAGGATTGAGGTTGAAGAGTTGCCGAATTTCACTGGGCGATGTCTTTTCCAAACCCTGTCGCCCATCGTCGCTTCAACGGGTGTGCGCAAAGGCGAAAAGTTGGAGCACAAGTTCCTTTCGCCAAGTGAGCCAGAGTTTTGGCGAGTTGTTGAAATGAACTTGCGCAGAAAGGCTCAAGCGTTGGGCTTAAAGGTTTCTGAGGAACATTTGAGATTTGAGCCTGCGGGCGAATGGCGCTCACGGCTTTATGAAGTTCAAGGGACAAAGGTGAAAGGGTTTGAAGGAAGGTTCTGGGCTAATGGAGATCCAGAACTTTTGAAGGTTGGTTACGAAGCTGGCTTTGGTGAGCGGAATGCACAGGGCTTTGGGATGGTGAAGATACAGAAGATACAATTGTGCTGCTGTGAGGTTTAAGTCAGAGGGTAAAAATCGTGGCTGCCTGTCACAGTTCAGTTGCACCATAATGAACGAATGAGCAGTTGGAGATGGCAGTTGGTTTTGAGGCAGCGTGTTTGCAAGGTGGTGAAGTGTGCCTTGCACAAGAGGTTGACGCTAATGCTGATCGCCATTGTGGCGTGTTATGTTCTAAGCGGCATTTACATAGTTCGTGCGAACGAGCGTGCTGTGGTATTAATATTTGGCAAACTCGTAACATTGCAGCCAATTGAACCTGGCGTGCACTGGTGCTTACCGTTCCCATTTGGCAAAGTGGTCAAGGTGGATATTTTACGGCGCAGGCGCATATCCGTTGGGGTTGAGGCTATTGAAGGTTTGGTTGGGCGCACAGGTATGATGAAGCGCTCTCAATTCCTTACTGGCGACGCTAACATCGTCAACATAGGCGCCGTAGTGCAATTTAGGGTTGCTGATATTGTGGCATATGCGCTGCGCTGCGGTGACATTGAGAGTTTGGTCAAGGCGATGGCTGAGTCAGTATTGACACATGTGGTAGCAAGCAAGCCCATTGATAGCGTGCTCACTTATGGGCGGTTTGCCACACAGGGCGAAGTTAAAGAGTTGTTGCAGCGCAGGTTGAATGAGTGTGATGTAGGTGTGGCGATCGTGTCGGTAAACTTCGGCGTTGTAACTCCACCGCCTGATGTTACCGATGCGTTTCATGAAGTCACAAGGGCGAGGGAAGAGCGCCAGAAGCTAATCAATGAGGCATACAGTTACCGAAATGAGCGTTTGCCAGAGGCAAGAGGCATGGCTGAGAAGATAATCGCCGATGCGCAAGCGTATAAAGTGCAACTTATAAATCGCGCGATTGGCGATTCGCACAAATTTTCAGCTATGGCGAGGGAATACAAGCGTTCGCCGAGTGTGACGAGGGCAAGGCTTTACATTGAGGCAATGGAACAGATACTGCCGCGCATGAAGAAGTATGTGCTTGACTCGCAGTCTGAAAGGCACATTGATTTGACATTGCTTGAGCAACTTGAGGCGGCTAAGCAAGATAAGGTGCCAAGGTAGTATGGGCATCCTGCCCTTGAAAAAGAAATTGGCGTATGCCTCTGGTATCGTGATTGCGAATGTAAAAAGTTGTAGCTTATGCGTGTTGTGTGGACGGTGGTGACGATGGTGTGCAAAAGTTTGCATCGGTTTAGTTTTTTCAATCCCCGAAAGAGTTCCTTCACACTGATTGAACTTTTAGTCGTCGTGACCGTGATTGGGATATTGGTTGCGCTTCTCTTTCCGGTCTTTGCCCGAGCGAGGGAGAAGGCGAGGGCTTCTGGCTGTCAAGCCAACTTGAAGCAGGTTGGTGCGGCAATTCAGATGTATCGTGATGATCATGATGGCGTTTTGCCTATGACATTGACTGGCTCAATATCTTGGCATTGGCAGCTTTATCCCTATGTGAAGAATTCACAAATCTTCACATGCCCATCTCGTCCTCAGTGGTATATCAATCCGAATGCGAAGCATTGGTGGACTGGCGGATATTCTTGGAACAGGGAAGTGAGCATGCTCCACGATAGTGCTGTTGAAGATGCGTCTGGAACGATTGTTGTGATTGATTCGTGGACGGCGAACACATATGCCATCGGCATTGACTATGCTGAATTTGACAGGCGCCGCAGTGATGAAGACCTGCGCCGTCACAACGATGGATTGAATGCGCTTTATTACGATGGGCATGTTAAGTGGCGCCAGACAGATTCAATCAAGCGTGGCGAATTTACAGCTGCAGCTGGCGATTGAAAATGCTTGCTGCTTGCGCCTTCCTTCCATCGCCCTGTATTGTGCGCCTGCGAAGGCAATGTTTGCGGCAACTTGGTGAGCGTTGAAGTGGATGGGTTGTGTTCACTTGGCGGAAGGTGGTTTGCGGTGCAATTAATCTACTGTGACGATAGACATTTAGGTAAAGTGCGCTATAATGGTGGTTGACTCACTTTCACATGCTAACCCGAAGCT
This sequence comes from Armatimonadota bacterium, assembly GCA_025062195.1. Classification (GTDB taxonomy): domain Bacteria; phylum Armatimonadota; class Fervidibacteria; order Fervidibacterales; family Thermosaccharophagaceae; genus Thermosaccharophagus. Next base: position 3,280 of record JANXAS010000056.1, read on the forward strand.
AAACCTGTGATGGATGTAACGCTGGGAGTGGAAGAGATGTTTCAAAGCTTTACAGATGAATGGGTTGAACGATACAGCCGTCAATTGATACTGCCCGAAGTCGGTGCTAAGGGTCAAAGGAAGCTTGCCGAAGCCAAGGTGCTCGTAATTGGTGCCGGTGGAATAGGTTCTCCAGTTTCACTTTACCTTGCAGCCGCAGGTGTTGGAAGGATCGGAATTGTTGATAGCGATGATGTTGAGCTATCAAATTTGCAGCGCCAGATACTTCACACCACATGCGACATCTCTCGTCCAAAGGTTGTATCGGCAAAGGAGAAGCTTGAAACTCTTAACCCCGATGTTGAGGTTGTTCCATACTGCTTAAGGCTCACTTCCGAAAACATCACGGACATCATTTCAGATTACGATCTCGTTGTTGATGGCAGCGATAACTTTGCGACTCGTTATCTTGTGAATGATGCATGCGTGCTTTCTGGCAAGCCTTTGTCAAGCGGTGCTATACTCAGGTTTGAGGCACAGGCTACAACTATACTTCCAAGGGAGAGTGCATGCTACAGGTGCATTTTTCCGGCGCCTCCGCCACCCGGTTTAGTTCCGTCGTGTCAGGAAGCAGGGGTGATTGGGACTGTGTGTGGTTTGATTGGTTCCGTGCAGGCTACAGAGGTGATCAAACTCATCTTGGGCAAAGGTGAGTTATTGAGTGATTGGCTTTTTGTTTGCGACCTGCTTTCAATGGAGTTTAGGAAGATACGCCTTCGCAGGGATAGAAGGTGCCCTGTTTGTGGCGACAGTCCAACAATCACACAGCTCATTGACTATGAAGAGTTCTGCCGTTTGCCTTACACCAGTTGAATGGATATCCGATTGAGCGATGGAAGGTGAAAGTGAATGGAAGATGCGATTGTGAGCAAAGGGAAAACTGTCACAGCATTTGGGACTCAGGTTGAGAGGCTTGCGGACTTGGTTCCGACGCTTCCTCCACCACTCAACATGGTTGGGAACACACCTTTAATAAGGTTGCATGCCCTTGAGAGGCTTGTTGATCGCAGGGTTGAGATTTATGGGAAGGCAGAGTGGTTTAATCCTGGCGGCTCTGTCAAAGACCGCCCTGCGCTTTGGATGATACTTGAAGCCAAGTTAACCGGAAAGCTCACGCCCGATAAGACAATACTTGAAGCGACATCTGGAAACACCGGGATTGCATATGCCATGATTGCAACGGTTTTGGGGTTCAAGGTTAAACTTGTTATGCCTGCTAATGTGAGCGAGGAGAGGAAGCGAATACTTACCGCCTTTGGTGCCGAGGTTGTTTACACAGACCCTTTGAGGATGATTGATGGTGCAATTGAGTATGCTCATGAGCTTTACGAACGGGAGAAGGGTGTATACTTCATGCCAGACCAATACAACAACCCAGCAAACCCGCTGTCGCACTATGAGACTACGGCTCCTGAGATAATTCGTGACACAAATGGAAGGGTTACTCATTTTGTTGCTGGCTTGGGGACATCTGGGACGATGACAGGTGCAGGTAGGCGTTTGAAAGAATTCAACCCTGACATACGCCTTATAGCAGTGCAGCCAGACTCACCATGGCATGGGATTGAGGGGTTAAAGCACATGGCGTCGGCGATAGTGCCCGGGATTTATGACCCAGATTATCCTGACGAGCACATATTCGTTCATACTGAGGATGCATACGACATGATGCGCTGGATAGCTCGTTGTGGGTTGCTTGTTGGTAAGTCATCTGGTGCTGCTCTTGTTGCAGCATTGCAAGTTGCACAGAGGCTAAAGAGTGATGATGCTGTGATAGTTGTCATGCTGCCTGACAGTGGCGTTCGTTATCTAAGCACATGTGTGTTTGAGTGTCCGCAGGAGAGGTATGTTTGTCTGGAACGAATAAAGGAGTTGGCACACCTCAGCGCAAAGCTTGTTGGCGGCGAGGCGCAGGAGATACCCACAGTCTCAAAGGAGTGCATCCAGCCAGAGTAAGGTGGGCAAAGGAGTGAGGGGAGGTGTTTTCGCCTTGGTAAAGTCTACTAAATTAATAGACAAAGTGGAAAATATGTTTTGGCACGAAGCTGACTTTGTAATTGTCGGTGGCGGGACTTCTGGTTGCATGGCAGCGATAAGGCTCAAAGAGATTTTACCGAGGGCAAATGTTGTGATTGTTGAGAAGGCAAACATTGTTCGTTCGGGTTGTTTGGCTGCTGGGTTAAATGCAATTAACGCTTACATTCATGATGGTGAGACTCCCGAATCATTTGTTCGTTATGTGCGATTTGACGCGATGGGGCTTATTCGTGAGGATTTGGTTCTCACGATGGCAGCGAGGCTAAATGAGGGGGTAAAACGGATGGAAAGTTATGGCTTGCCAATAGCCTATGACAACAGTGGGAAATACCTTCGCAGGGGACGCTGGGGGCTTGTAATCTTCGGGGAAAAATTAAAGCCAATTTTGTCCAAAAAATGCGAGGAGCTTGGTGTGTCTGTCCTAAATCGCATTAATGTGACTGGCTTGCTTGTCCACGAGTCCCATATTGCCGGCGTTGTTGGGTTTGATGTGAGAAACGGCGATATTCATGTTATAAGAACTCCTGCAGTCATTGTTGCAACTGGGGGTGCCGCAGGCTTATACCGACCAAACAATCCAAGTGGAGCTCATCACACGATGTGGTATTGTCCGTTCAATGTTGGCACTGGCTACGCAATTGGGCTTCGCGTTGGCGCTGAGATGACGAGTTTTGAGATGCGTTTTGTGGCGTTGAGGACGAAGGATGTTATAGCGCCAACTGGCACTCTTGCATTGCTATTTAAAGCTCCTATTGTCAATTCTCGCAACGAACATTTCATGAGGGAAAATTGGGGGCATTTTGGCGGGGATGCTGCCCCAACTTGCATAAGGGCATATGCTGTTGTGAAGGAGTTGAAGGAAGGCAGAGGTCCTTGCTTTTTTGATTTAAGGCATGTTAGCAAGGAGCAGCTTGACGAGTTGTATGCAGCCTATCTTGATATGTTTCCAAGTGCGGCACTTGCGTGGGCATCTGAAGGATTTGACCCACAAGTGGACACGATTGAAGTTTGCACAACTGAACCATACATCGTCGGTGGACATTGCCAGTCGGGATATTGGATTGATGAGAGGCGAAAAACGACTGTAGATGGGCTTTATGCGTGTGGAGATGTGGCTGGTGGCGCGCCTTTCAAGTTCATAAGCGGTGCGTGGGCTGAAGCTCTAATTGCTGCCGAATCAGCGGTGCAAGATGAGAAAGGAAATCCGGCAATCTCAATTGAGACTATAAAAGCTTCAGACGGGTTTGTAAAGGAGATTGAACGCCTTACTGCCCCATTTAAGTGTTCGTTACCTGCGCATCTCGCTATCACACCAAAGGAGTTGGAACTCAGGCTGCAAAAGATAATGGATGAATATGCGGGAGGTATAAGCACATTTTATGAAACAAACGAGGCTTTGCTAAAATGCGCCTTAAAACACCTGAAAACTCTGCGCGAGCAGTCGCAGTGGCTTGTTGCTAAAACACCTCATGAACTTATGCTTGCTCATGAAGTGCTTGACAGGATTGAGGTAGCTGAAGTGGTTGTTGCGCACTTGCTATTCAGGCGTGAGACCCGTTGGGCGTGTTTTCAAACGAGGACTGACTACCCAAACAGAGATGACATAAATTGGCTTTTATTTGTTAATTCTCGGAGAGATGTTGAGAGTGGAGAATTGAGGGTTTTTACCCGACCTTATAGGCAAATTGTGAGCGGAGATAGATACCTGCCATGATGATTGGGGGTAGGTTTCAAATGGATTGGTCACTTACGGCATTATTGATAACCTTAGGATGGCTTGCCGGAATGGCAATTGGTATGACATCCATCGGTGGTGGATTAATAGTTGTTCCTGGGCTTATTCTCATTGGAGTATCACCAAGTGCTGCAGTAAGCACAGGGCTGTTCATAAATTTTGTTACGAGATTAGTGGCATCATATCAATATTGTCGCCAAAAAACAGTCTGTTTCAGTTTGGTCGGTGCGTTGGCTTTTGGCAGCATACCTTTAGCTATTGTTACACTTATTGCGCTAAGGTTATTTCAATTGAACTTTGATACTCAAATAATTGAGTCGGTTATCAAGCAACTTGTATGTGGTATGGCAGCGTTCATGTCTGGTATGGGTCTTGCGTCCGAACTCGCTTTTCATTGGAAAAAGTGGCGAATTAAACCCAGAGAACCTCAAATAATATCCCATAGCCGGCTTGAGGATTATCAGGCAAATAAAGCCAAAAGTTGCAAAATTTGCCGTGCGTTATCACCATTGGTTGGGGCAATTGCTGGAGCAGCAGTCACAGCCAGCGGAATAGGTTCTGGTGGAATAATTGTCGCATTCCTTGCGAGTTTAACGCCGATTGAGCCAAAGTTTGTGGTCGGAACCGCAATTTTGCATGGCGTTTTGTTAACTGCTGTGGCAGTGATTGGACATATCGGAATTGGCTCATTTGAGCCATTAATTGCCACATTTGTTTTGACTGGTGCGATTCCCGGGGTGGCAATTGGCGGCTATCTGAGTTTGGTTGTTTCAAGCCGTTTGCTTAAGTTTGCCCTCTTCATAGCAGTGTTGGCTGGCAGCGTTCGTGCACTGCTAATTTGAGGTTCAGTGGAGGGATGTAAAATGCCGATAATAATTGACGAAATTGTGTGCACAGGTTGCAGAGAGTGCGTTGAAGTTTGCCCTGGGGATTTGCTCGCTATCAACCCAGAAAATGGGAAGGCTTTTCAACACTCTCCAGATGATTGCTGGCATTGTATGGCTTGTGTAAAAGTTTGTCCAGCAAATGCAATTGAACTTATATTGCCGTATGTTGTCGCGTTGCGTGGTGCTCGCCTTTCAGTCAGTTATGGCGAAGAGGAGATTGAATGGGGATTGCATTTCCCAAGTGGTGAGGTCAAAAGATTGAGGAGAAGGATAAAAATTTCGGGAATTCATCCGGAGGGGGTTGAAGGAGGTGAATAGCGTGACACAATTTCGTGGACTTTCAATGCCTCATGGTGGTGTCCTTGTAAATCGCTTGTTGAACAGACGGGATAGGGAAGAATGGCTAAGAAAGTTGGATAAACTTCCGAAGTTAATTGCGACCCCCGTTGACTTGGCAAATATTGAGATGATTTCCATAGGTGGTTATAGTCCATTAACCGGTTTTATGGATGCAAAAACCTACCAATCGGTCATCCGCACAATGCGTTTGCCAAACGGTTTAGTCTGGACAATACCAATTTTGCTCCCGATTCCGGAAGAATTAGCGATGGAAGTGAAAAGTTCAGATGCCATTGTTGTTTTTGGAAAAAGCCATTTTGATAAAGAACCAAAACCATATGCTATTGTTAGCATATGTGATGTTTTTAGGAGAAATAAAGAAGATGAAGCGAAGTTTGTTTATGGGACAACGGACGCAAGCCATCCTGGGGTTGAGAGAATTTACAATGAACCAGAATGGGCAGTAGGCGGTGAAGTATTTGCCCTTGAAATTCCAATACATCCGCCGGAAATTCAGGTTTGCTATATGAAGCCGGCATCAACGAGGTCTCTATTTCGCGCTCGTGGCTGTAGGAAAGTTGTCGGTTTTCAGACAAGAAATCCGCTGCATCGCGCGCATGAATATCTTGTCAAATGCGCCTTAGAAACGGTTGATGGTCTGTTTATCCACCCACTTGTTGGACCGACTAAATCCGATGACATTCCAGCCGAAATTAGGATGAAGTGCTATAGAGTGCTTGTGGAAAAGTATTTTCCGAAAGAGCGTGTTGTGCTTGCGGTAAATCCAGCGCCTATGTGGTATGCAGGACCGAGGGAGGCAATTTTTCACGCAATCGTGCGCAAGAATTATGGATGCACCCATTTCATTGTTGGAAGAGATCATGCTGGTGTTGGCAAGTTTTATCATCCATTTGCCGCACATAAAATATTTGACCAGTTCTTGCCGGAAGAACTCGGAATAACTCCAATTTTCTTTGATGACGCATTTTATTGCACGAAGTGTGAGAGTATGGCAACATGCAAAGTTTGCCCTCATGAACCTGAATGCCGAATCTACTTCAGTGGAACGAAGGTCAGAAGCCAGCTTAAAAATGGGGAAATTCCGCCACCTTACATAACTCGCCCAGAGGTTGCCATTATTCTTGCCAATTTTTATAGAAATGAGGGGGCAGCAAAAGCTGCTGTAAAAAGGAGTGGTGTTGAATGCGACGCTGTCCGGGATATGAAAAATCAATAATGTTTCAAACATTTGAGGTTCAATGCCCTAATTGTGGTGGGGTGCTTGAATTTTTCAGTGATGAGTTCAAACTTAGGTGCAAGTGCGGAACCATCGTTATCAGGGAAAATCAACCAACTTGTGCGGAGTGGTGTCCATATGCGGAGCAGTGCCTTGCTGGGGTTCTTTCTCCAGAACAATTCGCCGAAATTAGGAAAAGAAGGGAGGAGAGGATGCGTGAGGAAAATACTGAATTCTTCGAGAAAGTAAAGGCACTTTGTGAGAGGGCGAGTGAATTAAAGTTAAAGGGTGGGTCTTGAATCACGCCCTTAAGACTTTTGTGAGGTGAAATGAACTTTGTTGCAACGAACGAGATTGTATGTGGCAGTCTCATAAATAGTGAAAGTGAGGTGAAATTGAATGAAAATTGCCTTCTTTATCACACGCAACCCGACTAATGAATTGATTGGATGCTTATTGTCAACTATATCAAATGATGTGCACGAAACAACAGCTATTCATTTTGCTGAAGATAGCGTGTATCACCTCATAAAAGGCACAAAATATGGGGAAATAATCCGCCGGTTCGTTGAGGCTGGCATAAAGGTGACGGTGTGCGAATGCTCCGTGAAAAATCGCAACATAGAGGGTTTGTTAATTGAGGGCGTAAAAGTTGGTCACATAGATGATTTTCTTGATGCATGTGATGGTGCTAATATAATCTCGCTTTGAGGGGGATAAAGATGAAAGTTAAGCGGTTAATTATCCGAATTGACGAGGAAAAATGCGATGGCTGTGGTGCATGTATCCCTGCTTGTCCAGAAGGGGCACTTGCCATAGTGGATGGCAAGGCAAAATTGGTTAGAGAAAGCCTATGCGACGGTATAGGTGCATGCATCGGTATGTGTCCAAAAGGCGCAATTACGCTTGAAGAGCGATATGCCGAACCGTTTGATGAATCCTTAGCGATTGAACACGTGAAACATGCCAATGTTGTGACAAGTGTTCCAGTGTGCCCGTCTGTGCATGAAACATACAGCTCCGATACCCGTAAAGGCATTGAGCACGGTTCGGATAAATTGGCTGAAATTTTGTCAGAATTGTCCCATTGGCCAATACAATTGGCATTGCTCTCACCGATGGCACAATTTCTGCGCAACTGTGACCTTTTGCTTGCTGCAGATTGTGTTCCATTTGCCTACCCATTGTTCCATCAGACGATGCTAAAAGGCAAAGCGTTAGCAGTGGCATGTCCTAAGCTTGATGATGCGAGGGCACACATTGAAAAACTTGCCGCAATATTTTCAAAAAACTCCCCAAATAGCGTAACAATAGCGCACATGGAAGTGCCGTGTTGTCACGGTCTCGTTTATATAGCAGAACGAGCGATGGAAATGGCAAGAATTAGCATACCAATTAGGAGAATTATGGTAAGTGTGCGTGGTGAAATCCTTGAGAACGAGGGTTAAATTAAAATAACTCGTATCAAAAGTCATTTCAATCAAGTGTTTGAGGTGATAGAAGATGGTCAGTTATTACAAGATTCCTTTAAATGTCGGTGAGGACATAAGAGCGCTTGAGGAGTATGTTGAGCGTTACAAGCGCGGCGAGATTACCCACGCTAAATTTCGTGGTTTTCGTGTTCCTCTTGGCATTTACGAGCAGCGTGAAAAAGATGTGTTCATGATGCGGATTAGGATTCCTGGCGGTGGAATTACCCCCAGCCAGCTTCGTGAAATTGCGAGGATTGCGAGGGATTATGGGGCTGGATTGCACATCACAACCCGTCAGGATATTCAGCTCCAAAATGTTCAGCTTGACCATCTTGCCCCAATTTATTGGCGACTTTATGCCATTAAGTTAACATGCAAAGGTGGCGGCGGAAATACGGTGAGGAATTTGACTGCGTGTCCAGATGCAGGTGTTTGCAAGCATGAAGCATTTGATGTCCTGCCATATTGTGTTGCACTGACGGAGTATTTGATACAGTTTCAGAGTTCATACAATTTGCCAAGGAAATTTAAGATTTCATTTTCGGGTTGCTCACGCGATTGTGCTCTCGCCACTGTTAATGATGTCGGATTCATAGCCAAGGAAAAGGATGGAGAAATTGGATTCTCGGTTTATGCAGCTGGTGGTATGGGGGCTATTTCTCGAGTTGCGCTAAAATTGCACGATTTTGTTCCGGCTAATGAGGTTGGTTATATTGCTGAGGCTGTTAAGAGGCTTTTTGACAGGTATGGTGATAGAAGGAACAAGCACAGGGCGAGACTTCGTTTTATAGTTGACAGAATTGGTGAACATGAGTTCATCAAACTCTATGAAAGGGAGCTTGAAGCCGTAAAAGCTGATGGTCTTATAGAGCTTGACATTCGTCCAATTACTGAGTTCAGGAAGCTTGAACAAAGGATTGCAGAAGAAACGCCAAAAGATCGCCAATACGAGCAATGGATAAATTTGTCTGTAATTGAGCAAAAACAGCCAGGTTATTATATGGTGCGGATACCTGTGCCGCTCGGTGATATAGAACCTAACAAAGCCGAGTATATTGCGGATATATGCGAACAACTTAGCGGTGTTTCAATTCGGACAACGCAAACGCAGGATTTACTCATCCGTTGGATTCATTACAGCGAATTACCGTTTATTTACAATCGTCTTCGTGAGATGGATTTAGCCGATGGTAGGAAAAATATCAGCTTTATCGTGTGCTGTCGTGGTGCTGGGACTTGTAAACTTGGCTTATGCCGTTCTCAAGACCTTACAAGGGCGATTGCGGAAGAACTTGACTCATCTGGAATAATGTTGTCCAAAATTCCGGAAGTTTCCATAAGAATTAATGGTTGCCCAAATGCGTGTGGTCAAAGTCCGATTGGAAGCATTGGTTTGCATGGTTTGGCAAGACGGGTGGGCAATCGTCCAGTGCCATTTTATGCTATTTCAGTCGGCGGTCATGTAGAAGAAGGCAAGACAAAACTTTCCGAACCTATTGGCCAAATACCAGCGAAAAATGTTCCAATGCTTGTCCGTGATTTCCTTGCTGCATATTTGGAAAGGAAAGAGAAATGCCAAAGCTTTGAAGATTTTTGGGGAAATGATGGCAAGAGGCTGATGAGGCAATTAATTGAGCGCTACAGAGCTGTCCCAAGTTATGATGAAAATCCGGAGTATTACCGAGATTATGGGTCAGATGTTGACTTTTCTCTTGCGGGTAAAGGTGTTGGGGAGTGTGGTGCTGGAGTTCTTGACATGATTGAGTCAGACATTGAGGAAGCAAAGAAAGCGTATGAAACTTACTTACAAGTTAGAGATGTGGAATTATTACACAAAGCTGTTGTAGCATTGACAAGAAGTTTGCTCATAATTCGTGGGATTGACCCGAAAGATGAATTTGAATCAATTGAGCAGTTTGAGCGCCATTTTGTGAATTCTGGGTGGGTTTCTGGGCGATATTGCGAGCTGTTGAGTGCTTCCATAAAATTCCGAAAATATGGCGATAAAATGGCACTTGTTGAAAATCAGGGGCTTATCCCACAATTAATGGGGAGAATAATTGCTCTTTATCAATCGCTTGATGCCAATTTGCGCTTCCAAATTGAACCGGAAGAGAAACAAGAAAAAGGGGAAATTGAGGGAGGAATGGCACTAATGACGCTTGACCTTCGTGGCACTCCTTGCCCAATCAATTATGTCAGGGCGAAGTTAGCCCTTGAGACAATGGACATTGGCGATATCCTTGAAGTGCTGCTTGATGATGGTGAACCAATACGAAATGTCCCAGCAAGCCTTGAAAATGACGGGCAAGAAATCGTGGAAATTCGCAATGAAGGTGAACATTGGTCGGTAAAAGTTAGAAGGCGTGTTTGAACTTTGCTACAGGGCGAACTAAAGGCAAATTTTACCCCGAAGAGGTGAGAGAAATGCGGGGATTTTTAGCCGTTATAACAGTTGCCATTTTAGTTGCGCCAGCGATGGCTCAGTGACCTTGACCAAAGACTATGCCCCAGGGTGGGGTTGGGTTAATTTTGAGCCCATCAGCTACATTTGTTAAAAAGGGCAGTGTAGGTTGGAGCGCATTCTACACGAGTGACAAAACGGCAAGAACAATCGGAATAATCGGGAGAATTAGCGGTCACCATTATCTTTACTTTGGCACAAATTATGGACTTTCGTCACGAACTAACCTGTGGCTTTACCATGGTCGTGTTTTAGGGCGCTATGAAGATGAACACTTGCAGATGAGTGGGTTAATAATTAAGCAGCAGCTTACCAAAGACTTGGCAATGGGTATTTTGAATCAATGGGGCAACCAAAGAGGTGAAGGTGTCTTCTTAGCAATGAAGTTGCCATTAATTGCATCAAAAGGGAGCGAGTGCGAAGGTGATGGTGATGAACAATCACCGAGGTTGAATTTACACATGGGCATCACATGGTCAAGATGGCGCAGTGAATGGGAAGGTGAAGAATGGACACCTTATATCGGATTAACTTATCACCCGAAGGCGAGATTCTCAGTAATAGCTGAAATTCAAGAAAGGAAAAGGGATTTCTTTAAGCCCTCATGGGTTATAGCCATCCACTATCAGCTAAGCCGTCAATGGGGATTTAGCGTTGGTTTAAACCAATCAGGGCTTAGTGACCGTCCTTATCCATTTCTCGGTTTGAGTATTGGAGACATTAGGTAGAGGAGGGGATTAAGCTCGCGCGGGAAAATAACCACCCCTCAACCTTCTCAATTTTGGCTTTGCAGTAGCCTCGCTCTACGAATTTTCCGTCACGATTTTTTCTCATTGTAGTAGCCTCGTCCTCTGAAGCAAACCTTGAATTCAGAACCTTGCACTCAATATTGACTTTGTTTGGTAGTGTAAAAAGTGTGACAACTATCTGTCAAGAAGAAGTAGCCATCATCCAGGAATGGATAAAGGCGTTCGCTCCTTACTCAAAATTTTGTTGGTTCGTAGTAAGGCGCAGAGCGATGCGGAGTGCCGTCAAAGTGAGTGTGTAGTGTAAAGTACAAGTAGCAATTTGGGTTAAAGTGATAACATCACACATTGCACCAATTTAACGCCACTTCGCTATCGCTTCGTGGCTAACTACGAACATAACCAACAAAGTTTGTAGTAAAGGGCGAAGGCGTTCTTCCAACACGCCGCCGATTGCGAGGGACTGCACTGCTTGCAGAAGCACTCACTGAAGAGGAAATTGATGAGTTAGGCAGGAAATTAGCTGAATTGAGGGAAACTGGGAAATCACTAACGGTTTACAAAGGTGTTTCGTCAGGGCAAAACTGAACATTGAATATGGGCACATAAAGTGTGCTGAAAACTTGAGCTATAGGTTGCATCACTTGCGTCACATGCTTGATGAGCATCAGTTTTTGAAGATTTTGGCTGAGAGGTTTCAAGCGGCAGGCTATTCAGTCCTGATTGCTGGTGGCTTTAGAGAATGGTCACAGCGGTTGAAGGATATTCCTTTTACAGTCTTGTCCGACTTACCTTCGCATGAGGGTTTTGGTCCTCTGGCAGGTATTGAGGCAGGGTTGTTGCACACGAGGGCTAAAGTGATTGGTGTTGTTGCATGCGATTTACCGTATGCCGAACCAAAGCTGATTTCGTGGTTGGCGAAGAAGCTGACCTACGCTGAGGCAGTCATTCCTGTAGTCAATGGTGAGCCACAGCCTTTGCATGCTGTTTATGCCCGTTCGTGTTTGCCAAAACTTGTGGCTCAACTTGAGAGCCATGACAAGTCCGTCATGGCTTTTCTGAACCAAATAAAGGCGATTTATGTCCCGGAGGTTGAGTGGCAGGTGATTGCTGACACAAGGTGTTTGAAAGTCCATATTAACGAACCAGAGGACTTGGTGCACTGGCAGGCATGTGAAATTGAATTGAAGTCGTCAAATGTGCCTATTTTAGCATTTATCGGGTTTTCCGGAGCTGGTAAAACACCTTTGATTGAGAAACTGACGAAGGCACTGACTGAGAATGGCTACAAAGTCGGCGTTATCAAGCATCATGCCCATGTTGATGATGAAGGTAAAGACACATGGAGATACAAGGAAGCTGGAGCAGCAATTGTTGGCTTAGTAGCGCCAAATGGTATGGCACTACTTTTGCCAAAGCGTGGTTTAACATTGCAACAAGCACTTGAAAAGCTGCTTAGGCAAGAGGATTTGGATTTAGTGTTGGTTGAGGGGTTTAAGGGCAGCCGTTGGCGTAAAATCGCCGTTTTGCCGCACTTGGCGGGTGAGACTGAAGCGCAACAATTGTTGCAAGAGCTGTTAGCTCAAGTTCCGGATAAAGAAACCGTCATAGGTGTCGTCAGCCCTGTAAGGTTGGCTACGCAACTGCCTCAGTTTACTCATGATGACATTGAAAAGCTTTGTAGTTTTATTCAGAGCTTAGTTGTGTGCGAAGGCAAAAACAGTTAGTGGTAAAAAGCGCAATCTTAAAAAGTATGAGGGGGGATGAAAATGCGTTGGTATATGGTGGCTGTGTTGGGTGTGTTAGTTGCGTCTATAAGTTTTGCAGCGGCGCAAGGTGCAGCAACCTCAGTTGAGGCGCTTCAAGCGGAGATTGCGCGCCTAAAGGAGCAGCTGGCAAAGCTTGAGGCTAAACTTGCCGAGATTCAAAGTGGGCAAAAAGCTGTTGAAAGGGTAACGAAGCGCTTTGAGCCAATTGTTATCGGTGGCTACATTCAGATGCGCTACGAACGTGACAGTTCAAGACCAACAGATGAAAAAAATTTGGAAACTGGTCGTGCTAAGGAGAACTTTCGTCTGCGACGGGTTCGTTTGGATGTTCGTGGTGCGCCGATAAAGGGTTTGCTTTATCGCTTACAAGTTGACGCCTCAGAAACCGATGTATCATTGAGAGATGCTTACCTTGAACTTCAATCTGGTGACGGCATATTTACCTTTGGTCACTTTAAAGTCCCGCTTCTTGAGGAGGTTTTAGAATCTTCGGCAGTTCGTTGGACACCGGAGCGTGCAAGAGTTTCAACGGCTCTTTTTCCTGGTGAGCGTGACCGAGGAATTGCTTACACATTGCGCAAAAGTGGGGTGCCTGAAATTACATTCGGACTTTTCAGTGGGACTAGGGCAAGGCAAACTCAGGATAGCTTGACGACACGAAAAAGCTGGCTTTTGCGTCTTGCCCAACCTCTTGGCAAGGATGGCAAATTGGGGCGTATTTGGATTGGAAGGATGGATGGTATAGGTAGGCGTGACTTTGATAAGGGCGACATCCGCAACTTTGACCGTGAGAGAACTGCCATCGGTTTGCTCTTTACACCAATTTCTGGCTTGACAATCCGTGGTGAGTGGGTTGACGGAAAAGATGCAGGCACTGCAGCAAATCCGACTGTAAAAGTGCGTGGTTGGTATGCATTGCTCGGCTACAAACTCCCTAATTTGCCTATCACGCTTTATGCAAAGCATGACCAATACGACCCTAACCGAGGTGAAAGAGGCAACACATTTAAACGCACGGCACTTGGCATCCAATACGACCTGAACAGGACTACGAGGTTTAACTTGACCTTTGAGGACGAGAGCAATCCGAGTGCTACCCGTTGGACATTTCAAACGCAGGTTCGGTATTAAGACGGAAGCTAATGGGCATATCCGTTAGTAATGCATAATTCACATTGTAGTCCGATTCAAAAGCGAGTGATGCAGGTGGCGTAAAAGCTGCCTGCATTGCTCACTTTAGAACGATTTTTACACCACAAAAGAGGCATTAGGTAGGAGCGGCTTTATGTGCGAAGGTTTTAAATCCAAAAGCTGTTTCGTTCGGAGCTAAAGCCACTCATAGGTGTCATTATTTGCGTTGTTTGTAATATTCTTTTTGTTTGTAGTAATGCACGAAGCGCCGTCAAAACGAACGCTAAGTTCAA
>JANXAS010000057.1 GCA_025062195.1 Armatimonadota bacterium
GTGCGCCATTTGAAATAAAGACAGTTGAACTTTCATTTGCGTAGAGCCATTCATTGGCACCAGCGTCTGATCGCGCTGTCTTAACAGCGGTATTCTTCAATATGTGCGGGATTCACCGTTCAAACTGACATCGCTTTCAAGGGGCAATGCTACAACGCTGTCCTGGAAAGGAGTTGCGCAGTTGAGTGCAAGGTTGGCTGTTAAACCAGTGGCGCTTCGTTTTTCAGCGTCGCTCTTAGCCAAAAATTAGCTCACCTTTAGGTTAGCCCTTGCCGCTTAATTTCGCGCCTTACTGTTGTCTTTGGAATTTGCCCTTGCCGATGCGCTTTGCGTTGTGAGAGGATTAAATTCCAGGTGGGTTGGGTGTCACCTTAACTTTTGAAGGTGATGTTAGAAAGTCTAAACTGACGGATGGCGGCGAGGTGAAATGATGATTTGCCACCGGAGAACATGGAGGCTTGCAACTCAACCTCAGATAATAATGTGAGGGGCAGCATCGTCCTTAGGCGTAATGAACGAACGAATGTCTTTGCGGCAGCTGTGATAACGAGCGCACTCACTGGGCTATCAAGGTTGACTGGTGTTTTAAGGGACATTGGAAGGACAGTGCTCTTTGGGCGCGATTGGCGCACTGATGCATATGTGTCTGCGTTTAGCCTGCCCGACTTGATTTACCTGCTCGCTTCTGGCGGTGCTTTGTCCTCCGGATTCATACCCGTCTTTTCGGCATACCTTGCGGCTGGCGAGGACAAGAAAGCTATCAAAACATTCAGGGTGCTCATGACTTACATTGCTCTCTTCCTCATCGCCGTGATTGCTATATGTGAATTCCTTGCGCCGCGCATTGTCATCTTGCTTTTCCCCGGAATGGCGCAGGATAGTGATAAACTGAGGCTCACAATCTTGCTTGTTCGCATCATCCTGCCGGCTCAATTCTTCTTTGCACTCGGTGCGCTGTTCTCCGGCGCTTTGATGTCGCTGCGTTGTTTCGCGGAGCCACCATTGCAATCCGTCCTTTACAACATCGGCATCCTCATAGGTGGTATAGTTGGGGCTAACTTCGGCTACAACTGGCTCGGTGGGGGAATTGAAGGGATGGCGTTAGGGGCGCTAATTGGCGCTGCCGTCGGTGCTGTTGGAATACAGTGGATAAGGCTGTGGCGGTTGGGGATGGACTTCTCTCCGTGCTTTGATTGGCGCGATGAAGGTGCAAGGGAGGTCATAAAACTTGTGCTGCCTGTCATGGCAAGCCTTTCGGTCACTTATATCAACTCAACAATACTGCCGAGGAGCTTCAGTTCGGTATTGCCTCACGGTGCTGCCACATCCGTTGAAATGGCAAACAGGGTTATACAGCTACCTGTGGCATTGTTTGGCGCAAGCATTGGCATAGCGCTTTTCCCAACGCTGTCAATACTTGCAGCAGCTGAAGCTTTGGATGAACTTCGCAACCAGATCGTTGCGGGAATGAGGGCGGTTTTGCTCTTTGCCTTGCCCTCAGCAATGCTAATAGGCGTCCTTAGGGAGCAAATCATCGCCCTTCTGTTTCAGTATGGTCGTTGGACTGCATACGATACGCAAGCCACCAGCGTGGCGCTGCTCTTTTACAGCATTGGTGTGCCAGCAATGTCATGCCAGTATATTTTGGTGAGGGGATTTTATGCGATGCGCGATACGAAGACGCCGGTCGCCATCGCCATCTGCAGTTTCCTGTTGGCTCTTACCATGAACTTCTTGCTTGTGAGAACGCAGTTAGAGCACGGTGGGCTTGCATTAGCGTCATCAGTTGCAGCATGGTTCAATATGGTTATGTTGGCGCTGTTACTGCACAAGAGGCTCCATGGCATCGTGAAGGTTGAAACGATTTGTGTGTTTATGTGGCTTGTCATCGGAACAGCATTGATGGGCGTTTTGGCGCATGCCTGCCTGCACATTATCCCAGCTTGGATGAGTGCTAATTTGTATGGGCGATTCGTTTGTGTGCTTGCTCCGTCACTCGTTGGAATGCTTGCGTTTATATTCATCCTGTGGACGGCTAAGATTAATGAAGTGGAGTTGCTTATCAGAAGAGTTGCAACGCTGCTTCGCTTTAGGTAAGTTAGAGGCAGTCTCGTGAGGTGAATTCCACTAATGAAGCCACTGGTAGTCATAAGCAGCTATCCGCCGAGACCCTGCGGCATCGCGACATTTGTTGAGGAACAGCTTGAGTTCGTAAGAAAGCTGCTCAAAGGTCGCCAGATACACATTATCTCGCACACCGATGGGGAGGGCGAAAATGTCCATCCGATAATTGACCTTAGCCGATTTGATTGGTATGAGCCGGTCGTGAAACTCGTCAAAGAGCTTGACCCTTACGTCGTTCATATCCAGCATGAGTATGGGCTATACCGCTCAGTAAGTGAGATGGGTGTGGATGAGCGCAACGAGGGTTTTTTGAGGATGCTTGATATGCTTCAGGGTTATCCGATAGTAGTTGAGCCACACACCGTTCACGGTAGGCTGAGGGAGAGTGAGGAGTGGTTCTTAAGGCAGATGTTATCCAAAACGACCGTGTGTATCCTCAAGTGCGCATACCAGAAGTGGAGGCTTGAGTGGCAATGGCAGGGTGACAAGGATGCAAGGCGTCTTTTGAGGCGGATCACAATTGTTCAACACGGCGCACGGTCAGATAGGCGGTGGAGCGATGAGGAGGTTGAGGGCTTTAAAGGCGAGATCGGTTTGCCTCAGTTGAGGGGGAAGCATGTTGTTGGGATTGTCGGGTGGATACAGCCAAACAAGCGTTGGGAGCTCGTCCTCGAGACATGGAAGGATATTCACGCCGAGATAACTTACAGGACCGGACAGCAGTGGTTTTTGCTCTGCGCTGGAGATATGAGGGATCCAGACCATCTATCCTATTACCGGAGAATAGTTGAGATGATTCGTGAACTTGAGCGAGAGGGTATAGCGATTTATTACAAGTTCATACCTCGCGGTCTCATCTACTACAAGGTAATGGCGATTTGTGACTTCGTCCTTCTTCCGACTGTGGACGAAACACAATCTGGGACGCTTGCCCGCATCATCGCTTTAAACAAGCCGTTCATCACCACAGCGCCGCTTGAGGGCTTGACGGCGCAAGCAGTTGAAAGCGAGGGCGGATTGATGTTCACCGATAGGCGCACATTCGTGCGCAGGGTCATAAGATTAGCCTGTGACGAAAGCCTGCGCAGGATGCTCGGAGACAACCTTAGGAGATACCTTGAGGAGGAAGTGAGCTGGGAAGTGTGTGCGCGCAAATATGTTGACATTTATGAGACCGCTTCAAGGGCGGTGAGAGAAGGAGTTGAGGTTGAATATCCTCCGGCACTTTGATTTGAATGTTTGTGTATGTTGTTTTTGCCTTGAGCGGGTGGTGCGGCAGATTTTAGTCCTCACTCCCCTCCGAGCACCTTACTGTAATAGCCTGCGTAGAAGCTTATAACCTGTGCGCCTATGATGATGGCAGCTATTAGGAGCAGAAGGACACCTATGGCGACCGCTCTTTGTCGCAGCCCCGTGAATGCCTCCTGCTCGTATTGGTTTGCGAGCCTCGGGAGCAAGTCGTCAAGGGAACCTGTCATCTCAGCGGTGGACAACATTTGAAGTGTAGTTGGCTGAATGGCGATGAGGTGCTTCGAGGCAATGGTCAACGACTCGCTCAACCTCTTCCCCTCTCTGACCATTGAGGCGGCTTTGTTGCAACACACTTCAAGGACTCTGCTACCAGAAGCTTCGCCAGCAAGGGAGATTGAACGGGCTGCATCCACTCCAGATGCCTGCAGCATTGCTAAGGCTCTCAAGAACCTCGCTTCAACTAACCTGCGCCTAACTCCACCGATGAGTGGGAGCGACAGAATGAGGGCGTCAACTAACAAACGAAACAGGGGCAGTGAAAGCAATCCTCTGATGATGAAGTAGCAAGCGGCAATGATGAGGGCATATTTTGCGAGCCCCTTAAGCAGTGTCAATGTGAATTCCAGAAATGACATTTTCCCAGTGAGCCATCCGATTAGCGGCTGCAGCCCGCAGAGGTATACGATGACGAACACCCCCAGCATAATCGGGTAGAATGTCTCACGCTTCAATTCAAGCGAATGCTCATGGTCTCGCTCATAATAATCGGCGAGCAAGTTAAGCGCTGCATCCAATCTGCCGCTCTCCTCGCCAACCTGAATTATGCTTATGACCAATTTCGGGAAGAGATGTGGGTGCCGCATGAACACCTGCGAGAGGGCTATCTTTGAGGATGCAAGTAGCTTACCCTCAGAAGCCATCTTTCGCAGCGCCCCATGAGGCGCATATGAGGAGAGCATATGAAGCGCCTCATGGGCAGTCATTCCAGCTGAGAGAGCAGATGAGAGGCTCCTGAAAAATACAGCGTAGTGTTTTGCCCTCGGTCGGAAGAGGTTAAAGGTCTCATACGCCCATGCACCAAGTTGCTTCATAGGATGTTCCCTGTGTTCCTTCACCTCGATGACCCACAACCCTCTCTCAATTAGCCTATTAGCTGCTTCCTCTTTTGAGGGTGCCAACTCAACCCCAAAATGCAGGCGACCTTCTTTATCCCTCGCACGGTATGAGAAGACGGGCATCTTACCTCACCTTTAATCTCAAGTTGGCTTTGCTCGCTGTGCATCCTTCCATTATGTGCGCTTGCAAGATAACTTTCGCAGGGCAACTGCCATTTAGCCGCTCTCATTCACCAGTTTCAGCCATTGGTCTGGCTTAAAGCGCTGCACGACTCTCTGGCGGCGCGATAACTCCATTGCGCGCTCACACACATTGATTCCGTTTGGCAGTTTTAGCTTCGGCGAAATTTCACACAGTGGGATAAGCACGAACGCCCTCTCACTCATCCTCGGGTGCGGCAGTTTAAGCGCCTCTGTGTCCATCTCAGTCTCATCGTATATCAGCAGATCTAAGTCAACAGTTCTCGGCAGCTTTTTCCCCTTTGAGTTTGGCATCCTGCCGAGCCTAAGTTCAATTGACTGCATCGCTGCGAATAATTCCATTGGAGTAAGGCGTGTTGCGACTTCAACAACCGCATTCAGATATGCCATCTGGGGTTCAGCCACTTCAACTGGCTCAGTCTCATAAACCGATGAGGCTGAAATGAGGCGCACACCATCAACTTGAAGGAGCATTTGAACAGCGGATTGCAGGTGCCTCAGCCTCGGCTCTATGTTGCTTCCGAGGGAGACGAAAGCCCGCTTCCAGTTGCAGTCGCATGATATGGACTTGCAAGCTATGTTCGGCATGCTTATTCCCTCTTTCGCAACATGCTCACCTCAACGAATTCAGATACACCACCAATCGGCGGGTTATACTTCCTAACGCTCACTTCAACCTCGCAGACGCCTTCAAACTTTGAGAGTATATTCTTTGCCACCTTTGCTGCGATCGCCTCGAGCAATTTGCAACTGTTGTTTAAAACGACATCGCTCACGAGTTCATATACCGAGACATAGTTTACGGTGTGTTTCAAATTATCACTTTCACCAGCCCTGCTCAGGTCAAGTTTTAGAGTCACATCCACCTCTATGCGCTGCCCGAGTTTCCTTTCGTGTGCTGTGCATCCATGATGACCATAAAACTGCAGCCCTTTCATAGTGATGCGGTCCACTTATATTCACCTCACATTGCGCAACAAGCTAAAAATTATTTGGCGGCATCTTGAGCCATTCGTTGCGCCGTCAATAAATGCGCTCATCAATTTCCTCCCCCCTTTCACTTTTGCCCTTTTCCTCCTCTTCAATTGCAGCCTCAAGTTCATCTGTTATGTCCTCACCGAGCTCTGAGCCAAGCTCTTTGCCCATACGCCTGATAAACTTCCGTATTGCCTTCGTGTCAGTTTCATCTATGTCGCCAATTGAATCAACCATGCCCTCAAGTATTTCGTCTTCGCCCCTCAGCCTTCTTGTCCTTGAGATGAGTTTCTTAAGTTGGCTGCTGCCACACCTTGGGCACTTCGGATTGACATTGTCAGCCACAACCCCATAAAGGAATGTGAATCGCTTCCCACAGCCCTCACAACGATACTCATAAAGCGGCATTTTGAGCACCCCCACTTAATAGCGAGAACTTTGAAATGGTGTGGCAGTTATGGCAGATGCATTTCTGCCACCAAAAATTTCGGGCTCGTTCAATTTGCATCCCCATCATTCAGTGTAAACGCTGACACACCCTTTAGCGCTCATCATTCAAGCTTGGCTTCGCCGAAAATAAATCATAGCGAAACTTCGCAACCAAGCGAGCATGTGCGATGGACATCCATCAATTTTTGGCTGGCAGCTTGCCCTGCATTTCCCAATTGGCGATGCTATAATACTCAATGCTAATCCTTCCGCCCGAATGTGTGGGCACTTTGCTATCTCTTCATGTGGGGAGGTAACCGACAGTTGGACGAAAGCGCGCCTTTAGTGGCGGCTTTGAAACTCCTTGCTGGGTTAGCTGCTCTTGGCATCGGGGCATTCTTTGCAGCTGCTGAGGTTGGTCTTCTTGGTGTTGGAAGGATACAAATACGAAAGCTCGCAAGGGAAGGAAATAAGCATGCCATTATCATACAGCGAATGCTCTCAAACTCTTCAAGGCTTGTTGCGACAATACTTATTGCAATAACGACGCATTTTTATATCGCTGAGGCGCTCGCAACGCATGCTGCAATTGATTTGCTCGGCACTGAGGCTGTTAGGTGGCTTCGTCCATTTATTCCATTGGCGTTTGCATTGCTTGCGCTCATCTTTGCGGAGCTCGCCCCTGTAACATATGGCATTTCAAATCCTTTACGGATGGCTCTCATTGCGGCTGTGCCGATCAAGTTGATAAGCTTCGCCCTCTTCCCGCTCATCTGGCTGACTAGCGTTGTCTCTGGTGCGCTTCTGCGCCTTTTCAAAGCTAAGCCAGATGTCCATTACCCGCTCATCACTGAACCGGAATTGTTGGCGCTGATCAAAGCTGCCGAGGAGCAGGGGACAATAACTCGCGATGAGCGCTGCATGCTTCACAGCGCAATTGAGTTCACCGACATAACAGTTGGTGAGGTTATGGTTGGAAGACGAGACATGGTTTGCGTTCCCGATGAAATGAGCATAGAAGAGGCTGTTCAGAAGATGGTTGAATCTGGTCACGGCAGGTTGCCGGTGTATCACGGCGGGATTGATAACATCGTTGGAATATTGTATGCAAAGGATGTGCTGGCAGCATGGCACTCCGGTATGGGCAATGTCAAAGTCAGGGAGATTTGCAGGGAGCCGCTTTTCGTTGCTGAGGCGCAGCGTGCTTATACCGTGCTTGAGACGATGCAAAGGATGCGCCGTGCGATGGCTATCGTCCTTGATGAGGAGGGGAGCGTTGCAGGGTTAGTCACCATTGAGGACCTCGTTGAGGAGATATTTGGCGAGATACAGGATGAGTGGGAGACAGCACAAAACCTTGTTCAAAAGCTATCCGATGGCGTTTACATGGTTGACGCTCGGTTGAGCCTGAGACAGGTTGAGAGGTTAATTGATGTTGAGTTGCCCGAAGAGGAGTATGATACGCTTTCTGAGCTTGTCTATGAGTCGCTTGAGCGTCTCCCACAAGTTGGCGATAGGTTATCGGTCGGGGATGTAGAGCTTGAGGTTGCCGAAATGGACGGAAGGCGTATCAAGTGGTTGAAATTGCGCATTGTAAGGCGCAGCGAAGAATGAGATGCAGCGAATAACGAGATACGGTTGAAGGTTGAGCATATACCTTTAAGGTTGATCAAATTGCCCCTTTATTTTCGGGGCTGTGATGTGAGATGGGCACAGCGCTTTTGTGGATTGAGGCATTCCTGATAGGTGGCAGTTTGGTGGCGATATTTTTGCTCTCGCTGTTTGAGGCTGCTCTTGTTGCATCAAGCAGGGCAAAGCTTCAAGCAATGTTAAGCCACAGCGCTGATAGGGCACAAAAGTTGTTGGATGATTGGACAAGGGCAAGGCGTTACATCCCGTCGTTTGTTGTCGGGTGTAACATTGCCATACTGTTTGTGTCGGCATTGACGACGCATTTGCTTACCATCCTCGCGCCGAAAAAAAACCACATCCATGCTATAGGAACATTACTCATGCTTGCCTTCATACTCAGCGTTTGCGAAATAACACCGAAGGCATACAGCATGCAGTATCCCGAGAGAGTTTTAAATAGGTGGCATAAGCTCTTAAGGTTCTTTGGGGAGGTGCTTACGCCTATCTCAACGCTTTTTGCAACGGCTGCGCAAGCATTCCTTCGCCTCATGGGATACAAAGGGGTGTATGAGCAACTCAAACTCACTGATGAGGAAATAATGGTTTTGCTTGAGATGGGAGTTGAAGAGGATGTCTTGCGAAAGCAAGAATTTGACATCGCCTCCGGGGTAGTGCGCCTTGATAAGACGCTCGTAAAGGAGATCATGGTTCCTCGCCCTGACATAGTAGCGCTCCCTTCAAGTTGCAAGCTTGACGAAGTTGTAAAACTCATAACAGAGACGGGGCACTCACGCATTCCGCTTTATGAGGGCAGCATTGACAACATAGTTGGAGTTGTATACGCTTATGAGATCCTCAGCCATTGGAGCAGAGGGAATTTTGACATTGAACCGAGGCTGATGATGCGCACACCACTCTATGTGCCTGAGACGAAAAATCTCAGAGAGTTATTGAATGAGATGCGCGCCTCTCGTGTGCACATTGCCATCGTAATTGACGAGTATGGGAGCACTGCCGGTTTGGTCACGCTCGAGGACATTGCAGAACAGGTTGTTGGCGAACTCGTTGATGAGCATGACGCTGAGGCAGTGCCAATACAGCGCTTGTCAGATGGCAGCTATCTCGTGGATGCGAGGTTGAACAAAAATGAGGTGAAAGATAAGCTTGCCATATCGTTACCTGACGGCGAATATGATACACTGGGTGGATTTGTGTTGTATGCTCTTGGACGCATACCGAAGGTTGGTGAGAGCATTCAAATTGATGCTGCAACTGTTATCGTTGAAGAGGTGAAGAAACACCGTGTGACGAAAGTGCGCATAGTAATGCGATCCGAGGAGCAGCAGTCAAGTTCGGATGACTGTTAAGCCCATGAATTGGGATTGAATGGAGGCTCTCTCAAGCCGCGGAGGATTAGCGCATTATGAGATTGAAGTTGTGATTGGCTTTTTGCCTTCCGTCATTTTTGTCATCATCTAATCCAACATGCGCAAAAGGAGGGGGACGAATGAGATTCAGGCTTTTGAGGCGTTATTTCTTAGCAGGGCTTGCAGTTCTTCTGCCAGCAGGTATAACGGTGGGTGTGTTAGCATACATCACGCAACTCATCTATAAGCCACTTGCACCGCTCGCAGACAAATGGGTCAGCAAAACATTGCACATAGCGATACCGGGAATCGGGTTGGTGCTCTCGCTCGTTTTGGTCTTCATCATAATTGTAATCGTTGGCTTCATTGGCTCAACTGTGATCGGTGGAAGGATTATCAAGTGGTGGGATTCGCTTCTTGCGCAGCTGCCAATAGTTCGCATCATCTATCCTCCAGCGCGCCAGATTGTTCAATTCTTCACACAACCTCAAGCGAGGCTGCTTGGAAAGCCGGTGCTGGTATCGCTGCCGAGAGCCGGATGCCATCTTGTAGGCTTTTTGACTGGCTATGCCGGGAAGGCAATTGAGGGCGTTTCAGGAAAACGCATGGTTACAGTCTTTGTGCCGAGCACGCCAACGCCGTTGACAGGCTTCACCCTCATCGTCCCCGAAGAGAATGTGATACATGTTGACATCTCGTTTGAGGACGCCCTGAAGTTAATTGTTTCCGGTGGCGCATTCAAGCCCGGTGCGGTTGGATTGGACGAGGCATTCATGATTGGGGAGGGCGAGCCAGCAGCTGCTGAGGTCACTTTAAGCCACGATGCTAAAGAGCCACCAAGTTAGAGGACGCAAGCATCGTGTGATTTGAAATGCTTCACTTCAAATGCGAATGCGCATAAATGGTTTATTACCTTAGGGGTGGTAAGCGACATGGCAATGGGTGAGATTGAACGAGTGTTGGATGAATTGATTGAACGCACGGGTGGAATACTGGCATTGCAGCCGACATTTGTGCGCCGCTTCTACATGGATGGCGGCAGGCTCGGCTTGGGGAAAAAGCCCGGTGATACATATCAGCCGGATTCAAAGCTATGGATACCGGAACGTTGGATAGCTTCAACTGTTGAGGCTGTCAATCCTCACCCAATAAGCGGTGAAGGTTTGAGCTGCATTATGACTCGCAAAGCAAAGTTGACATTAAAAGACGCTTTAAAGATGCGCGGTGATTTGCTCCTCGGAGAGGAGCGCAATAAGGCACACAATGGTGACTTCCTTGTCCTCGTGAAGATACTTGACCCGTATGAGCCGATTGTTTTCCACTTTCATGCAAGTGATCGGGCTGTTGCGAGTTTCCCACAATACTTTGCGGGGCATCGTTTCGGTAAGGACGAGGCTTACTATTTCCTTGATGCACCGAAGGGCAATGTGCCATATACACATGTTGGACTGCACAAGGGAGTAGGCGTTGAGGAATTGAAAAGAGCAATTGAGAGTGGGCGTGATTACATACTTGAACTTTCCCCGCACTTTTATCAACGCTATGGGGAGGGCTTCTTCGTTCCGGCAGGCGTGCCGCATCGTCCCGGGACGGCACTCACACTTGAAGTTCAGCAACCCTCGGATGTATACACGCTGCTTGAGACGAAGAGCAACGGTAGGAGGATGAGCGCTGAGCAGGTTCATCCCGGCTTTCCAGATATTGATACAGCACTGCAATTCATAGAGATGGATGTCGCCCAACAGGACGACATAATTGAAAGGTATCGTCTTATACCGATCCCGGTTGAGGGGAAGGAAAAGGGTGGCGAGGAGAGATGGATAGTTCCGCCAACGCTCACGAATAAGTTCAGTGCGAAGCAGCTCACCGTCCACACGAGATTTGAGAGCGTTGAGTCATCGCCGTATGCTCTTTTCATATGGCGGGGCAGAGGCAGGTTAAATGGAAAAGCTGTGCGTGGCGGAAATGAGTTTTTCGTTTCGCACATGGCAGCGTCTAAGCCACACATTTTTGAAAGTGAAGGCGGAGAACCTCTTGTGGCATTCAAATTCTTCCCGGCAGATTTGAGTGTGCGCCCGCTTAGGTGAGTATAATCGTTGTGAGCAAAATCGCTGTGTATGGCTGACAGGCGAGCAGTTTCACTTTTTGCACTCCCAAGTCAAGTTCAATGTTGAGCGCAAGGTTCTGAATTCAAAGTTTGCTTCGTGGGGCGAGGCTATTGCCGGGTCAAAAAGCTTTGCCAACGACTTTTGAGATAATTTCCTCGTCGTCTAAAGACGGCACTAAGAAATTTCGTCAGCGACCATGGGCTAAAGCCCATAGCGTGGTTGTGGAAAAAGCGCTTACCAACAACATTTGAAGCAAAGAGCAAAACTGATTATCCGACAGGTGTATGGGAGTGGTTCGCTCTTTATTGCGGATGTTGTTTGTGGACACATTTCACATCGTGGGCTTTAGAGCATTTTTCGTTAACAGATTTTTGGGGCAAGGCTATGGGTTGGCAGAATTTGTTTTGAATTCTTCCCGAAGGGCAGTAGCCCTTTCCTCCGATTCTTTGGGGCGGCGATTTAAAGCGCCAACAAACTTTTGAGCAACCAGCAAAGCGTTTTTTGCGGTGGACTCAACGATGTTATTTGAGCAAGCCGCAATCAATGAGTAACTGTCTTATGCTCTCCTGCAAGTCATCTCCAACCCTACCAATTGGCTCGCAGGCTTTTCCATTTCCTATGCCCATGAGCGCCAATGCCGCCTTGAGGCATGCCGGTGATGAGCCATATTTGTAAATGCTCATTAGTTTGAGCAGTTCGCTTTGCAACTGTCCCAATTCATCCAAGCGCCTATTTGAAGCAGCCTCGTATATGCGCACAGTTAACTCCGGCGCAACATTCGCTATCGCCATTATCGCGCCATCAGCGCCCATAAGAATACCATAGCATACAAGATGTTCATCGCCGATGAGTATGCTGAAGTCGTCTCGTCCGCCAAATGCCTCTAACAGCTCAAGCAGATTGCTCCAGCTGCCGCTGCTATCTTTTATCCCGATTATGTTGCCTATGTTTATCAGCGTTGAAACATCGCTGGCATTCAAGTGGAACTTGGTTAGCTGTGGGATGTTGTAGATGACCAATGGCAAACTTGTGCTTCTCGCCACTATCTCGTAATGACGCATTACCTCCTCCCTCGTGTGGTTGTAGTAAAATGGTGGTGTGACGACCACGGCATCGGCTCCGATATCTTCGGCAGCCTTTGCATTATCAACCGTGCGCGCTGTGCTTGTGTCCATCGTTCCGGCGAGTATGGGCAGCTTGCTCTTGGCGAGCTCAACTGCTATTTTGATGGCGCGCTTTCTCTCGCTATCCCTAAGCGAGACGCATTCTCCAGCGCTCCCGAGAATGAACAGACCATGAACACCGCTTTCCATCAGCCTGCGAAGTTGTTTTACGAAGGCACCTTCATCAATACGCTCGTCATCATCAATTGGCGTAACTGCGGGTGGTATTATCCCGTGCAGTTTCATAGCGCTTACCCCCATCGGTCGCACTTGAGTTTGCTATCCTTTGGCGCTTCATGGCGCCACATTCACTTTTAGGCTCAGGTTGTAGGTTCTTCTCCCACCCTGGAAGATGACGAGCTTGCCTCCAAACTCACCTGTGTGTAGTGGTCTGAATCCGAGCTCGGCAATAAGCCAAGAGCCGGGTTGAATCGGGGAATAGAAGCAATGCACGGCAGCTTTTGATTTTGTCGTGCGTAGCGGTGGTGGATACGCTGATACAAAATCGCAATTCTGAATGATCTCGCCTTCCACACGAAGCACAATGTCACCTGAGTGGAGTGAGTGGTGCAGGTTACGCAGGTCAATTCGTATGTAGAATGGTGTGAGGAAACGGGCTGCCTGCGGCACTTGTAAGTTTGCCCAGATGTCGCCCACTTCCATCACTTTAAGTTGTGGGCGGATATATGCGCCATAAACAAGTGCAATAAGAAATATAAGCGCAGCCATGATGCTCGCTATGTGTATCGGCTTTAACGGGAAGCCGACCTTTAATCTTGACTCGTAAAATGGGCACCGGCGTGAAAACTCAGGCTCTGGTATTCTCAACCTGCCCGTCTCGTCACCATACATTGAGACCATGGTGAAGTTTGTGCACTCCCACATCCTTGTATCTGCCCACTTGCAATATCGGCACTTGCGCAAGTTCTCGCCACAGTGTGGGCAGCGTGGTGACTCAATTGGGCGTGCTGTCACAATCCTGTTACACTTTTGGCAGCGCCACCTCTCCGGCTTTTTGGCTTTCACAGACTGCTGCTGAGTTGACTTCATCGCTGCTCATCCCATAAGGCATCCACAGGGCTCTCAAAAACGCACACAGCTGCTTGAGCCGTTATCCATAAATTGCATTGTGGCACAACTTTGGCTCGCTCACCTTATTCACCTTATTCACCGTTACACGAGCGGGTGCTTCTCTGCTCTAAGCTGTGCCCCTAACGGCACTCCATTCCTCAGCGAGCAAAGAGCAACCCCTTGCTTCGGAGCCTCCCGCCCTGCCAAGCAATATAAAGCCATCAGCACACTTTTTAGCGATGTCATCGGTTTGTATCGCCATTACTGAATCAAAATTGGCAAGGTCATAATGGCGCAGTATGCCCACAAAACCGTCTTCTACCTCGTTTAGCGTCACCGGGTCAACGACAATACTTCTCACCCACGGTGGTGGCTTAAAGGTGCGCTCACTCACAATTCCGACGACACCGTCATAAAACTGGGACGAAAGTTCCGCCATACCGTATTCGTTGATGATGTTCCATTTTGGGATTCCAAGAACGCTTTCATAGCGCTCATACAGTTCTGTCTTTGGGATTTCCTTACGCCTTCCTTTAAACCCACCTGTGTCCATAATCCTGCTTCCGTGTGGCAGCTCAAAATGCAATCTGCGCCTCTCACACTCCTCAATTAGCTCGCACATTGCAAGTGAAGTCCCAAGGATGCAAACTGGCTCGCCAGAATTGCAGGCATTGATCAACCTCTCAATCAACTCACTCACAAGCAGTCTTCCATTAGTTACAAAATTTGCGCTGCCGTGTGAGCCGAAACGGCTTTTAAGCAGGTCAAGCATAAATGCGAGCGAAGAATTCTTGAGCTCATCATGTGATGGAAAGAGGATCAAAAATGCCATGTGAGCATCGTCTGGCAAAAGGTGCTGTTTGAACCAAACGGAAGCTGCAGCTTCGTAGAACCTCTCGTCAAAGATGTAATGCCTGCTTCTCATGTATTGACCGTGCGTTGTGCCGCTTGAGATGAAAATGAACCTCGCTTTCTCAACAGGCTGGCAAGTAAGGTCAAAGAACTTAAATGCGAGAGTCGGCACTGGCGGTATATGATGCCAGTCCTTGATAGTCTTTGGGGTTATTCCGAGATGCTTGCAATAGCGGTTGTATGAGGGATTGTGCTCAAACTGATAAGCGAAAAGTTCGGTTGCAAGTTCATCAAATGAGCCATTGCCGCTCAGTATGAACGAAAGTATGCGCTCCCTGAGTTCCTCGCTGCGCACGGTTTCTTCCCCACCCAAGCTGGTTAAGCTTATGATGTGATGTCAATTGTGGCGTGCCCATAAAATGACGACATTGCATTTGCTTTATAGCATGCCTTTCGGCACACTGGATTTTGGTCGGACAGGAGTCAGACCTTCCGAATGTCGTCAATCACTGAGGGCACCCTAATCAGACGC
The DNA here is from genome assembly GCA_025062195.1 of Armatimonadota bacterium. Classification (GTDB taxonomy): domain Bacteria; phylum Armatimonadota; class Fervidibacteria; order Fervidibacterales; family Thermosaccharophagaceae; genus Thermosaccharophagus. Next base: position 14,821 of record JANXAS010000057.1, read on the forward strand.
TGCTTTGCTTGTTTTAAATGAGCTGTCACTTATGCCTTGAGTTTAAGAGCAGCAAATGCAGCCATCTGTAAAGTCAGCTGTGCAGCATCATTGATGCTTCATATACGAATAATGCCATACGATGTTCCAAAAGGCACTGGCTGCGCCATCGTAACGATTTGCGGTTATCCGATATTACGGGGGTGAACTCGTATCGGTATGATGAGAGCACTTGTTTACACAGCGCCCAGCGAGATTGAGCTGCTTGAGTTGCCGATGCCCAAGCCTGGTCGTGGGGAGGTATTAATCAAGGTTGCTTGGTGCGGTATTTGCGGCTCTGAGGTTGAATCATTTGTGAGCGGCAGAAGGCGTAAGCCGCCCTTGATTATGGGGCATGAGTTCAGTGGCATTGTCGCCGAATGCGGCTTTGGTGTTAGCGACTTGGAGGTGGGTGAACGGGTGGTAATCAATCCGCTCATACCTTGCAATGAGTGCGAGTTGTGTGTGAGCGGCTATGAGAATGTTTGCCCAAAAAGGCAGCTTTTGAGCATGCATCGTCCCGGCGGATACGCAGAGTATGTGAGCGTTCCGAGGCGCTGCATATTCAAGCTGCCAGAGGAGCTAAGTTTGAAGTTGGCGGCGCTTTCTGAACCATTAGCAAATGCTGTGCACGCATACCGGCTTATCGGCACACATTCTTTCAAGCACGCCGTCATTATCGGTGCGGGCACGATAGGACTGCTCTGCCTTCAGGTTGTGAAGCATTTTAGCCATGCCAATGTTTTTGTCGTGGAACCGATTGAGCGTAAAAGGCATGTTGCATTATCACTTGGTGCTGATGTGGCTGTTAACCCAAACGAAGTTGATGTGAGCAAACTTGTGGGTGAGCTTACCGATGGCATGGGTGCCAATGTTTGTTTTGATGCAGTCGGTAAGAGTGAGACGAGAGCGCTCTCTTGCAAGCTGCTGTCTCCGAGGGGTGTTGCTGTGTGGATCGGTTTGCACGATGCGCATGCCGACATTGATGGCATGGGTGTTGTGACTGGAGAAAAATGCATTCGGGGCAGCTATGCGTATTCTCGTGAAGAGTTTGAAGCAGCTGTAAAGTTGCTTTGTGACGGGCATGTGCAAA
>JANXAS010000058.1 GCA_025062195.1 Armatimonadota bacterium
AGGATATCAAATATGGCAAAGCCAGCGTCAGCCTCACCCCCTCTCGAGTTGATGAAAACTGTTATCGGCTTGCTTGCGTCATCCTCCTGCATCAAAAGCACTTGCATAGTTAGCTCCTTTGCGAGCTGATCGGTAATCATTCCCATAAGCAAAACTGCTCTTGCCCTTAGCAGTCTTCTTGTAATCCATCCGGGTTGTATAACTTGTTCCGGCTTCTCTTCCTCATTCTCCCTCATTGATAGCAACATCTTTTCATTCCCCCTTTAGCGCTGTCTGCTGTGAAAGAAGGCGAGCATGCTTTCTAAGACCCGATATAAACTCCAAGCACTTTACTTTAACGCATACTCTCAGCGCTTTGGTTGATAAGTATTCAAGGCTTAACGGGCTTGAAGTCCGATTGGCTTGTGGCTAAAACCGCTTTGAGAAAAAGGCAATTGGCAAATGGCAGCAGGGACGCATGAAACACGCCCGTAAGATCAGATCGGCTTTTTGCCCCGCTTTTGCATCGCTCATAATACTTGCATGGCGCTTTTACTTCACCGTCACATTGCGTTACTATTTAAAGTAGCGAGGTGATGGGTGATGGAACGGATAGTTACGAGCAGCGTGGGGGAGAAACTTAGGCAGGCTCGTGAAAAAGAGAAACTCTCACAGTCACAAGTGGCAGAAATGGTTGGGTGCACAAGGGAGTATATCTCAATGATTGAGAGTGGTAAACGAATGCCAAAGATAAGCATGCTAAAGAGATTAGCCACCATTTACAAGGTTGATATCCATTGGCTGCTTGAAGGTGGCGAGGAGCCGGAGATTGATACATTCAGCATGTTACTTAGAGCCCCGGAGGTTAAGGAAATAGATAAAAAGGCGATTAGGGAGTTCGTGAAGTATTGTGAGGACTATGCATGGCTTGAGGAAAAGCTGGGGATTAAAAAGCACGAGATGTCGGAGCAGAGGAGACAGGTCCCTACAAACTGGCGTGAGATGCAGATACAAGCAAAGCGACTTGCAAAAGAGGAAAGAGGAAGACTGCAACTTGGCGATGGACCTATAAGGGACATCTTCTCTTTGCTTGAGAATCAAGGCTTGCATGTCATAAGAATACTAATGCACAAGAATTCGCCCCTTGATGGAGCATTCGCATACGACCCTGAGAAGGGTGCCTTCATCCTTGTGAATGCCAGCCGCACAAGGGGCAAACAAGCCTTCACGGCAGCGCATGAGTATTGCCACTACCTTAGAGATAGGACAAGGGGTTACCGCCCATGCAAGATTGACGAAGATTACCTCTCACGAATACAGCAACACAAAGATGTGGAGAGATTCGCTGATCTCTTTGCCACGCACTTCCTTATGCCAGAGGAGGGCGTGAGGCGAATTGTGGATGAGCAGTTTGGGATCGGTTATGCGCTTCGTGCCGAAGAGGTGATTTATCTAAAGCGATATTTTGGTGTAAGCTACTCGGCAATGCTCATAAGATTGTTGGAGCTTGAATACATCTCAAGGGAGGCATACGAACAGCTCAAGTCAATCAGCGTTGAAAAGCTTGAAAGAACTTTATACGGGGACGAGGCGGAAGAGAAGCCCTTAGAGCCACCAAAGGTTCCGCCGATGCTTGTAGTGCTCGCCCTTGAGGCTTACAGCAGGGGATTTATAACGCTTACAAGGTTGGCGGAGATATGGCGAATGAGACCGCCAGAAGTTAGGGAGATATTGCGGTCTGCCGGATACGATATACGAGGGTGAGCGGTGACACTGAATGGCTAATGCAAAAGCCACTTTAACGATAACAGAGAGACAATACAGAGCATTAAGGGAGGCAATACAAAGGGTCGTTGAGGCATGTGGGGATAGAAGTGGTTTAACCGAAAGGAAGTTGCGCCAATGGATAAGGAACAAATGGGGCGTTGAGGATGAGCGTGAACTGTTACAGGCGGAGTTTCACTCCGTTGCCGAATATCTCAACCGGTGGCTCCTTTGCGGATGCGATAACTCCTTGAGTGAGGGGCGAGTGCAGCTGCTTAAGCGCATACACGATTTGAGGGCGAAGCTCGGTTGGGATATGACAAGGCTTAAGGAGTTCGCAAAACAAAAGGTTGGGCGCTCAAGTTTGAATTCCATGTCCGGTATAGAGCTTATCTCGCTTTTGAGGTCGCTTGAAGCCATGTGCGAATCCGAGCAGTGAACATATACTGACGGGAGGTTTTGAGAGTGTTTACCTGTGATTCATCATAACGGCGTTAAGCCGACGCAAAAATGTGGGGTGGATAAAAATGGGCATTGAAGTGTATCAGGTTAAGGGTGACGTGATGGAACTTATATTTGACCCAACTGAAGAGGACCTGCGCGTCGGCGAGACGCTGTGCGTCAGAGAACGAGATAGCGGCAATGGATTAATCGTGCAGGTCATTTCCTTCAGGTCACTCAACTATCCATCACTGGTTAGAGATTTGCTTCGGTTAGCTCTCAACGGTGAGAGGGGTAATGGCAACGGCTCAAATACGGGTGAGTCCATACAAGGAGGCGAACTACCACCTGAGTTCATAGAGGCTCTTTCAGAACAGACGATGCCAAGGGAACGCAACCTAAAGGTGGCGATCTGCAAGATAAGGAAACTCGCCAACGGTGAGTGGGATCAATGGGATGGATGGATACCGCACAGGGATGTTGAGGTGACAAGGACTGCGGATTCAGAACTGTTTGAGAATTGCATTGAGCTGCTCGGCAACCCAATTGAACTCGGCTACACGCTGAGAGGGGAGCCATTCAAAGTTGATGGCAGGCACCTTGAGAAGATCAACATCATAACGGGCGTTAAAGGGTGCGGCAAATCTCACCTTGCAAAGGTGATATTGCTTGAGCTGATGCAGCTTGGTGCACCATGCATTGTCTTTGACATAAACAGGGAATACGTCCATCTTCCGAAGCTTGAAGTAGATGCTATAACCGGCAGGGTTATCCGACCCGGCATAGTGCACCTTAAAGCCGGCGTCAACTTAAAGTTCGGGCTAAGACAGTTTGGTATACAGCCGCTTATAACGATGCTCACAAAATTCGGTTTGCCAGAGGTCTCAGCCATGCACCTTGAAAATAGGTTGTTTGGACTTTTTGAGGAAATGAGAGCAATGGAACAGCAGGGACGCAAATCACCATTCCTAACTATTGAACACCTGATACAGATGGCCGAGCACAACGAGCTTGCCGAGAGCGAAATAGTTAATACAGCCATAAGAAGCAGGCTTGAAGCCGTCAGAAATACAAGGGTGTTTGCAAGGACGCCAAGCGAAGCCATTGACTTAAAGGGCGAATACAATAGGATACGCTACGGTGGTGCGCTCATAATTGACATATCCGACCTGACGCCACTTGCAAGGTTCGGATTCGTGCAGGCTGTAATTGAGATAATCAAGGAGATATGCGAGCGAGAACTCTCTAAAAGCACGAACAGATTCCCATTTGCCTTCTTTGAGGAGGCACATCTTTATGTCACGAGGAACACGATCGGCACCATAGTGACTCGCTCAAGGCACATCGGTATAACCTGCTTTTTCATCACAAACATGATAGGCAGCCTTGACGAGACAGTCCTCCGCCAAGCCGATAACCTGTTCATAATGAACACCCCATTTGAAGACGATGTGAGACACCTTGCAAAGTGTGCCCTAACGGATTTGGAGACAATGAGCTCGTTCGTCAAGCGTCTTAGAAGGCACCATGCATTGGTCATCGGCAACGCTACAAAGCAATACCCGGTTATCATCCGAGTTAAGCCACTTGAGGGGATAAACACAGCCGGCGAGACGCAATATTTCTTCCAGGCGCACCGCGCAAACGGCGCTCAAGCTATTGGGAGGCGTTCACCGCAAGAGATGATGAGGAAGTTATTCGGACAAACGCAATAGCGCATATCAACTGTGCACTTCAGTGCTGCTTTTTGTGTGCACAGCCAAACAAAAGGATGGGGATGATTAGCGGACACTCACTTTGTGGATGTGGTTTGCGCATCATGTCCATGAAAGCTTTCGCAAAATGTGCTTTCCAATGGGGGAGGGTTAGATTCCGAGGCGGCTGCATGCCACCTCAATTTTTGGCGCTCTTTGCAAAAGGTTGGCGGTTCACAGCAACCTGTGCTTCAGCCAGCCGATGATGAAACAAGAAAGCACCAAATTAACTTGGCGATTTGTAAGGTGAAATTCCCGCCGCATTCCGTGAGGCGAGACTCCCGCAAAGTTGTGAGGGAGAGCACCTTGCCGAGCAAAAATCGTAATGTGGTGCTGCTGCCAAAAGATGCAGTGCGCCATAGGCTTGCTCTAAGAGGAATTTTCATCGCCCGAAAACAGCGCTTATGAAAATCGTCATCAGCAACGGGACTTAAAGCTCATAGCATGGATTGGTGAAGTCATCCAAAAACATTTTCAGAAAGGGGCGTTTTGAAAAGGAGTAGATGGAACTATGCGGCTAAAGTTCATTTTGCCTCTCCCGCCAAGCGTCAATCACCAATACAACCTTAAAGGCGGTTTGATGACTCTGAGCAACGATGCTCAAGTTTACAGGCGCACGCTGATCAAAGCACTTCAGAAATTGAAGGCATCTGGCAAACTCAGCACCGCCTCATTTGACACGCCTAAAATGCACGGTGAGGGCGAACTAAAACATGTTGCGCACCAGCCCCAGTGTCCGCATAGGCATCCATTATCAATTTGCTACGAGTTTTTCCTGCGCTCGCTTGGTGAGCGTGATTTGGACAACGGCGTCAAGCTCGTTCAAGACGCCATATGCGAAGCCCTCAAATTTGACGATAGGGATGTCGTTGAAATTTACATGGCGAAGCGAATTGACAGGGAGAACCCAAGGCTCATCGTCACGATAAAGCTGCTTGACTATTGGGACTCGGAGGGCGAGAGGTCATTGTTTCGTCAGCCTGAAGATGCCGATGCGGAATTTGACCTGCTCGCATCTGTAAAGAGGGGCTCAACAAAATACCCGAAGACAAAAGCGACAAACTTGAGCTCGCTTAAACAGTTGATTGAACGCTTCAACTGGGAGTGAATAGGGTTCACTATTGGTCTCACCGATGCGGCGAAGAGAGCGCCATTTGAATGCTTCTCCTGAGCAGCGTGACAGCTATGGGTAACCTCTCAAGCGGATTGTCAGATGGGTCAACTATGGAATGAAAGCCCTCATACTCAGCTCCAGCAAAGATGCGCATCAGCCTCTCATAATCAAGGAGCATGTCATCACCGGCTTCATTGAAATTACTGAACCTCGCATGAGAGTGCATAGCAAACGGGGCAAGCAATTCCACAGCTTCATAAACTGAGTCACCGCTAAGCCCGCATTGAATCAGATTGAGCGCGTCAAGACAAATCCCCAAATATGGCGAATTGACCTCGTCAATCAACCAGAGTAACTCTTCTGGGTGGGCGCATACCCCTTCTTCGTTCTTCACTGCGACTGGCAACTCCATCCTTTCAGCCATCTCGGCTATCTTGAGAAAAGCGTCAACCACCCAACTCTTACACCTATCATAATCGGCATCCGATGGATGGCTTTCACCCGCTGAGAGCTTGATAACCCTTGCCCCAAGAGCCACAGCAATGCTCATAGCCCTTCGTATTCGTTCCAATTCCATCTCCCTTTTGGTTTCCTCCGGGAATCCAAACCTATTGTTGACCGATAGCGCAACGATGCTCACTTCCTCCCTCTGAGCTTCTTTGAGCAAGGTGTCAATGTAACTTTGGCTCAACGATGGAATATGCTCATACTGCAATTCAACGGCGTCTATGTCAAAGTCCTTGACCAACTTGAAAAGGTCGCTGAGGGTCATCAGGCGAGCTTTCATGAGCGCTTCAAATGTTATGGAACTGCACGATACGCGCATCCTTCATCGCCTCCATAATCACTCATATGCCTCAACTTCGGCAACCCACATCAGGTTTGGGCGCTGTCTATTGCCACCACCGATTGGCTGAAGGACGCGCAGCCGGTTGCACTTCAACGGCTTTTCAAATATGTGGACTGTGAACGGCTCTTCGTAATCCCTCTTGCACTGAATGATATCATGCCATTCGCCGTTGACGAATGCTTGAATGGCATAGCTTCGTGATGTGTAAAATTTGCCTCTGTCAAGCGCCCACCAGATGATGAGCTTGCGCAACGACACTTCCCTGCCAAAGTCCAATTGCACCCAATGCGGTTGCTCCGTTTCAGCACTCGCCCATGCCACCCTTGCCCAATCATCCGGTTGACCGAGTGAGCCGCAGCCATCGTTTATTGTCTTCGGGTTGTAGCCGGCAAAGGAGCTGTCAACGCTCACTTTGGCGCTCAATGCCAAATTCTCGCCATCCTCAACCGCTGGCGCAAAGAACGCTTCATCAAGCCAAATTTTGCAGGCGCGCCTCTCAAGCGAGAATTCAAACCTTAGTTTTCCAATTGGCTCAAGCGTGGATAAATAGGCATACGCCAGCTGCCACCTGCCGGCATCAGTGTTAATTGGCACAACAAACTCAACCGGTGATGAGGGCTGAGATGCCCGAGAGAGCTGCAACGGTTGCATGTTTAACCTGATTGCGCAACCCTCCGGTGGGAAGAGCGGATAGAGTATTTCGGTGTAGCTGAGCGAACTGATCACGAACCTATTTATGGGCTGCTTCAAGTTGACTTCCTGACCGACACTCAGAATACCCTCGTCATTTGGTGAGGTCAGCAAAATGCTCCGCTTGCCGCTATATGAGCGCTTCGCCTGCAACTCTGCCTTTGAGCGTCCCCTGGTTAACGATTTCCAAACCTTGCCAAGAGCATCACCGCCCTCAAAACCGCCCTCAAGGAGCAAGTTGGCTGACGGAAGCACATACACAAACGATGGCTCGTCAATCAGGCTTTCGCCTCCTTCAAGGGTGAGCGAAACTTGTGCGCGATGATAACCAACCTCAACTCCCTTTGGCTCAATCTTCCGTATTACGCTGATGGTGCGCAACGCTGGGAGCACTACCGAGTCGTCGTCAACAGAAAGCTCTCTGCCACTGATGCTGACCCTCACCTTGCCACTTGCGCCCCTCGTTGTGTTGTTAGTTAAGCGCAACTCTAACAGCAACCCAGCGCTATTTGGCACAATGCTGGCACGCATTGCGTAAGGTTCAACAACCTTGAGCTCCTCTGAGCGCTCAAGCGTTAACTCCACCCCATAAACTGATGTTGAAAGTTTGCTTTTGATGTGAAGGCGTTCTTCGACACCAACCCACTTTGGTATGCTGAGGCGGTGCGATGCCCATGAATCAGCATTTGGCTGTAGCTTGCGCCATGTGTGAAATGAGCGAGCGAACTCGCCATGAGATGGGCTGCTCAAGGATGCCTCGGATTGAACCAACTCAAGCCCACCTTCAACACCGTGCCTGAAGCCCATGGAAAGAATGATCGTATCCCCAGCTGCAATGCGCGCCTGCCAGTTGATGACCCACCTAACACCCATTGCAAGTTGAACTGCACAGGATACAAGGGTGTTAATCCGCTTAAAAATACGGCTCTCAGATGGGACGGTGCTCTCGCAGCTTATGCAAATCTTTGCGAGCAAAAGTTGAGCCTTCCCGAGTGCCTGAAGCAACTGTTGTTGGTCGCCGTCTTTCTTTGCTGCTGAATGAGTGAACCTGCCCGCCTCGCTCAAACTCGCCCGCAACTCTTTGAGCGCCGATAATAACCCATCTTCAGCTTTGATGCGGTGCAAGCGACCATGTGATGCATCGGCTAACTCAAGCGCATGCGCCAAAGCCCAGCCAAGAATGTCGCTGCGCTTCCCAACCCATAGCAGCCGTGTTGAGCGTTCGGGAAGACTCATCGGGATGTTGATGTGCATCTCATCAACAGTGTAAGCGAGCACATGCCCAGTCAGAAGTTCAGCTATACAAAGGTCGGTTTCACGCTTCGGGTCAATGCCCAGCGGCTTGTAATCAATTTGAATCGTCTCATCAATTGGGCTATTGGTGCGATTGTGCACGGTGAAGAATAACTTGCCAGATGCATAATCTCCGAAACGCTCAACAAGCACATCGGAGTTGAGCACATCAAACCAACGCATACCATGCCCAGATGGATGCCCTTGCGTTATAGGATTCCAACCGGCACTTGAGAGCATGCGCAATAACGGTATGTAGATGCGAAATAGGTGTCTATCACGATTGTGAAACTGCGGCGTGTTCCAATAGTTTCCGACCGATGATGCAGTAGGGCTGAAACAGGATGGGAAGAAACCGTAAAACAGCGCCCAGTCAAAATACTCCTCTGCAAGTTCGGCAGTGAAGACCTTTTCAAAGTCCTCATTATTGAGCGGAAGATATGGTCTCCTAAAAGCTAAGAAACGCCTGTAGTCAAAGAATGGGTAGTCATCCCTCATTCTCGTCCATCGTATTTCGTTTCCGCCAACATCAATCCAATGCGCTGCGAACGGAATATATGCCCACACATAGCCGTTAGCCATAACAAGCTTTCCGTCGGCATGCAGCTTTTCAGCCATGCGCTGCAAGTATTCGTAAATGCCAAAAGCGGTTATTTGGCAAGGCCGCTTCGTCTCCCAGCTGAACGATAGCGGAAAGTCAAACACACTCCAGTGGTCCTTTCGCTCATTCACCTGAGGACGCACCCACTCACCAAAGCCGTCAAAATAAACTCCATCAAGCTCTACACCCCTCTCACGGTGAGATGCAAACTCCTTTATTATGGTCTCGTCCATGAGACGAGCCTTCGTCCAATCTCCAGAGATGTCAGGGTCTGCATTCACGAGGAAGTCGTAGACCAACCTCCCCATAGCCCAATCAGCTGTGTAACTCCTCGGATGTAAAGTTCCCTCCGGGCTATGTGCGGCGCATCTCTCAACGACTTCAAGCAAACGCTTATCAGCACCCTTTATGACGGCTTCATGGGACAATAACTCACTCGCCGAAAGGTTGCGCGGTGCATCTAAAGGCAAGTAGAAGCGTGCTGACCAAGGCTCAACATAGACGAATGTGTAGATGCCGTGCTTCTCATCGTAGTCAGCGCCCGAAGTGCCTTCATGAAACGCGAAGCCGAAATCCTCTGGGTGCTCAATCTTTGAGATCGGTGTGAACGGCATCCATATCCCGTCAACCTTTGTCCGCTTGACGAATGAGCTGCTGAACAGTTCATAATAGTCCATCATAGCTGAGCGCATGCCCCATCCCGGTTCTGAGATGGCAAAAATGGCGAACCTGAATTTGCAAGGCGCCTTTGCATGCTTGCTCAACCCAAAATCGTATTCCAGACGCAACTCCCTGAGCGAAGCATCAAGCAGAAATCGGTGCATGACTGGCATGCTTAAATCAATACCCATCCCAACGCCCCTTTTGAGGTCACACACAGCGCACAATGGATATGGCGAATGCTCGCCCCTCATTGGTAACTTAACCACATTTCTGTAAACTCCGTTCGTTATCATGCGCCCGCGCCTCATATCATCCCACCAATACCATCCACCCACATCTATCGGGAGCGAGAAGCTGAGCACAACGGCTCGCTCACCGTCTCCAGTTAAAACCCCGCTGACCTCAATGCACCTTGGCTTGCTCACAAATGTTGCTTTCAAGCTCACAGAAAGCTCCTTTGATGTGCATTCAAACTCAACTTGCTCTTTGCCGACTTGCTTTAATGCCCCGTAGAGCTTGAGAGTTTTGTTTGCGACAACATCAAAGACACTAAAGCCACCATCACCCTGCCACAATACATCTGCCACACCAAAAGAATTGATTCGCCCGGTGCGCTTGTCAAAAGCTATTTTCAACCTGCCGGCGCTTGCAAGTTCGTATGAGCGCGCATTCTGCATGGACAGAAGCGATGCAACGAACACAAAGAAAATGCAAACCAAGCGAAGCCTTGGGGGCACGCGGTGTTGACCTTCAGAGCCAATTGCGCAGCCATGAAAAATCGCCCAACTTGAATGAATCACGCTGACCCCTCCCACAGGCTTTGCTGATCACCTCGGCACAAAGTTGCCAATGGCGCAATTTCGCAATGCATCTTATGACAGCCAAGCTGGGTCGGCTTTTATAGTATACTACTGCATAACCCTCCGCAGAAATGGCGGGTGAACCTTGCCCAAGATATGCCTCCCCTCTTCGTTCAAAAGCCCGTCGGCGCTAAACCATCCATGGCACTGGCTTTAGCCAGCGGTTGATGGCGAACTAATGAGCGCCAAGTTTATCCGGTGAAGAAATTCTTTTGCAATGCATCCTATGGCAGCACAAGAGAGTTGGCTTTTAAAAATTCGTCGGTGCAAACACTGTTAGTGAAACAAAAGTTAGGTGCACGATAGCCTGCACAATCGCTTCTTAGGCACATTTTATGCACGCCTGCTATTTGCAATTCGCCTGCTGCTCTAAATCCTTAATATTTGCCGATGCACTTTAAGGCTGCATGAAAGGCTTGCCCACGAAAGCATTTGATCGCGTTGAAGCTACTTTCACGCATTTAGTTATGCGATGAAAGATGAAATTTGCGACGCCGAAGGCATCACATACTAAGCATCTTCCTTTAACCGATCGCTCTCATCATAGAGTTCAACGTTCCTGCAGCCGAGCATCGCAAGATGAAGCAATTTTCTGACTGTATCAATGTGCCAGAAGTATCCCGGGTTGTCGTCACGGAACTCAACATAAAGGACATCGTTGACTTGGCGCAATTTGCCCTTTACTCGCCTGTCATCCCAACGCACACCTCTTATGCAAACTTTTAAATCCGTCATCCGTTCAACATCGCTCGGCGATGGCTCAAGGCGTTCATATGGCTCTCTCAAATCCTTCACCTTACGGCGCTGTAACGCCAAGCTAATGCGATGAAAGATACAAATTGCAGCGAGAGCTTTTGAAATGAAGCGCACAGCCAGACACACCTCGCCTTTAGCTCACGATATCGCTAAACAGGTATGCCACCGTTCTTGTAAAGCCCCATTTGCCCCATCGTGATTATGAGCGCGCATGCTAAATTCGTAAAAGCCAACGGATGTAGTGCACGAACATATGCAGCATAATTAGGTAGCAGCCACTTGGTTAGCCTGCCTGCGAGGGGTGAGCTGTGCATGCTTCCAGCTGAAGTGCAGTTTCATATTTTAAAGCGCGGTTCTGTTGAGATAGTGCCCGAAGACGAGTTTTTGGAGAAGCTTAAAAGGAGCGTTGCCACTGGTAAGCCTTTGATAGTAAAGCTAGGGCTTGACCCAAGCGTCCCAGATTTGCACATAGGGCATTCGGTTGTTCTCAGGAAGCTGAGGCAGTTTCAAGACTTGGGGCACGAAGTGGTAATAATCATCGGTGACTTCACAGCTATGATTGGCGACCCAAGCGGTCAAGTGAAGACGCGGCCACAACTTTCAAGAGAGGAAGTTGAGCGCAACGCAAGGACATATGCAGAGCAGTATTGCAAAATACTTGACCGCTCAAAGACAAAGGTAACATTCAACAGTGAGTGGCTCTCAAAGCTTTCGTTTGAGGAAGTCATTAAGCTGGCGTCAAATGTGACCGTCTCACAAGTTCTTGAGCGAGAGGACTTCTCAAGGCGCCTTCGCAGTGGTTCTGAATTGCGCCTGCATGAGATTCTATATCCACTCTGTCAAGCTTACGATTCAGTCGTGCTCAATGCCGATGTTGAGATGGGGGGCATTGACCAAAAGTTCAACATCCTATTGGGGCGTGAACTGCAACGCCGTCTCGGAAAAGAGCCACAGGTTGGTTTCTTCATGCCACTCCTTATTGGGCTTGATGGGAAAGAGAAGATGAGCAAGTCGCTCGGAAACTATGTCGGGATAGCTGAGCCGCCAAAGGAGATGTTTGGCAAGCTCATGTCAATGCCCGATGAGCTGATGCATGACTACTTCATTCTATGCACTGATGTGCCAGAGGATGAAATTGAGAGCATCTTGAGCGGGCATCCAATGGAAGCGAAAAAGAGGTTGGCGTGGGAGATAGTGCGCATCTATCATGGCGAGGAAGAAGCCAACGAAGCAAAGGACGAATTTGAAAGAGTCTTCTCAAGGCGCGAGCTGCCAACAGATGTGCCAGAGGTGGTCATATCACTCAGCAAGATAGGCAGTGAGGATGGCAAACTGCAGCTTGCGAGGTTGCTATGTGCTATAGGTGTCGCTTCAAGCGGCAGGGAAGCGCACAGGTTGATTGAACAGGGCGCCGTGGAGATAAATGGTGAGCGCATAACGGATAGATTTGCAAAAGTTGAAGTGAAGACCGGCGACATAATGCGTGTCGGGAAACATCGCTGGATAAAGCTCATAGTTGAGTCTTAAAGGATATGAGGCGGCGAATCGCAGCAGCTATGTAACGCAGTGGCATTGCAATCATAATGATGCCCCTCGTGAAGGCGTAAGGCAAAATGCCGATTTTAGCTCGGTAGTGCTTTGAATAGAAGCGCAGCAAAGAGATGTGCGATTCAACGATGAGGCGTGCTCCAAGGTGACGAGTGCTCGCCCCATGATAGTGCACGGCTACAGCATCTGGTAGGAAGTAAATTTTGAAGCCGCGAGAATAAGCCCTGTAGCAGAAGTCCACATCGTTGAAGAAGATGGGGAAACCCTCATCAAACCCGCCGAGCTCAATGAAAGCATCTCGGCGAAAAAGCATAGCCGATGCCATTGGTTGGTCAACCTGACGCAAATCATCATGTCTCCACCAAGTCATCCTGTATCGTCCAAACACCTTAGAATTGGGCATGAGCCTGTCAAGCCCAAGTGAGGCATACAGCAGCGCAAGCGGCGTCGGGAAGGACCTACAAGTTGGCTGTGTCTTTCCGTTCGGGTAAAGCAACCTCGGTGCAACAGCAATGACATCTTTGTGTTCCATCAAGAATTGCACAAGGCGCTCAACACACCCGCGAAGGATTATCACATCCGGATTGAGCAGCATTACAAGCTGAGATGAGCTTCTTTCGACCCCGATGTTATTAGCTGCGGCATACCCGAGGTTCCTTTCGTTGACGAGCAACTTTGCATTTGGCAGCTTGTTAATCAACCACTCAAGTTGCTCTGGCGTTGTATCCGATGAGGCATTGTCAATAACTAAGACCTCAAAAGGCAGGCTCACATTCCTGTAGATTGAATTGAGGCATTGGCGAAGGAATGAAGTCGCATTCCAATTGACTATGACGAAGGATACAGTTGGCTTCATTTTGCACCCTCTATGACCGCTTCGTAAACTGATGCAGTCAATTCCGCCGTTTTGCGCCATGTGAATTGCGCTGCCCTGTTTATCCCAGCTCCCCTCAGCGATTCACAGATTAAGTCATCGCTCATTAGCCTGTGTAACGCCTCAGCAATTGAATTGACATCGTATGGGTCAACGAGCAATGCAGCTCCTTCGGCTATCTCCTTGAGCGCCCCAATGTTGGATGTTATGACTGGGACACCACACGCCATAGCTTCAATGACTGGCAAGCCAAAGCCTTCCCAAAGCGATGGGTAGATGAACGCCCTCGCACAGGCATAAAGCGGGCGAAGCTGCTCATCACTGACATAGCCTATGAATTTGACAGCGTTGCTCAGGTTAAGATGCTCAATGGCGTAAAGCAACCCCTCGTAGTGCCATCCGAGTTTGCCTGCTATGACCAACACCCAATCATTGCGCCACATGCCACTATCTCGCAATAAGGCAACCGCCTCAATTAATCGGTTCAAGTTCTTCCTCGGCTGAATCACACCAAGGTAAAGAGCATATCCTCGTTGCAAGCCGTATTGGGAAAGCAACCTTTCACATTCATGCTTTGTTGGCGGCGAAAAGAACTCCTCGGAGACACCTAACGGTATGGCGTGGACTTTCTCTGGCACGATACGGAAGCTGCAAATTAAGTCCTCACGGGATGCTTGGGAGTCAGTTATAACTGCCTCAGCTGCTCGCACCGTTATCGGGATGAAAGCGTTCAGGAGCAACCTATCACGAGTCGGGAAGCACCTTGGCAACCTGCGCCAACTGATATCATGGATTGTAGTTATGAACCTATGCCTAATAAGTATCGGACCGATGTATTGGACATGTAGCAGGTCAACTTTCAATGCCTTAGCACCAGCTGGTAATGCAACTTGCGAGAAGTGCCATCCTAAGGCGCTGCTTAGGGATACAAACGGAACTCCCTCTATGAGTGACATTGTTTCATTCCACTCACCAACGCTATGTTCCTTCTTGCGCCCCGCAAACGCAATAAACCTAATCTTTGGTCTGACCAGGGTGAGATTGCGAAGCAAGTTTAGGGTATAGCTTCTATCGCCGGTCTTGCGCCCAAACAGCACCCTCGCATCAATTCCGACGCGCATAACGAATTCGCACCACTTTATAGGTCAGGAGTTGTGAAAGTTGAATGAAGGGGCGGATAAAATCCGCCAATTAAATTCGGGCAGGTTTCAACTGTCACTACATTTTGTTTGGCATGCTCGTATGCAATCTGCCCAAACCGATATTTTGCAATCGCTCTTTACCACAAATGTTGTTGGTGACCATATTCCCAGCCATGCTATGGGCTTTAGCTCATGGTCTTTGACGAAATCTTTGAGCGCCGTCTTTGGACGGCGAGGAAAATTCTTTTCGGCTCGGCATAGCCTCGCCCTACGATTTTCTCCGTCATCTTGAATGGCACAACTTTAGCGTGATAAGAATTTTCGTTTTGCCCTCGTAGGGCAAGCCTACTGGCTTGCCATTTTTTTCGTTTTGATTTTTCGGCTCGGCAGTAGCCATGCCTTGCAAGGTGAAAAATTTTAGCTCGGCAGTAGCCTCACCCTACAATTGGTTCGTAGTAAGGCACGGAGCAAAACAAAGTGCCGTAAAAACGAGTGCTAAATGCTAAGCTCAAAGTGCAAGTAAAACTACACCATCTCACATTGCACCAACTCAACGCCACTTCGCTTCATGGCTAGCTACGAACTTAAACAGATTTTTGACGCCACCACGCTTCCGCTTCGTGTTCCAAAACCATGCTATGTGCTTTAGACCATAGTAGCTGACGAATTTTTGAGCGCCGTCTTCAGACGGCGTGATTTTTCGCCGAATGAATTCGGCGCTCATTTGCTTCATCATCAACCATTGGCTAAAGACAGTGGCATGGAGTAAAGCACCAACAAACTTTGAAGTAAAGAGCGTTTGTAATAATTTTTCGGGCGGACTTTCGCCTGCCCATACAAAAAACACTTTCAAACACTTTCACTGCGTAAGCCCCGCTTCAATGGAAAGATGAAATCTATCCGAAACTTCCGGGCGGACTTCGCTTACCTTTACACTTAACTGCGTAACCCCTATAAGCTGCAAGCTGCGCAGCCGTGCATGAAGCTAAGCGCTTCTTAAGCGCTCTTGCATCGCTTTGCATCTGGATAGCAGCTGCGCAGTTGAACACGGGTGAAACTGTTAAGCCACACTCATTCCCGTTTTTGCCGGAATTTATCGGACAGACTATCATCCATCCTGCAAAACAACACTAATTGTGCAGCTACTGCTGGAAACGGGTGATAAGTAGCTTTAAGGGTATTTCAAGTCCATGTGCCTCCATAAGCTCACCGTCGCTGAGTATCGCAGTTGCATCGCCGTCAGCGATCACTTCGCCCTTGTCCATCACAACAACCCTCGTGCAAAGCTCAATGGCAATGTCAAGGTCGTGTGTGGCTATCACCTTGGTGATATTGAGGCTGCGCAACAACGAAATAAGCGAACGGCGTGAGCGTGGGTCAAGGTTGCTCGTCGGCTCATCAAGCGCGATTATCTCCGGGTTCATTGCAAGCACTGTGGCTATTGCGACCCTTTTCCTCTCGCCAAAACTTAACTGGTGTGGTGAACGATGCATGGCATGCTCCATGCCGACATGCCTAAGTGCATTCATAGCCCGTTCAA
>JANXAS010000059.1 GCA_025062195.1 Armatimonadota bacterium
AAAATTGTGGCAAAAATCGTGACAAAAATCGTGACAAAAATTGGGAGGGCGAGGCTCCTGCCGAGCCAAAAATCTAACGGTATAAATAGCGAGAAGTGGGTGAGTGAATGGATGACAAAGCGAGCCATAATTTTAGGGATTTTGTTGATGATATTAAACGCATTTTGGCAAACCGAGGTTGAGTTTATTCGCTACTCCGATAGCCCAACAATCCCAAGTCTATTCTTCAACTGCGTTGGCTGGTTAGCGTTGCTCATACTGCTAAACAAAGTTTTTGCGAAAATTTCTGCGAAGCTTTGCCTAAGCAGGTCCGAGTTGCTTATGATATACGCAATGGTTTGCATTTCAAGCCAGCAACTGAGCCATGATTGGCTCCAAATACTTTTCTCTGCCATCATTTATGTCTATCGTTTTGCCGATCCTGTCAACCGTTGGGATGAACTAATTCACCCACACCTGCCACCTTGGCTATTTGTGTCAGATAAGGCTGTTTTGAGGGCAATATGCGAGGGTGGTTCATCGCTTTATCAACCTGCTAACTTGCATGCTTGGCTTGTGCCAGTTTTTTGGTGGTCTTTGTTCACATTCATGATTTCAATTGGTATGCTTTGCTTCATTGCATTAATGCGTCGTCAGTGGGATTTTGAAAGGTTGACATATCCAATTGCTGAGATTCCATTGGAGATGACAAAACAAGGGTTTTGGTCACAAGGAAAGATGTGGGTTGGGTTCGCAATTGGCGCTATAGTTCGCATTGTCAATCAGCTGCATTACCTTTATCCATCTATCCCGCTAATTCCGGTGAACATCCGCTATTATTATGCAAGAATTCGTCCTTGGAGTGCTTGGGGTGGTTTCCCCGTATCATTTTTTCCATTCGCTGTCGGCTTGAGTTTCCTAATGCCGCTTGATTTGAGCTTTTCATGCTGGTTTTTCTATCTTTTTACTCGTATGCAGTTGGTAATTGCCGACGCATTAGGTCGGTATCGTCCGGGACGATTTCCATATTTAATGCAGCAATGTTCTGGCGGTTACATCGGGTTAGGATTGCTAACAATTTGGATGGCAAGGCATTGGTTATGCAAGGTTATCTTGGAAGCATTCCGGAAATTTATGCCAAAAATTGGGGAGAAAATTGCGGATGACAGCGGTGAGCTGATGCCTTATTCTGTGGCAATAATTGTTGTGTTGATTTCGGCAATATTTTCGGTTTCTTTTTCAGTATTTGCCGGAATGTCAATCCGGATAGCTTTCCCTTATTTCTTGTCACTTTTTCTGATTATAATTGCAGTGACAAGGATTCGCGCAGAAATGGGCTTGCCAACCAACGAACTGTTTCGTGCGGGCGCTGACGACATATTGGCAAGGGTTTTAGGAACTCAGCGAATTTCACCAAGAGATTTGGCAATGATGGCAACTTTCTCTTGGCTGATGAGAACTCACCGCCAATTCCCAATGCAAACACAGGCTGATATGGTGCAAATTGCGAGAAAAATTGGAATACCAATGCGGCGCTTTTCACTCGTTCTGGTATTGACAACAGCATTAGGAATTATTATGGCATGGTGGGCATTATTGCATGTCACCTTCCGCATCGGGCTGCAATCAGCAAAAGTGCAAGGTCCGGCACTTTGGTCTTTTGGTCCCGAACCTTGGACAAGACTGCAAAGTTGGTTGACGATGCCAACACAAAGTGATATGGGAGCAGCCTGTGCCTATTTGTTCGGGATGGGATTCGTGTTTTTGCTCAATATTTTGCGCCATCAGTTAGTTTGGTTTCCGTTTCATCCCGGCGGTTATATTGTCAGTGGTGCTTTTGCGGTTCCGAGGCATTGGGTCGCAATATTTGCCACATGGTTGATAAAAGCAGCAGTATTACGCTATGGGGGCGCAAAAGCATACCGCACAGTTTTGCCCTTCTTCATCGGTTTAGTTGTCGGCGAATTTGTGGTCGGATTTATTAGAACATTGGTAGGTCTGTTGCTTGGATGGTCAATGCCAAGAGAATCAGGCATTGGCGGCCTTTAAATTGACAAATTTCCCGCATAGAAAACACCAATGGTGCAATCGCACCATGTATTTACGGTCTTTAAATTGATAAATTCCTCAATACTCTCCCAAAAATTTGAGAGGCATCCACTAAAAATTTGCGGCAAAGAACATTCGGATTAATGGAAGAGCGCTCGTGCTGCAGCTTCAGAGTGGCGTGAATATTTACAAATAAATTTTTGGCAGGATACTGCAAATACAAGGGTGGCAGTTGGGGATGAATGCGCTTGAAAGGGGTAGTTTATCAATATTTCAGTTTGTGATATGGACAAAGATAGGATTAGTCATTGCCAATGGTATTGGGTCATCTTTGCCAAATGCCTGAGCCAAAAGCCATCCATTATCAACAGCTATATTGATTTCACCGGTAAACTCTGTCTTGCCTTCAACAGCAAAAGTATAGATAACTTTACCATTGTGAACAATTTCAACCTTGTCAACGGGGCGGATGCTCTGAACCCAAACTTTGATGGTTGTCGGAGATTTGCTCACTGTGTAGCCAGGTAGGCTATTATTCGCCGTGAAAAGCAATAATGCCCCACGGCTTAAAAAACTTCGCCCCTCTCTAAGAGCACGAACTACACTTGCTGCTGATAATGGGGTATCTCCGAGAAAAACATAAGTTCGGCGCGAACCTAACCTTGCAGCTTTGCGTGTGTGACTATCTGTAGCGGTAGTGGCGAAAACTTTCATACCTTTGTTCAATAATTCCCACCAAAGTAGAATTGTCAATTTTTGACCATCAACAGTGCCATCATTCCATAGCTCAATCAAGGGCAATTTTTCTAATTGCCTTATTAACTCCGGTGTTTTTGGTGTGCCTGTCCAATGTGGATGATTGATTTTGACCGTAACAGGATTTTCCTCGGTGTCCATTTTGAAGACAACTTCAATCACTTGCTGAAGTGGGGTAGCCGATATCTCTTTAACCGTGCCGTTAATAATGTTCACATGATAGTTTGGCGTTGTGAACTCTTCACCGGGAATCACGATAAACTTACCAGGCTCAGAGAACGGCAATGCTTCTTGATGTGCCATTAAGACATGGTTTATAGCGGGACCAACACCATGGTCAGTTATAACCACCCAATCAAGTCCTTCTCCACGAGCGGCTTCAACTATTTGTGCTGGGGTATCATTGCCATCTGAATAAACTGTGTGGACATGAGGATCTCCACAATACCATCCATAAGGACGCCTTAAAACTCGCCGAATAGATACGCTAAGCGTCTTTTGCTCAGCCGAGGCTGTGACAGTTTGTGGCTCAAATTCAAAACCACGAGAAGCGGTAACCCGGTAGGAAATATCGGGCAATAAAAACAATGTTCCAAATCCATTTCGGTCAGTGAAGGTGACATAAGTTTCGGTAGCTGTTTGTGGTGAAGTAATATCAAGGCGGATAGGAACGGGAGTATTTTCGTCAACAATAAAGGTTGTAACATGAATTGTTTGAGGCATTGGCATTAATGGTTCGTTGTTGAAAAAAACACGCAACTCTTGCTCAATTCCAAGCCCATAAACACCTTTGACATTCCTTATTCTCAATCCCCACAAACCCTTCAAATTTGACCCATTAATTTCAAGAAACTCCAGTGAACCCCGTGACAAGCCACCCCAATTTTGCTCCGCAGTTACCCCTTCAGGTGGTTGCAATTCAACTTCAACAGTTTGCTCTTCTCTTGGTCGCACGAAGTTGAAACGAATCCTTGTAAGTTCAGGAACTTGCACTGTGAATCGGTGGATGGGTTCGCCACCAAATTTTGGTTCGGAAAAACGAACTCCACGGAGAAGAACAGCCGGCTCAAGCTTGATAAAGAGGTCAACATTACCGATTGTGCGAACAAGGAAGCAGTTTCGGACAGCCAATTTTTGACCTTGTGGTGGTTGCGGACCGACCACAGTCAACCTCCAAATGCCCCAACGACCGTCGGCAGTAACTTTGTATTCAGACCATGCTTTACTTTGTGGGTTGTTAAGCTTCATTACCTCAGACCCATTTGGGGCAAAAAGGGAAAAAGAAGATGGCTGTCCAACTGGTTCATCGTCAGCTTGGTCAAAGATGGCGAGAGTGAATTCATCTGTATTTGGCGGAACATAGACAAATAAATGCAAACTTCGTGCGATACCTGTGCTATCAACATAAAGGCTATCTGGTGACTGACAAATCCGTTGAGCCCAACTAAACGAGATAACCAATACTGTTATGGCTAAAGATACCCAAAATCTCACTTTTATCACCCCATTCACGGCTTTGTAGAAAACCCCTCACCCTTGGTTATCAAGAAGCTTTTTCAGCTCGGCGGTAGCCTTGCCCTTCGATTCTTTCCGTCATCTCAGATGGCACGCCTTTGGCGTGCCATGAATTTTCGTTTTTTCTCGGAGGGCAAGCTGCTGGCTTGCTGAATTTTCGTTTTGATTTTTCGGCAGGGCAGTAGCCATGCCCCCGATTTTTTCTGCGAAAAATTTTTGGCTCGGCAGTAGCCTCGCCCCCGTTTGTTCGTAGTAAGGCACGGCTTGACGCCACTTCGCTTCCGCTTCGTGGCTAACTACGAACCTAATCAACAAAGTTGTAGTAAAGAGCGACGATAAAAATTACTTAGATTAGCTACCCTTAAACATTTTAGCTGTTTTCATAGCTTTGACAATATGTGCCAGTGCTCTCAGGTATTCTTGAACATCCTGAATGTCCTTAGTCAGCTCCAACGCTTCACCCCAATTCCCAGCTTCAGCCATTATCATCACTGCCAGACGGATTGATTTGGGATGCTTTCGCAGTGTTTTTGACATTTCTCTGGCAATACCTGCAGCTTTTTCAATTTTCCCGGCTTTGATCATAGCAATGGCAACATTATGAAGTGCTGCTGAGCGCTCCTCAATATTTGATATATCTTTGGCGATTTGATATGCTTGCTCAAGTAAACCATCCCTCACCATTTCACTGCAAATAATTCTAAATGCAGCAGAGCTGAAGAATTCAGCTTGCTTTGCAAAATCAATTGCTTTGTCATACATCCCTGCAAATGCCATAGCTCTTGCAATGTTACGCCATGTCCGTGAACGATCAAATTTATCCGTCACCTCATTTGCTAATTTGATGGCTCGTTCAAATAGTGAATTTGCCTCATTTTGTTCGCCAATTTTTTGAAAAGCTGCCGCTATTGCACTTAATGCTAAAACGGAGTAGCGCGCCTCTTGGATAGCTTGACTCATTTCAAGTAGCTGGTAAAGAAGTGGCTTATATTCTTGTTTGCCTGATCTCGCAGCCCATACGGCTATGTAGTATATGCCCCAGCTTTTGAACTCTTCACTCTCAATTTCTTTGACTGCCTCCAAAGCATAGTTAAAGAAGCCACCCTTTGACGCATCCTCAGAAAAGTCCATTAGCGCCATTGAATGCCGATCAATGAATACTGCTCCATCAACGATAATTTCACCCCTAACCTTTTTTGCCGCTTCAAGTGCCTTTTTGACGAACAGTTCAGCCTCTTTATGTCCGAACTTAGCCATCGCTACGCTGATGGAAGAAAACGCTGAAGAACGAATATATGATTCTTTAATGCTTGTAGCAATTTTAATGGCTTGTTCAAACAGCCCAACATCTGCCATGGAAGCAGCTATGTAACTAAGCGCTCTTTCCCTGTAGAATCTATCACGAATGCCTTTAGCTACATCGATTAACTGTTCCAAGATCTTTGATTCTTTTGCGCTTGCTGCCATATTAGCACCGTAGCGAATTGCATCAGCAGCCTCCGTCCCCAATGGTATGTCCCGAATAATTTGGAGTGCTTGGTCAAATAAACCGGCTTCTGAAGTTGCCTCTGCTATGCAACGAAGCAACACCGAACGGCTGTAACTTTCTTCGGTAGATTTGGCAGCTGCCATAGCTTTTTGGAGAGCCAGTTCAAACTCTGCCATAACCTCCTTGGGAGAAGGTTGAGCACCTTGGCATAATGCATTCAAAAAACTTATGAGTATCAACACTGATGCCACAGCGATAAAAATTGCTTTAACTCGCATTTTTTACTCACCTCCTACTGTTCATTGCTGTTTCGTCATAAAACTGCTCTCAATTTTACCACGCTTAATTTTGTTGCAGTATGAGGCATTTGTAAAGTCTTAAATGCGACAATTCTGGGAGTTGCGAAATTGGCATCGTTTCGCATGAGCGGGCAATAGCCCACAAGAAATCACCACAAAAACAAATAGTCCAAACGGCGTGAATTGTAAACCCCCAAAATTAAAAGGAGCTTTAGCCCCAAACAAATTTCTGACTTTAAATTTTCGTGGCTAAAGCCACTCCTATGGATAGTGATTTTATGATTGGTTTAATTCTTGACAGAGATGAAAGATTGCGGACATTTGGACACTAATGGATGAAGCAATCAAAAAGGGGTATCTTATAGGCATCTTTATCTGCGATTTAGCCAAGCGATAGCTATAAAATTGGCAAAACATGTTTTGCATGGGGAATTTTTGGGAGCCTTCATAATCCACTGCTGCTGAGGGATGACTACCCAATAGTTCTGTCCTCCAATTTTTGTTTGACAGGAGCCCAACCTTTCAAAGCACCAACAAACTTCAAGGAAAGAACGAAGTGGTTTTTGCGATGAGGTCAATTTTGCAATTTATAGTATCTTACATAACCAATTGCAGAAAGAACGGATGGACTATTGCATTATCCATTTTTGATTTTCGCTCGTTGGACTTAGTTCATAAATGCTTCTTTGCCCTTTTCTGCAAATGCTGCAAATATTGTTGATAGCTATCTTCCCCACGAATCCCTATCAGTATTGCATATATGTAAAACAGTATCAGCTTTTTCTTCGAGTGACTTGCAGATATAGTTTCTCACCACTTTTGAGAAACAGTTGCACGCCGAAGCGAAGTTCTTCACCAAGCCAAATGCCAGTTGGAGGCTTTTCTATAATCTTACCGCCCTTTTTTGCCTCTATTTGATATACATTGGTTGCCTCAACGGTAAACCATTCAGGGAATGAGTTTAAGCGAGGGTAATCTATAGGTAGTCCCATTACTTCGCGATGGCGCGGGTAATCAAAGCGTAAAAGCCCTTTCCAGTCCTGTTTTGCTCGTAAGAATACATAGAGGCTATTTTGGCTCTGCACAGCGCCAAGATATATTCCCTCATCCCACGGTATTAAGTAAGTGCCTTGAGTGTGGTATAAAGCAAGCATCAAGGCTGTGCGAATATAGTTACCGTCTCCATGCCAACCCTCAATGATTCCGTCTTCTCTCTGCCTCGCCAAAAAGCGAGGTTCAACTATCTCCAACCATGCCCAACCCTCTGATATGGACCGTTTAGAAAGTAATAACAAAGCACTTTCAATGGAGTCGGCGAACCCATCAGCACCGCCCCAATCGTAATAAGCAGGTTGGTTTAAGTTACTAAGAGCTTTCTCAACGGCAGTGTAATATTTTTCATCACCAGTTGCCAGACCAAAGGTGTAAACACTGCTTAAAGTATAGCCCCAAGTGTCGGGTGTGCTATATTGTAGCACCTTTAGGGTAGAAGGTTGGACGAGGGAGAACCAAAGCCCATCTTTATTTCGCGCTTTTTCTAAAAGTGTATCAAACATCTTCCTCAATGGCGTTTCGTAAAGAGTCGCTGTTTCCGGATCAAAATGCTTGGTTATTAGGAATAGTTCCGAAAGACCACCAATAATTTCGTTGCCGTGATCATTAAGGTTCAGTATATCACGCACTGCCCTATGTTGGGCAAAATCCCATTGGTGGGCAGGTAAGAAGTTATTCCGGGGTAGAACTTCCAGGCAGTAGGCATCGCCAATGCGTTTTGCCCAATCCAAGTAACGGCGTTCTCGTGTAATAGCAAAGAGGCGAACCAAGACTTGAAGCATTTCACCATTAACTTCGGTATCAGAGGCTGGTAAACGACCAAAATTTGTTTCTATTGGTGCATGAGCAAAAATATCCTCAACGATTTCCTTCATCCGAGAGAGCCATACTCCATGACCTAATACCTCGGTTAAAGGGAGGAGACCATCTTTAGCATACTCGGAAGCTCCAAAGATGATTTGAGGTAGACTCAATTCCTTTCGCAAAAAGCGGTTCTCAGTAAGGGAATAAGCATCGGGTAATCGTCCTAAACGGTTTGTGAGAACAATTTCGTTACGCATCGTTTTGAGCAAATCTGGAAAGAGTGGTGGGTCAACAAAATAGGCAGCTATGAGCAAAAAGGGGTAAAGGTCAGCGGCAGAATTCTCTGGTGTCCAAAGAGGTTCTCGCAAGTTCTGAGGCAAAAGGAAGGTATTTGGATCCCGTTTTTTCCACCAAGCTTGGAGTGCTCTTTTAGAACGCCAGAATGCCTCGTGTGCTCTTTCAGAGTGTTGTGCAGCTTCCTCCCAGGGCAGCCTTGCTGATACAATGGTGCTGAATAGCGCTATTTCGGCGAAGTAAATGGCAATAAATATAACTTTCCTTTGGCTGGTTGAGAGGCACTGCATCAATTTTACCTTGCAATTGATTTTTAGAATGAATACTCTTTACTCAAAAGTTTGTTGGTTCATAGTGAGGCAGGGAGCAAAGCGAAGCGCCGTCAAAGTGGATGCGAAGTGCAAGTAAAATGATAACATCACACATTGCACCAATTTAACGCCACTCCGCTTTCGCTTCGTGGCTAACTACGAACCTAACAAACAAAGTTTGTAGTAAAGAGCGAGAATGAAAATTTGGACGGATAGCCTTAAAGTTATCCAAAATCTCAACCTTAACTTACTTCTGTCTTTCATCAATTGCTACACCATAAGACTTGAGAATTTGCTTCATAGATTCCACAAGTTCTTTGCGATTTGTTGGCTTTGCAAGCCTTTTAGTTTCCTCTATCCACTGGATTAATTGATTGGGTCCATAAATGTCATTTGCCATTATTTTTCTTATCTTAGGGTGGGGCGAGTTGGTAACTTTCTCCTCAGGACCATACAGCACTTCCGCCAATTTCTCACCGTTTCTGGTGCCTATTATCTCTATTTGGATGTCTTTATTGGGGCGATAACCTCTCAAACGAATAAGTTTCCGGGCAAGATCGTATATTTTAATTTCGTATCCCATGTCAAGTATATAAATTGCCCCAGGTTCACCAAAAGCGCCAGCTTGTAGTATAAGGAGAGCAGCTTCAGGGATTGTCATAAAAAATCTTCTCATTTCCGGATGTGTAACAGTTATTGGTCCACCTTCATCTATTTGACGCAAGAAAGTAGGAATGACACTTCCTCTACTACCAAGGACATTTCCAAAGCGGACAGAACAATATGCTCGTTCAAGTTCTCTTCCTATGCTTGAGGTCAACAATTCACCTATGCGTTTTGAAAAACCAAGAACATTTGTAGGATAAGCGGCTTTATCAGTTGAAACGAAAATAAATCTGTCAATATAGTCAGTGGATGCAGTTAGTATATTTAATGTTCCGACAATGTTTGTCCAAAATGCTTCTTCTGGAAACTCTTCAAGAGTAGGGACATGCTTGTAAGCAGCAGCATGAAAGACAATTTGTGGGGAAAATTTATCCATTAAAAGCCTCAGTTTCTCGGGATCTAAAATGCTGCACAGATAAGGGACAAGCTTTGTTCCCGTCTTCCTTGCTTTAGTTAGCAACGAAACATTTAAATCGTGCAAGTCACTTTCATTAATATCAACCATAATCAAATATGAAGGAGATAAAGCCAAAACCTGTCTACAAAGTTCTGATCCAACAGAGCCGGCTGCACCAGTTACAACTACTGTTTGATCCTCAATGTAACCTTTGCACTGTTCCAAATTGATCTCTACAGATTCCCTGTTAAGTAGGTCTTCAAAGCGAACTTCCCTAAGAATCTCGGTGAAATTTCCACTTTTTATGGGTCCGGTTATCCCTGGAAATATTCTAATGGCAGCAGATGTAGGTTCACACAATGTCACTGTTTCCCTTATAACTTCTGAGGAAGCAGATGGCATAGCGATTGCGATTACATTGACATTAAGATGTTCTGTCCAGTATTGTATCTCTTCGCGAGGACCTAAAACTTGGATGCCATGGATTGACATCCCGTGTTTTTTTCTGTCATCATCAATAAATCCAACTGGGCTAAACCCCCATTCAGGATGGCTAAGTAATTCCTTAGCAAGCAATTGTCCAGCGCTTCCAGCACCAACTATAAGGATTCTATTACCCTTTGAATGGTTAAGTTTTTTGATCAAAATCGCCTTTAATCGGTGAAAAAAACGGGCAGTTAATAGCAGTAATAAAGAAAGGAGTGCCCCCATAATGATAACCGAAATCGGCAATAAATGGCGCCCAAAAACTTTTAACAAACTTAAAGTCAAAAGCAATATAGCAGTTAATCCAACAGATTGAATTAATGCAATCGCATCTATTAAGCTTGCAAATCTCCACATACGCCTATATATTCCAAACAAATAATTGAAAATTAATTGCAATGTGATCACTAACGGTAAAGAGTTGACGAATCCATGCCAACTATTGTTGTCCAGATGTGGGTAAAAACGGAGAAGTAAAGCGCATCCATATGCGATGAAGATTAGCGTTGAATCTAAGATTAAAGAGGCAAAAGAATGCCATCTTAGGCGCAATTTTAATCACCACCATTAAATCATATTGCTTTCTTCAGCGCCTCAACTACCGCATCAATTTCAGACTCTGAAAGACTGCCGTGAAATGGCAAAGCAATTGTCCTTTTAGCTACTGATTCAGTAATAGGCAGCATCCCTTCATAGGTTTTGAAACGCTCTCGGATATATGGTTGTAAGTGTGCCGGGGAGAAGTAACCTCTTACTGGTATTCCCATTTCTTGCATCCGAGCTATTATCAAGTCCCGATCTAATCCCTCTGCCAATGTAACAACATATACAAACCAACTCATTTTCACATAGGGTTTGACTATTGGAGTGCGGATAAAATCGAGCCCGGAAAGTTTTTCCGTGTAATTTTTTGCCACTATTTCCCTATTTTTTAGCAATTCCTCGATCCTCTTGAGTTGAGAAACCCCTAAAGCTGCCGACATTTCATCCATCCGATAGTTATAGCCCATAATTTCGTGTTCAAGCCATGCTCCCATTTCGGTTCGCCCTTGATTGCGCAAGCTTCTGATTGTCTTTGCAAGTTCTTCGTCGTTAGTAACAACCATACCTCCTTCCCCAGTTGTTATTTGCTTATTCGGGTAAAAAGCAAATGCTGCAGCATTGCCAAATTGCCCTATTTTCTTCCCTTTATATTCAGCTCCAAGAGCCTCGCAAGAATCATCAATAACTAACAGGGAATATTTCTGAGCGATTTTGTTTATCTTATCCCATTCAGCAGGGTGACCGAAAACATCAACAGCCATAATTGCCTTGGTTCTTGGGGTAATTTTTTTCTCAAGGTCGTCTGGATCAAGATTATAAGTTTCGGGTTCAATATCAACGAAAATCGGGGTTGCTCCTTCATAGAGGATTACATTGACACTGGCAATAAAAGTGAATGAAGGAACCAATACCTCGTCTCCAGGACCGATTCCAAGAGCTCTGACAATCAAGTGCAAAGCTGCAGTGCCTGAACTAACAGCGATAGCGTGTTTAACACCCACATATTCGCACATTAATCTTTCAAATTCCTCGGCCATCGGTCCGAGTGCAAGCCTTTTTGAACGAAGAACTTTAACAACAGAGTCAATATCTTGCTTGCTTATATCTGGCAGCGACATTTGAATGTTTCTTCTTTTCATGCGATTATTTCTCTTTTGGGTTAACTTTGATAGGTTTGGCAGGCACTCCAACTGCTGTGGCAAACGAAGGAATATCTGCAGTTACAACTGCACCTGCTCCAATAATAGCCCAATCTCCTATGTGAACATTAGGTATAGCTACTGCCCCTATCCCTATAAATGCCCCTTCGCCAACCTTTACACCCCCAGCAAGGTGGCTTCCTGGGGCAACATGAGCATAATTGCCGATCTCGCAGTCATGATCAACTGTTGCCCCTGTGTTGATTATTACATGCGAACCTATGCAGGCAAAAGGCTGGACAATAGCACCCGCAAAGATCACGCTACCTTCGCCGATTTTTACGCTTTCGTGAACATAGGCGCGAGGGTGGATTAGAGTGAGCCATTCTACATTTTGGAATTCTGATGCAATATGCTTCCGAATTTGGTTTGAGCCTATTGCTATAATTGCTTTAACATCGTCCATTCCGTAGAGTAAATTTGGAGAACCAATTACAGGCACACCCAGAATTTTTGATCCCTTTTTCTTTTCATCTTTATCAACAACTGCATCAACTTTTATACCCATTGCTTGTAATGTGCTTATTACGACTTTTGCATGTCCACCCGCACCAATAACTATAACCTTCAATTTTTCATCACTCTACCCCTGATTTCGTCAAGTCTTGGTGAAGTAGCATAACCTTTGGCACTTACACCCTCACATTTTATTACTTTTGCAAGTGTTATAAGCAAAATTTTGAAATCGAGAAGCAAACTCCAGTTGTCCACATACCAAACATCAAGTGCAAGTTTTTGATCCCATGAAATGGCATTTCTTCCATTAATTTGTGCCCAACCTGTAATTCCTGGCTTAACATCGTGCCGTCGCATTTCTTCCTCAGTGTAATAAGGCAAATATTCAGGGGGTAGAGGACGAGGACCAACAAGACTCATATCCCCTTTTAAAACATTGAACAACTCTGGTAATTCATCCAGAGAAGTTGTCCTTAAAAATTTACCAAATCTTGTCAAACGCCGTTCATCTGGAAGTAATTTTCCATTTTCATCTTTATCCTCTGTCATTGTCCTAAACTTGTAGATTAAGAAGGGCTTACAGCGATATCCTATCCTGACTTGAAGGAAGAAAACAGGTAGTCCCATTGTTAGGCAGACCAATGCCGAAATCAAGACTATTATTGGCGATAAAACTGCCAAGCCCAAAATAGCGCCAATTATATCAATTAACCGCTTTAATTTTAAAGACAATTGCCCCATGAACTTTTGTCCATTGTGTGAAATGACAATATAATATTAGGCACTTATGTCCTTTCTTTCTGCACAACTTCTAATAGCGTCTCCTCCAGCCGCTGAGCCAGTTTGCAGATATCGTGATGTTTTTTCACATATTCTTGCCCCCTGTGCCCCATTGCTTCTCGTTCCTCTAAAGGCATTTGGTAAAGTTGGATCACCGCATCAGCTAATGCTCTGGGGTCGCGTGGCGGGATGACAAATCCACAATTTGCTTCTTTCACAGGATTTTGTGGGGCTTCAGCGGACGAAAATACTGGTTTACCAATTGCCATGGAATCAAAGAGTTTATTGGAACTTATCCCGTAGCGGTAAATTTCTGTCCCTCCCAGCTGGACAAGAAGTGCATCAGCTTCATTGAGAACTTTTATTACCTCGCTTTTTGGCACCGAATCCCGGAACTCCACATTATGAAGTCTCATTTCCCGAACCATTGCCATTAATTTAGATTTTTCTGGTCCGTCACCCACAAGGACAAAGTGAATATCTTGATACCCCCGCTCTTGAATAATTTTGGCTGCATGTATTACGGTATCTAAGGCATTCGCCTTGCCATGCGCGCCGAGATACATGATACAAAGACTACTTTGAGATCTGTAAGATTTTGTAACTGTGCTTTCAAGTCTGCTCAGATCGACGCCATTGGGAATCCAAACAATTTTCTCCCTTGATACCCCACAGGCAATGATATGTTCATATGCAAAAGGAAGCAATGAAATAATTTTGTCAGCTTTCCGATAAAGGATCCGTTCCAAAACTTGTAATGTTTTCGTTGCCGGGTGATAAGGTTTTAATACTCCTATATCAATAGCTGCTTGTGGCCATACATCTCGGATCTCTAAAACAAATGGTATTCTGTAATACTGGGCAACTAAATATGCAGCAAATGGGGCAAATAGATGGGGCGAAGAACCAATTATTACATCGGGTCTTTTGACATCAGGTGTGAGTTTAGGTAGGTTTCGCCCCAACAACCATGCGCGTAATGCATAAACCAACATATTTTGCATCCGACGCCAGTCATTTCGGCAGTAAGATGGTGTTTTAATCCAGATAAACTTGATATTATTTATGTCTTCAATCTTCCACTTCTCCCATAATTCTAAGCGTGTTTCTTTATGCATATAGTAGTGGAAGCTGGAGGCAATAATGGCAACTTGATGCCCTCGCTCCACCAACTTTCGCCCAAGGTCATAATGCCTGGTGCCGCCCGGGAGATTAGGTGGAACAGCATAATGGTTGAAAATCCAAACAATCATTGTTATAAATTGGTGGGTATTAGTAGCCTTTCAGTAATTATTCTTCTCAAGCTTACAATCCCAGCGAGAGTAAAAGACACAATAATAGGGAATGCTAATGCTCTAAAAATAGATTGCATCAATGAATATAGTAACACACCAATTAAACAAAGCACTAAACCCCAAAAGATGGAGCGGATCTGTTCATTTTGGCTTTTTGCAACTGCTTTGTAGGTTAGATGAAGTTCGAGGAGGATGGTTCCGAGTAGCCATAAAAATATTATTAAACCTACTAAACCCATCGTAAGCAATATGTATGTGATAAAGTTATGCGTATATCCTCCCTCCCATTCAAGATTGATAGCAGAACGGTAATAAGAATACTGGTATCCCAAGCCATTTCCCAATATCGGATGTTTTGCGAATTCCTTTAAAACTGCTGCTGATTCTTCAACGCGAACATCTTCCAGAATATTGCGCGAGAAGCGAGAGATCCATATAGAGTGGAGGTTAACGGTTTTCTTTGCAGATATAAGTGAGAATAAAAATGCAAAAGTAATGCAAAGAATTATCAACTTTAATAGAATAACTGGAAATCGAGTCCGTCTCATTATGCCAATAATTCCTATTAATATCGCCAGCAGAGTAAGACTGCGTGAAATTGTGACTAACATACTTGCTAAAAAGATCAAAGCTAATAGGATCGCACATAATCGTTTTTTACCAGATGATTCAGTTGCATATCCGATAAGGAACCCAAACGATGCTAAGATATGGGGCTGGAATGCATGTCTTGGCAATGCAGCACGGATTTCAAGTAGATTCAAGGGATAAGCATTAGCAATCACAAAAATAATTTTGAATAAAATTACTAATGCGCTTGCTAATAAGAATCCAATTAGTATGTATAAATTAGAAAGACTTCGTAACTCGCGTATGAGTAGGAAGAATATAAGGTAGTTTACAAAAGGTATGAAGCCCCTCAGCCAGAGATAAAATGGTGTGCCGTTAACTACAATTCCCTGCCATAAAGATGCGATAGTTAGAATAAATATACATAGTAGAGGGATATATAAGTAATTTGAGGAAATCTGTATAGATCCTCTCATCAACACTTGGGTCGCAAAGATAAAGATAACAATAACAAACAGTCCGATGTAGACTATTTCTCCTATGTAAATTGAGTGGGGGGCTGGGTCAATGAAAGCCGTGTTTAGCAGTATAAGTCCCACCAATATGCTTATTTTCATAGTTTTAATATTTCAATAATTTAAATGTTATTTTGTGCAAATATGCTCTTAATAAACACCTTGGATTTCTAAGATAACTAATCCACCGGGTTGCATACTCATGAAAAAATGTCTCTCCTGTCAATGCATATAAAACTTGCAGCTGACATATGTGAACGCGATGGTAAAATGGACTTGCAATGTTTCTAAATCTTTGATTTGGAGAGGGTAGATTGTAAAGTGAGAAGAAGCCCGCATCGTATAAAGGTAGAT
>JANXAS010000005.1 GCA_025062195.1 Armatimonadota bacterium
TGGATCGGTTTGCACGATGCGCATGCCGACATTGATGGCATGGGTGTTGTGACTGGAGAAAAATGAATTCGGGGCAGCTATGCGTATTCTCGTGAAGAGTTTGAAGCAGCTGTAAAGTTGCTTTGTGACGGGCATGTGCAAATTGATGGCTGGGTGGACGAGATTCCGTTGAGCGAATCAAAAGATGCCTTCCTCAGTTTGGCTGCTGGGAAAGGTGGGTGGATCAAGGTATTGCTCAACTGCTCAAAATAGCATATGAACGATGTTTGTGCAGTGCCATCATATGCTGAGCACCACAATTAAAGTGGGTCGCTACTTATTTGAGGGAGTTGCGCAATTTAATGGAGGGGCGGTTGCTAATTCGCCCACATCATTCGCTTTTGTTTTTGTGGGGGCTATCGTCTGCACTTGCGAAACAGCCCTGCCTGTGCAATTCATACTTTAAAAGATTGTTGGTGCTTAGCTGTTCATGCCGCTGGTTTCAGCCAACCTTTGATTGCGAAGCAATTGAGAGCCAAATTTATTCGCCGACTTTGTTAGGGCGAGGTTTCTTACGAGCCAAAAAGAATATCGCAAAGCATAGCCGCTACCTTGCCGAAAGGTTCAGCGAGTTGGGAGATGCGCCCTACAAGGATCGGAGAGCCATAGGCTTGGTTGATGAGAGATCCTCGCCGTTTAAAGATGGCGCTCATAAATTTAGTCAGCGGTTACGGGCTGTAGCCCATAGCATGGCTGTAAAAGAATGTTCACCGACAACGAGCAAATAACAAGCAAATTGTGAACGGTTGTGGGGGTATGGAAGCACTCAATGGAATGGGGCAGCTACCGTCCCTCTGCACTTTTGCGTTGCTTGCGATATTCACATCATCAGCAATCCAAGGAAGGTGAACGAATATGGGGCGGCAAAGGAAGTATATTTTCGTTACCGGAGGAGTTGTCTCATCCATCGGTAAAGGCATAACAACTGCATGTCTTGGCAGGCTGCTCAAGGCGAGGGGGTTTAAAGTCTCGCTGCAAAAGATTGACCCATACCTGAATGTGGATGCTGGGACAATGAATCCATATCAACATGGCGAGGTCTTCGTCACTGAAGATGGCGCTGAGACGGATTTGGACTTGGGTCACTACGAGCGTTTCGTTGATATCAACCTGACGAGGAAGGCTAACATCACCACCGGCACAATATATGGAGCTGTGATTGAGAAGGAGAGACGAGGCGAGTATCTCGGTCAGACAGTCCAAGTAATTCCGCATGTGACAGACGAGATCAAGGAGAGGATACGCTCGCTTGCCGATGACTGTGATGCTGATGTGGCGATTGTTGAGATTGGAGGGACCGTTGGCGATATAGAGGGGATGCCGTTCCTTGAAGCCGCAAGGCAGTTCAAGATTGATGAAGGTCACGAGAATGTAATGTATGTTCATGTCACGCTCATACCTTATGTGGGTCCGAGGAACGAGATGAAGACGAAGCCAACACAGCACAGCGTAAGGGAATTGCGCAGCATCGGCATACAACCTGATGTGCTCATCTGCAGGAGCAAGCTGCCACTCACTGAAGAGATGAGGCGCAAGATCGCTCTCTTCTGTGAAGTCCCACTTGAGGCGATAGTTGAGGGACTTGACACCGACCAGATTTACGAGCTGCCGTTAACATTTGAGGCGCAGGGCTTAGGCAGACTGACAGTCGGGAGGCTCAACCTGCATCCAAGCGAGCCGGACCTCGAAGAGTGGCGTTGTATGGTCAGGGCAATGAAAGAGCCATTGCATTCATGCCGTGTGGCGCTCGTGGGGAAGTATGTGCAACTTCATGACGCATACATAAGCGTAGCAGAGGCAATAAAACATGGTGGGTATGCCAACAGATGCCATGTTGATATCAAGTGGGTTGACTCGGAGCAACTCACTGAAGACAATGTTGATTTGCTTCTTGGCGATGTGGACGGAATAGTTGTCCCCGGCGGTTTTGGATACAGGGGTATTGAGGGCAAGGTTGTGGCGATAAAGTATGCTCGTGAGAAGGAGATACCATTTTTAGGTTTGTGCCTTGGACTTCAATGCGCCGTGATTGAGTTTGCAAGGAATGTGTGTGGTCTTAAAGATGCAAACAGCAGCGAGTTTGACCGGGCTTGTGAACACCCCGTGATTGATCTGCTTGAGGAGCAGCAAAGTGTTACAAGGCTTGGTGGGACAATGCGTCTTGGCGCTTACCCTTGCGTTATTCAGCCGGGCACAAAAGCTTACGAAGCGTATAATTCCGACTGCGTGTATGAGCGCCATAGGCACAGATATGAAGTCAATCCAAGATACTATGAGTTGCTTGAAAGGCGTGGGATGACATTCAGCGGGCTATCCCCAGATGGCAGGTTGGTTGAGATAATTGAGCTTAAAGAGCATCCATGGTTTGTGGCGACGCAGTTTCATCCGGAATTCAAATCGCGCCCCAATAGGGCGCACCCGCTGTTTAGGGATTTCATAGCTGCAGCGCTTGAAAGGCATTATAGCAAACTTGAGGTTAAGCAAGCGATTGCACCATAACCTGCATTTGTTGTATGGGATCAAGTGCTGGAAAGGTGATTTGGAAGATGCATATCAGGCTCTCGCCCCTGTTGGAACAGCTTGATGAGCAACAGCGTGAAGCAGTTTTGGTGACTGATTGTCCGGTCATCGTCTTCGCTGGTGCAGGGAGCGGCAAGACGAGGGTGCTGACATATAGGGTTGCATATTTGGTGAGTTGCAGGGGTGTCCCGCCGTCATTCATCATGGCGGTGACTTTCACAAACAAAGCTGCTAATGAAATGCGAGAGCGCCTTGTGCGCCTTGTTGGGAGAGCGTGCGAACAAATGTGGATAGGGACATTTCACGCAATATGCGCTCGCATGCTCAGAATGCATGGCAACTTTGTTGGATTAAAGCCAAACTTCGTCATCTTTGATGAGGACGACCAAATTGCGCTGATAAAGCGCATAATGCGTGAGCTTGAAATTGGCTTTGACAGATACAACCCAAGTGCCATACAGGCAGCAATTAGCGAAGCGAAGGTGAGCATGTTCTCCTGTGAGGATTATGCCGAGGCTGCACAGACGCCATTTTCAAAGGTGGTCGCTGCTGTGTATGAGCAGTATGAGAGGGCGTTGCGCTCATCAAATGCTGTTGACTTTGATGACTTGCTCCTTTACGCCCTGCGTATGATTTGGGAGAATGAAAGCCTTTTGCGGTATTACAGCGAGCGCTTCCAATACATCCATGTAGACGAGTATCAGGATGTGAACTATCTTCAACATGAGCTTGTCTGCGCTCTCGCAAAGCGACATTGTAATCTTTTCGTTGTCGGTGACGATGATCAAGCCATATACGGTTGGAGAAAAGCCAGCGTAAAGTTCATACTTGAGCTAAAAGAGAGGTTTCCAGAAGCGAGGGTGGTGACGCTTGAAAGGAATTATCGCTCAACTGGCGTCATATTGGAGGCAGCTCATCATGTCATAAAGAACAATCGCTATAGGCACAAGAAGCGTCTCTGGACAACCCGTGAAGGTGGCTTTCCTGTAATCGTGTATGAAGCATCGGATGAGGATAAGGAAGCGCTATTTGTAGCGAACATGATCCGTGAATTGATTTCTCAAGATGAGAGGCGCTATTGTGACATTGCTGTCATGTATCGTGTGAATGCTCAATCACGCCCGTTTGAGGAGGCTTTCTTGCACTTTGGAATACCGCACCGCGTTGTTGGTGCGGTGCGTTTCTATGAGCGCCGAGAGATAAAAGACATGCTTGCCTTCATGCGCCTAATTGTCAACCCGGATGACGAAGTCAGCTTGCTCAGGGTCATAAATCTCCCACCAAGGGGTATCGGTGATGTGACATTGCGCAAGTTAAGAACGGAAGCGCAGTCAAAGGGGTTGTCACTTGGCAGGCTTATCATAGAAGGAGACAAAATATCGTCGCTTACAACGAGGCAGCTTGAAGCAGTGCTCAACTTCAGGCGCTTGGTAATTGGATGGAGGATGAAAATGAGAGAGGTGAGCATACCGCAACTCATTCAACATATACTTGAAGAGAGCGGCTATGAGGAGATGCTTAAGTTGGAGGGTGAACTTCAGGCTTTAGAGAGATTGGCTAACATTGAGCAGCTCATGATGGCGGCTAAAAGAACATTTGGCAGTGACCCAGCTTCGCAAACATTGCAATCTTTCCTTGAGCAGATTGCCCTCTTGACACCACAGGATGAAACCTCTTGGGATGGCGATGCGGTCACGCTGCTAACCGTCCATAGCGCTAAAGGGCTTGAATTCCCAGTGGTTTTCGTAGTTGGGCTTGAGGAAGGTTTATTCCCTCACATCCGAAGTATGAACACTGATGAGGAGTTTGAAGAGGAGAGACGGTTATTCTATGTTGCGCTGACGAGGGCGAAGGATTTGGTCATCTTGACATATGCTTCAAAGCGCATGAGGAGAAGCATTGATGGCTATTGGCACTGCGCTCAGAAACCATCGCGGTTCATTGATGAGATACCAAGCCAGCTGAAGCAATGGGTATACGGTGAGCCAACACTTAGGGGATTCATAAGGACTTTCCAACCGACAGCGGTTATGCACCCGTGGCAATCGGTGGCATTCAACATCAGGGCTTTGCTTGACGGGCACAAAGGGAAAGAAAGGGCAGAGAGTGAAAAAGGAATGACTGCCAGAACACCAGATGAAGGCTGTGAAAGCGAAACGCTGATTGAACTTGAGCCGGGTGACAGAGTCTTTCATACCAAGTTCGGAACAGGCACTGTGAGGATGGTTGAGCGGATTGGTAGAAGGATGCAGGCTTATGTCCTCTTTGACGATCCGGCAGTTGGTGAGAAATGTCTTGCGCTTGAATATGCACCATTGAGGAAGATTGAGTGAATGGTTTAGGGTAGGTATTGTAGGAGTTACGCGGTTGTGTTGTTTTGCAGTGGGGGATTATAGTATGCCCAATAAATGGTGCCAAAAACGAATCGCTCTATGCTTCAAATTGTGTTGGTAATGTGCAATCAATGAGTATTTGCTTCCGCTCCTTACTCAAAAGTTTGTCGGTTCGTAGTAAGGCACAGAACAAAGTGCCGTCAAAGTGATTGTTGGAGGCGAAATGCAAGGTGAGTGCAAAGTGCAAGTAAAGTAATAACATCGCACATTGCACCAATTTAACGCCACTTCGCTTCGTGGCTAACTACGAACATTGCGTCACAACTCTTAAGCAAAAGGTAAGTGGGGACAGGCAGTGGGCATATAAGCCGGGTTCTGTCCCGCCATCAACTGACGGCGGTGGTGGTCATTTTTCTGAGCGACCTACCCGGGGACATCGGCGGGCAACCTGATAGCGTCCCCTATTTGGTCTTGCTCCGCGCGGGGTTTGCCAAGCCAATGCCTCACGGCATTGCTGGTGGGCTCTTACCCCACCTTTTCACCCTTACCATGCGGCAACGCCGACAGCTTAGGGCGCTACAAACATTTAGCTGTGGCTGAACCGCATGGCGGTATGTTTTCTGTGGCACTTTCCTCCCCTTGCGGGGACTGGGTGTTACCCAGCGCGCTGCCCTATGGAGCCCGGACTTTCCTCCAGAGAACATGCAAATAGAGCATGTTCACTGGCGACCACCCTGCCCACTGCTTTGTCCCCTGTAGCGCCCCATCATTTATTTTTACACAAGTCAGATTGAACGAAAGCGATTAATGTGAGCAATGCAGCAATGGTTGCTTCGGCACCTTGATTCATGTTGATGCCAAATTCATGTAAGCCATCGTAACATGCGCCAGTTGATTCATCATAAAGTTCAACACCATGAACATTAAGCCCGAAGAACCAACCGAGAGCGAGCATAGCCCTATGAATATCAAGCTTGCGTCCCAAACATTTGAACGCCTCTTGTGCCGCAAAGAACATCCACATTGCCTCTATTGGTTGTTGGTCAAAATAGGCTCGCTTGCCATTCTTCCTGAACCAACCCTTACACCCAATTGGTTGAAATAAGCCACCCTCAAAGACAACATCACACATAAATTCGTATGCACTCAATGCCACATGCAAGATTTGCTCATCGCCGAATAGCCTGTATGCTCTAAATAGTGCAGCACATGGTGCTCCGACACCCCAAGTCATCTCATCAATAAACCATTTCCAATCATCAGATGCGTTTTGCTTGTAGAGGTTAAGGAGCACCTCAACGGCGTTTTCAAGCACGAGTTCCCATGAGCTTCTCATTGTGATTCTTTCCGAACCGTTGGAACCAACCTTCTCTTTCAACTCAGCCAACCCGTAGATGACGAATGATGGCACATGTATTGAAGTATCAGTAAGGATGCTCTCAATGGGCATCTGCTCAAGCATTTCAAAAGCAGCAACTCGCATCCCCAGTGGTATCTTGCTGACGGCGGTCCAACTGAGCGCCCACACAGCATGCCCTTGGCAGGCAAGTGAGCCAACTTCGTCAAGTATGCGCCTGTCATAACTCGCCTCATTGTGAAACAAGCCGTCTTCACGCTGCATCCATTGAAGGAAAGCCAAGTATGTGCGCGCCAACATGAGTGATTCCTCTTCCAATGTGAGCTCATAGTGCTTTACGCTGGCAAGCAATGCCCTTGCGTTATCATCGGTGGTGTAGCCATACTTCGGATTTGGTATGCCATATTTTGTGTGTTGAAGGACACCGGTGTCATCGGTGATTGAGGAGAGGTGAGCCATTTTTACCTTTGGTATCTTGATGGCTCTGATCGGATCGGCAATTTCTATCATCCCCTTCACCTCTCCTTGTGTTACAGTTGTTGGTGAGGTTGGGCATTCACTCTCTTAGCACATTGTTCTCTTTGTTCTCTGTCAATGCATCAACCCTGAATTTAGATAGCACGGTTGAAGGCGATGATGACCATAAACTGGAAAAGCTACTTTTTGCTTGGCAAGAGCCTTGCCCTACTAAATCGCTAAACAGTTTGGCACCGAATTATTCCTTTATCAACCGCTGGCTGGAGCCAGTGGCATAATGGGCAATGAATCACTTGACGGCAATTGAGCTTGAAGGATGTGTGAGCACGCAACTACTTCTCTGAAGAGCCTTTCATGATCCCAAGCGACAGCTTGCCATGTCATTTGGCGACCAAAGCGATATGCTCTTCTCTCCATTGCTTCAAGTTCATCAGGGTTGCTCAGAAGGGAGATGACCTTTTCGGCAATTGACCTTGGGTTGCAAGGTTCGCACAATAGTCCTCTTCCTTCCGCCAGGATTTCTTGCGCATAAAATGATGGTGTTGAAATTATCGCTTTGCCAGCTGCAATTGCATATGCGAGTGTGCCGCTTACAATTTGATTCAAAGAGATGTATGGGCATATGTATATATCAGATGCACACAGGTATCGTATTAGCTCACCTTTTGTCAAATATCTGTTCAAGAATTTGACATGTTCGTGCAACCCGAGCCTGTCAACAAGCGATTCAAGCTCGGCTCTATACGATTCCCCCTCTCGGCGAGCTACGCCAGGATGAGTCTTTCCGATGATGAGGTAGATTGTCTGTGGATAGTGCTTTACAATTTCGCCCATTGCTTGTATTGCATACTCAATGCCTTTACCCCTGTTAATCAACCCGAATGTTGAAAGAACCGTTCTACCAGAAAGACCAAGCTCTTTTTTCGCTTCCCTCTTCAACCCGAACGGTATGTCTGGAGCACCATGATAAATCAGTGTAACCTTTGTTAGGTCTATATCGTAATACTGTGAAAGCAACTGAAAAGCAATACTGTTCATAACAATGAGCCTTTTTGAGTATTGAGCCACAAGTTGAGTTATGCGTTTCTTCAAGCTATCCACATCGCAAAGGACTGTATGAAGGGAGGTTACTATTGGCTTTGTCAACCTTCTGTAAAGTTCTATGACGAATTCGCCATCATTACCGCCAAATATACCAAATTCGTGCTGTATGTTGACAATTTGGGCATCACTCTCGTTAAGAAATTCAGCTGCTATTATATAGTCCTCGTAGTTGTTTTTCCTGATGACGAAGTTAACATGGTGGTCATAGGCATATGCGCCATCGGAGACGGCAACAACTATTGCCTTCTTAATGTATCCGTGGACCTCCAGTGCATGGACGAGGTCTTGAGTGTATGTGGCTATACCACATTCCTGAGGTGGGTAAGTGCTTACGAAAGCAACGGTGATCCCATCACTATTCAACTTGTGGACTGCCCCGTGTTGAACTGGCAAGTTGAGCGCAACAGTCATGGTTTCCACCTCCTCACCATCATTAAGGTTGCCAACCAGCCTTCACCAAAAACTGCTGAGAGGTGGCAAACCACGCCGCACGCTCTCCCACAATCGCCCTACTACCACTCACCCCCCAGCTACAACAGCGTTGGTTATGATAAATTTCTCGCGTGGTAGCACAGGCAACTGTTTTGTGTTTGAACAAGTTTTGTGCCCTAAAGTTTTACAAAGCATTTCCGTTGTGTTCAAGTTAATCCAAATAAAGTTGAACAAAGTTTTATAGCGCAAGAAGTTTTTGTTTTTCTGACTTCAATCTATGCCCGTTCCGAATGCGTAACTCCTAAACTTAGGACCTACGCACTTTAGGTTTGCTTTGTGGGGTAGGCGATATTCCACCCGAAATATCACCGCAAAAAGTCGTTGTTTCGGTCGAATTTCATCGCCCATAATTCAACTGCGCAACTTATAACTTTTTGGGAAGAGCAGAGGCAATTTTTCCAACTCTTTCCGTGACAATCTGAATTAAGCGAAATTAGCCCTCCTTGCCCGAAGAAGCTTGTGTAATGATGCTATTACATGCATATGCAGGCACTGTTGCCACAGCTTCATCTTCAACTTTGCAACCATATCCAAGAACTGTGTTGCAAACCTTCGCATTCCTTCCGATCTTGCATCCATCCCAAACTATGGCATGCTCAATAAAAGCGCCAGATTTAACATGCACATTCCGTCCCAAGATAGCGTAAGGTCCGATACACGCGCCATCTTCAATCATAGAGCCAGTGCCTATTAACGCTGGCGGGATTATTTTCGCGCCACTGCAAATCTTTGCGCCATTTTCTGCCCATAATCTTGTTGAAATCTCATCTGCTTCAATCTCAATTGGCAGCTTGCCGTCAAGGATATCAAAGTTTACCTTCATGTATTTATCAATGCTCCCTATGTCAATCCAATAGTCGCTTGGAAATGCGATGGCAAACACCCTTTCGCATTCTTCGAGCAATTTCGGGTATAATTGCCTCTCAACCGAGTATTCAACTCCGTAAGGTATGTGCCTTAACACATCCTTGCGATAAACATAAATCCCAGCGTTTATCATGTTTGATGGTGCAAGCTCAATTGGCGGTTTTTCCACAAACTTTTTGACCCTTCCATCTGTGTCAACTACAACGACACCATAAAGCGAAGGATTATCAACCGGCGTCAATGCAATCGTCACCGAGGCATCGTGTTCCCTATGGAAAGTCACGAGCGTCCTTAGGTCAATCGTTGTGATTATGTCGCCATTGAAAACGAGAAACTCTTCCTCAAGCAATTGCTCGGCATTTTTAATTGCCCCCCCGGTGCCAAGAGGCTTGCACTCAAAAATGAAGTCAACTTTAATCCCGCAATCGTGCTGTTCAAGATGCCTTTTAATTTGCTCTGGTAGGTAGCAAAGTGTCAAAATTACATGTTTAACGCCATTTATCTTCAAATAGTGCATCATATGCTCAATGAATGGCACATTCACTATTGGTGCCATTGCTTTTGGGGTGTCATATGTGAGAGGGCGCAAGCGAGTCCCATAGCCTCCAACCAAGACCAATGCCTGCACCTGACATCACCCCTCAACACCCCTCATGAAAATAGTTTAGCTTGCCGATTGCGCATACTGCTACAGAAGACTTTCGTGATAACTCAGCTGTTGCATGTTTGAACAAGTCTTGTGCCCTAAAGTTTTACAGTGCGTTCTTGTTGTGTTCAAGTCAAGCTCCGTAAAATTGAACAAGATTTTATTGCGCAAAAAGTTTAGAGATACGCAACTTAAATTGAAAGCAACAAGATTTATCCACTTTTGTCCTTTTGATAGGAAGGAATTCAGCCCTCATCTAAAGGTAAGTTGTCCCAATTCATTCAAAAATTTTGCCATTCAATGCATTAGGACTTACGCGCTTGGTTTTGTTTCGCAGTGACAGAATATAGCCTCACGAAAAAACATCGCAAAAAGTCAGTGTTCAGGCGATTTCATTCACTCACAAGTGAAGGGCAAAAGCCTTCAAATTCTTAACCCCTTCTCCCGCAAAAGTTTGTCCGCCCATTCGGCATCTTCGCCTTGAAGGGCAACCGCTGGCTCACGACGATAGTCTATACGACGAACATATGCCCCCTCATCGTAACACCTGTCAAATACTGCCTGCAAGTCCAAAACCACATCAGGATCTCCATCAGCAAGAGGCACTAAAATTCTTGGCAACCTCTGCCTGACCGTTATCGCCCAAACCTCAAAACGGTTGCCTTGCCCTCCACGATGCAAACTGACAAGATAATCCCACCTGCACCTTTTCAGCAACTCTTTCTTTGAAACCGCAACCGTATGCTCCCCAGTCCGAAGAAGGTCAATCTCAATAAGGTGTGTTTGGCTCTTGAGAATTTCTTGCTGCTTGGTCAAGTAAAGTTTCCTGCCCTCGTGCCCTTCTGTTTTGTTTGTGTAACTCAAAACTTCAATGATGGTGACAACTTTGCTTTCTTCACCGACTGGTAAGATTTCAACGAAGACTTCTCTGATTTCCACAGGCTCGTAGGTGAGCACGAAAGGCGGGTCAT
Source organism: Armatimonadota bacterium (assembly GCA_025062195.1). GTDB lineage: Bacteria > Armatimonadota > Fervidibacteria > Fervidibacterales > Thermosaccharophagaceae > Thermosaccharophagus. Next base: position 10,807 of record JANXAS010000005.1, read on the forward strand.
AGACTGTTGCAACTGCAGTTTTAGTGCTTCTTGCCTGTTCAACTTGAATTTGTGGGGATGGATGCTCAAAGACGACCAAATCGGGATAGATGCTTCTTTCTGGTTGGACGATGTAAACTCGTTCGCCAATGTCGGCAACATAGTGCGGTGGCAAAATCGCATTTAATGCTGCTCTTATTGACGAGATTAAACCTTGATGCACTCCTGGCCAAAGGACTGGGTTTTCAAGGTAAGGGTCCATGCCCGGGAATGGGCTTGGCATCTTTATCACCTCTCGTTTTTCTCAACAAGCAAGTTTTGAATGATTGTAAGGTAGATGAAATCTGCTGTAAGGTTTTCGGTCAGATTTCTCCTGTGCTACAAAACGCCAACTGAATAACTCTATCTCATTTTAGCAATTATGCTGCAAACTTTAGCCCATAGTCGCTGACGATTAAACTTCTTGTAAACTTTAAATTTATTGCGTGATAACTCAGTTGCTACATGGTTGAGCAACTTTTTTGCCTTAAAGTTAGGAGTTGCGAAGTTGAAGTGAGACGGATGAAATTCGCCACAAAATTTCGGGCGCATTTCACCTCCTCCTACATTTTGCTTTTTGTGCGGATGAAATCTGCTCGTAGCTAACTACAAACCTGCTATTTAGTTCGTAGTAAGGCACGGAGCGAAGCGGAGTGCCGTAATGAGCACAAAATGAGCACAAAGTTCAAGGCAAGAAAACAACACTTTGCACCAATAGGTGGCATTTAGCTCCGAACCTTATCATTTGCAGCTAAAGCTACTTCTACTGCTTAGCTTTCCACAAATCTGATGGTGGGATTTGAAGTAACTTTGAAAGTTCCTCGGCAACTATTCCCTTTATCCTTTCAAGCGCCTCTGGCGTTTTGCCTTCGGCTCTCAAAATAAGCTTTGCTTCTGTGTTTGATGCACGAACTAACCCCCAACCATCTTCAAAGACAACTCTTGCGCCATCAATGTCTATCACTTTGTATTTTCGTTTGAAATCCTCAACGGCTTTGGCAACTACCTCAAATTTTATGTCATCTGGGCATGGAACCCCCACTTCCGGCGTGTTATAATACTTTGGCACATCAGCGAGCAATTGTGACAGTGGCACCTCAGCGTTTGATAAGATCCGTAGCAGCCTACATGCTGCATAGACAGCGTCATCAAAGCCGAAATACTCATCGGCGAAAAACATATGACCACTCATTTCGCCGGCAAGCAATGCGCCCTCCTTGTGAAGTAAATCCTTAATGAACGAGTGACCAGTCCTTGAAAGGATGGGTATGCCACCAGCACGCTCAATTTCCTCAATTGCCGCTTGCGAACACTTTACCTCAACGATTATCTTTGCTCCGGGATGTAAGCCCAAGATTTCCCTGGAGAAGAGGATAAGCAAATAGTCACCCCACATGATGTTCCCTTTATCGTCAATCACACCAAGCCTATCGCCATCGCCATCAAATCCAAGTCCAACATCCGCTTTGCTCTCAATAACTTTTGCAATAAGGTCGCGAAGGTTTTCCTCTTTGACGGGGTCTGGATGATGTTTTGGGAAAGTGTTGTCAGATTCGCAGTAAAGCTCAATGACATCGCATCCAAGCCTTCGCAAAAGCGGTGGGACTATCGGACCTGCAGTCCCGTTACCGGCATCAACGACAACTTTCAATCTCTTGCTGCCGAGCTTTATGTGGTCAGCTATCCAATCGTAGTAATCGCTTGTGGCATTCTTACGAGTAACTTTTCCAGAGCCAGTTTCAAACTCCCCTGTTTCTGCAATCTCACGGATGTGTTGAATTTGCTTGCCAAACAGTGTTCCAGCGCCCCAACACAACTTGAAGCCATTATACTCTGATGGGTTATGGCTGCCAGTTATCATTACACCCCCTTCAACACCATATTGATGGCGTGCAAAGTAAACTATCGGCGTAAGTGTCTCTCCAATGTCTATTACATCGCAGCCAGTGGATAGCAACCCATCAATTAGCGCCGAGTGCAATTGAGGTGAACTGGCACGGTTGTCATGTCCGACAATGACTTTGTTTGCACCGTTGCGCCTTAAGAATGTGCCGTATGCCTTCCCAATAAGGTGTGCGACATACTCTGTCAAATCTTTGCCCCAGATGCCGCGGATGTCATACTCTCGGAATATGTGTTTTGCAACCACGGTGCTCATAACTTCTCCCCCCACACAATGTTTATCAATGGCGGACAATCATCACTCTTAGAAACCGAAGTCACCTTGTTTAGCTTACACTTACAGCAGTGCTGTATTGGGGGCAACTTCAAAGCGGCATTACTTAGTATAGCGCTATTAAGCATGATGTAAAGTAACGAATTACTCAGCTGCTGCTTCAAAGTGCTCTTAATGGTGGGCGATCCGTCCTCCTCAAGTGCCTTAATGTAGCCTTTATAGCCTCCTCAATTTCCTCGCCGTTCTTTACCACGAATTTTGTTGATTAGGTTAAGGTTCGTAGTCAGCCGAAAAGTAAAGCGGCGTAAAATCGGTGCTAAGTGCGGAGTGCGTCGTCATTTTAATTCACACCTCACACTCATTTTGACGGCACTCCACTTCGTTTCGTGCCTTACTACGAACCAACAAACTATGTTGGAGCTTTATGGAGCACTTTCCCAAGGAGCTTTGAGGCATTGCTATATTCACTCAATGACTCGTCTTGCACCTGCATACCGGTTCGCATAATATCCATGAGTCAATGGGCTTATAGTTACATGCCCTGCACCACTTGATGCATGCACGAATTTGCCGTTGCCGATGTAAATGCCGACATGCGTCACACGGTTCCTTGAAGTCGTCTTGAAAAAGACCAAATCACCTGGGCGCAACTCGGAGCGTTTAACTGGCTTGCCAACATTGAACATGGCACTTGCCGTTCGTGGCACCGTCACACCGAGCCTGTGGAGCAAATAGTAAACGAAGCCAGAACAATCAAACCCTCTTGATGGGTAGCTTGATGCACGCCGGTATGGTATCCCTATGTAGCGCTGAGCCATCTCGGCAAGCGTTCCGCCATCCCCTGAATTGCTTTCGTGTTTCAAACTGTCACGGCTCACACCTTGTGTGAGTTGCTTGCAAGGCAAATCGCAAGCGCTGATTAGGTCCATCCTCACCCAGCCAGTTATTCTTCCTGTGCCCTTATGGAACGACACCTTGATCCACTGCCTGCAAGTTTCAATTACCGTTCCGGTATCACCCCTGCTGACCATTCCAAGACGCTTTGACGAAGTTGATGGTCTGGAACGGACATTGACATTGTTTGCTCGCACATACACTCTCTTTCCAGGTTGAAGATTCAGTGTGCGCTTTGTGGTTGTAGTTGTATCCCTTCCCTTCTTGGCAGGGATGAATATCTTGTCTCCGGGGTGAATGATGGTTCGTTCGCTAAACCCATTAGCTGCACACAACATTGAGAGGGCAACACCATGCATTCGTGCAATCTTCCACAGGCTATCTCCTCTTTGAACAATGTGGTAATCGCTGCGACTGCAGGCTTTTGAAACAGAGCACTGCATTAAAACTGCCGTGCTAACCACAACACCGACCGCAACCAGTCCCCACATCTCTAACCACCTCGGTGGTTCAAATTCGGAAAGCGACGCAGTGGGGCAGGTGAGCCTTTGATGAACTGATTGTTAAATTTGTGAGTTTGTCCACCTTTGAAAGCGCCAGTCGCTCACTACGGGATGGCTCAAACATTGCAAGTGATACTACAAAGAGGTGGAATTGTGACCCACCCCTTCTGGGGCACATTTCGTGCGTCACATACCACCGCTTGCGAATTTATGAACTTTGCTACAAGCGTAATGGCACACCTATCTTGCCGACGGTTTCACCGGCTTGAAGCCGGTGCCACACTGCCCAGCAACACCTTGGTAAAGGACACTGCTCATTGTCAAACTTATCGTAACGCGCTTGATTAGATAGCGCAAGGTTGAAGTGCGGCTCTAATTAACGAAAATGGTATTGGTGAACACCCCTCCCCAACCATGCTGCCGACTTCAGCCCACAGTCGTTGGCGAAAACTCCCCACAGGGACAAATAAAATCCGCCATCAAATTGCCGTGCAGGCTTAGCCTGCCCACAAATGACTGTATATGGAGGGTGGCTCTCATGAGCCACAAAAATTATCGGTGCATCAGGAGATGCGTCATCCAGAAAAATCATCGGTGCTTAGAACATGCAACATGTTTTGGCAAAAGCAGCCACCAACAAAGTTTGTAGTATAGAGCTTGATCATTCTTTTGGCTCGGCAGTAGCTTAACCATAACATAACAAGTTCAGCGATAGCCATGCCCTATCAAGTTCTGTGGGAGCCTCGCCATCTTAGGTTTGGCAGTAGCCTCGCCCCACCAAGTTCAACAGGAGCTCCACTATCTCACTCAAGTTCGGAAGGAGCCTTCTCCTATCAAACTCGGCGAGAACCTCGCCATAATAAGCTTAGCAGTAGCCTCACCCTACCACTCTCTTGAGCTTAGTGCGTTGTAATATTTTGTAGCATGTGCTGTTAAAGCACGCTGCCGCTCGGAACATGATGAGGGGATTGTCTGGCAATTGCTACAAGCCTAAGCGGATATGAATGCTCCAGCGGCGTGCCCCTAAGAGATTGTCGGATTCATCCGGCGGTAGCTCACAAATCTGCTGAATGAATTTGGCGCTCGCTTGTTTCGTTGTCAACGGTTGGCTAACACCAGTGGCATGGGTGGATAAGCCAAATAGCATTTTGAGCAAAGAGCAAAGTGCCTACATCACTTACATCCATCACTGTTAGTCTCTGCCGTTATTGCCACCGTCTCTTCTTTCGCCGGGCTGTTGCAATTTGCGCATCAACTCCGTCATTTCTGTGAGGCGTTTTTCAACGAGTGAGTGCAAAGTGCCCTCAGGATAAGTTCCATCCGGCTGGCGCTCACCAGCTTCAATTCCCATGAGAATATTGACTCCGTCATCAATGCTTCTTATTGCCCAGATGTGAAATTGTCCCCTTTCAATTGCTTCAACGACATCCTCTCGGAGCATTAAGTTGTGCACATTTTGTGCCGGTATGATAACGCCTTGTTGTCCGGTCAACCCTTTAACCTTGCACACATCAAAGAAGCCTTCAACTTTGTAAGTGACGCCGCCAACTGGCTGTATCTCGCCGTGTTGGTTGACTGAGCCGGTTACAGCTATACCTTGCTTTATTGGCACGCCGGAAATGCTTGATAGAAGTGCATACAACTCAGCTGCGCTTGCGCTGTCACCCTCAATCTCGTCATACAGCTGTTCAAATGTTAGCTGTGCGCCTATGCTCAACGGCTTATCCTGTGCATATTTACCCCTCAAGTAACCTGCGAGTATCATAACAGCTTTTGAGTGTATCCTGCCGCTCATAGCCACCTCTCGCTCAATGTTGACTATCCCGCCTCGCCCAAGAAATGTGCGTGCCGTTATGCGAGTCGGCTTGCCAAAGATGTGGTCTCCCAAGTCCAATATTGCAAGCCCATTTACAGTGCCCACTTTCTCGCCATCAACATCAACGAGCAAAGCGCCATCTTTGAACATTTCAAGCAGGCGCTCCTCAATCAGGTTAACCCTATAGATTCGCTTTTCAATTGCCATCTTGACATCCTCGGCAGTGACAAAATCGTGCCCATTGCGTGATGCCCAATAATTTGCCTCGCGCAATAAGTCGCATATGCTCGCAAAATGGGTTGAAAGTTTTCTCTGATCGCCAACGAGCCGGCAGCTGTATTCAATTACCTTCGCAACGGCTGTTTTGTCAAATGGCTTCAATTTCTCATCGGCACACCTTGATGCAATGAACATCGCATACTTACGCACATTCTCTTTCGTCTTCTCCATCACGACATCAAAGTCGGCTTTGACCTTAAACAGCCCACGAAAGTCTTCATCAAAGGCTTGCAGCAGGTAATAAAGCCAAGGGCTGCCAACAAGCACCACTTTTACATTTAGTGGTATTGGCTCTGGGTTCAAGCTGACGATACTTATCAACCTGAATGCCTCGCCTGGTTCTTCAAGCCGTATCTGCCTGTCATTTAATGCACGCTTTAGTGCATCCCACGAGAACGGGTTTGATAGCAGCGCCTTTGCATCAAGGATGAGGTAACCACCATTAGCTCTATGCAGTGCTCCCGGCTTTATCATCGTGAAGTGTGTTATAAATGCGCCCATCTCAAGCCTGTATTCAATTCGTCCAACCAGGTTGTAGTATGTTGGGTTTGTCTCAACTATGACGGGCGCCCCTTTAAGGCTCCCATTATCAACGAGCACATTCACCTTGTAGCGGTCAAATATTACGGCGGTGAGAGGATGAGCTTGTGTGCCTCCTTGTTGGGCTGTTGCACGAAATGCATCAACATTGTTTATTACATCCTCCTGAACCTGTTTGAGATAATCAACAACATCTTCATATTCGGCATACTTTTCCAACATGTCGCTTATAACATGCCCAACTGCAAGCGCTGCCACCTTCTTGTCCAACTCTTCAAGCTGTTGGCGTGCCTCACGCTCTCGCTTACCAAGGTCACGCATTACAGCCTGTATCTCGCTGAGCAGCTCGCGCCTATGTTGCTCAATCTGCTCTTTGATGGGGTCTGGAAGCTGCATAAACTGCTCTGGCGTCATTATCGCATTGCCTATAAGTGGTGCAGGCATAGGACCTGCAGGAGTGCCAATTATCGCCATGCCCATTTCCCGTGCTCGTCTCTCAAGTGCTGTCACAACTTCATCTCGCTCCCTTTGAAGGGCATTTATCACCTCTTGGCGTTGCCGCTGATAATCCTCACTCTCAAACACCCTACTTATCTCGCGCTTGAGGTGCTCAATAAGTTTCTCCATATCTCGCTTAAGTTCATTCCCCATGCCAGCAGGTAACTTCAAAGCTCTTGGACGGTGCGGTTCCGAGAAGTTGTAGACATAGCACCAATCATCCGGCGTTGGTTTGCTCTTAGCCACCTCTTCAAGCATGCTTTTTATAAAGCTCATCTTGCCCGTCCCGGGCAGTCCGAGCGCAAAGATGTTGTAGCCGAAGCTTTCAATGTCAACGCCAAATTGCAATGCCTCGGTCGCCCTCGGCTGCCCAATAATCTCGCTCAATGAGGGCAACTCCATTGTTGTCTCAAAGTCAAATTCGCAAGGGTCACAGACAGCTCTAACTTCGTGTGCACTTAACTTGTGTGCACTCATATTCTCCACCTCGTCCCCTGCTAAGTTCGTATGCTCGTCTGACGTGTAAGTTTGCCTCAATGCCAAAAATGAGGATGGCTTGAAGACGGATGCAACCGTATGATAGTATCTGCCCAAGTTGTGTCCACCGCCAAAAATGGTCATTGGCTAAAGCCACTACAGATGGGTAGGGTAGGAACAGCTTCAGTAGCGAATGGAATGGGCGTGGCTAAAGATTTTACAGATAGACGGGACAAGGCAGGAGCAGCTTTAGTAGCAAATGGGAATGGTCATGGCTAAAGCCACTCCCTACAGGTTCACACGGTTAGTGGAAGATTAACGCCGTTGAGTTGATAGTGATCTTTGATCTCTTGATTGCAAAGGCAAACAATAGATACTCCCACTTGCAGTGGGGGCAAAGCTTGAGCGATTCTTAAGCTCTTTCTCCGGTGCCCCTTCTTGCCTTTGGCAGGACGACCATGCCCTTGTAATATCCACAAAATGTGCATGCGCAATGTGAGCGCATTGGCTTGCCACACTGAGGACATGATGAGAAGGTGGGTGTCTTGAGTTTCCAATGTGTCCTGCGCTTATCTCGTCTTGTCCTTGAGACCTTGCGCTTGGGAACCGCCATCGCTTTCACCCCTGAGATTATTCATGTGCTAACACATTGAATGAAAGGCAGGTGCGGACAAAAGCCCACCACGAAAATATCGGGCGAATTTCATTCATCCCAACTACATCACTTGCAGCTTGCTCATTGCCCCTTGCCCCTCATCTTGGTGAGCAGCTCCTCAAGCTTAGCCCACCTTGGGTCTTTTGGTGGTTCGCAGCTGCATTGTCCTTCATTCAGGTCGGCACCGCAAACAGGGCATATGCCTTTGCAATCGGCGCTGCACAGTGGCTGCAGTGGCAAGGCGAGAATTAAGGCTTGCCTCGTTAGCTCTGTCACATCAACGGTTGACTCGTCAAAGATGGATGTCACTTCCTCATCAAGCCCTTCGTAGTTGCCCTCTGCCATCGCAAAGAAGTTCCTAACCTCGCACTCGGCTTCAAATTCAGTTTCCACCAAGCACTCGGTTGGCTTAAGGCATCTGCTGCAGCGCAATACGACAGTCCCACTAACTGTCCCATGAACGATTATCATTCGTCCATCGTTTCGTGCAGTGACATCGCCATTAACCTCTACATCAACCCCCTCCCTGTCAAGGTAGATTACCTCATGGTATGACCTTGAGACGGAAGCGCTGGGGTGGCGAATTATCCTTCGCAGGTCAAGCCTCATAACATATCACCAACTTGATAACACATCGTGAATTTACGCTAACGACATTATAGCGCTGCCTTTATCGCTTCATCACTCAATGAGCTGTTCAAACTCGCTCTTCTCTGCACCGCATACTGGACAAACCCAATCATCCGGCAGTTCCTCAAATGGTGTTCCTGGAAGGATGCCATTCTCCATATCGCCAACTTCAGGGTCGTAGATATACCCACAGACTGTGCATCTCCATTTCGCCATCTTTTATCACCTCCCATTGTTGTATCGCTCTCTACTCAAAATTTTATTGGTTTGTAGCAAGGCACGGAGCAAAGCGTAGTGCCGTAAAAGCGAGTGTGTGGGCAAAGTGCAAGTGAAACGATAACATCGCACATTGCACCAATTTAACGCCACTTCGCTATCGCTTTGTGGCTAACTACAAACCTAAACAACAAAGTTTGTAGTGAAGAGCTTTACATCATTTTAGAGCACGAAAGCTGCCGGCGGAAAGGAACACTAACACCGCAAATGATGCAGCGGTAGAGGCAGGCGAAGCTTGCCCGCCATTTTGAGGCACATTTTATGCGCCCCTACCACCGCTTGTTGCTCTCATTAGGGAAACCATCCCTCACTGAACACACAGCGAAAAGCCCAACACTTCACAACAGGAAGCAGACTTAACTTTTTCAATCATTAGTGCAACACACTGCATTGCGGCGCACTAGCGACAAACCATTAGTGCGACACACTGTATTTTGACGCACTACAAACCATGAGTGCGAGGTGATGTGTGCACTACAAACCATCAGTGCGAGGTGATGTGTGCACTACAAACCATCAGTGCGAGGTGATGTGTGATGCGTAAAGCGCGACGGCAATTAGCCGTTCGCATATGGTGTCTGTGGGTGGGCTGTATAGGTGCTCTCACCATTTGGTTATATTCATCAGCCCTGTCTCAAAGGGAGAGCATCACCGTTAAAGGCTCTGATACGATGGTGATACTCAATCAGAGATGGGCGGAGGAATTCATGAAGAAGCACCCTAATGCAACCGTGCAAGTTACAGGTGGTGGCTCGGGGATTGGTATCGCTGCGTTGATAAACGGCACTACAGACATATGTGCGGCATCACGCCCAATGAAACCCAAGGAAATAGAAGCGTTGAAGGAACGCTATGGGGGTGAACCAGTAAAGTTTGAGGTGGCACTTGATGGCATAAGTATTTATGTGCATCCGAAAAACAAGGTTAAGGTGCTCACGCTTGAACAGCTGCGTCGGATTTATACCGGCGAGGTGAACGACTGGAAGGAAGTTGGTGGTGCACCTGGCAGAATAGTCCGATACGGAAGGGAGAATACAAGTGGCACTTATGAGTTCCTAAAGGAACATGTGCTTAAGGGCGCTGACTTTACGGATGACTATCAAGCCCTTCCTGGGACGGCAGCGGTTGTGAATGCTGTCTCAAAGGACAGGCTTGGAATAGGCTATGGTGGCATAGCCTATGTTAGAGGTGTAAGGGTGGTGTCTCTTCGCGAGGATGAAAAGTCACCAGCATACGCGCCGACCGAAGAGAATGTGCGTAAAGGTCTATACCCGCTATCGCGTCCGCTCTTCTTTTACACCGCAAAGCCCCCCACCGGATTAATAAAGCAATTCATTGACTTTGCGCTCTCACCTGAGGGGCAAAAGTTAGTTATGGAAGTCGGCTTCATACCAATACGCCCAATCAAGGGTGCGCCTAAGCAGAAGAGGTAGGGTGGGTGATAGCCTACCCATAATAACTCTCCATGGTAGCTTACATGGATATGTTGGCTCACAGGAGAGCAGGTTAAAGTCAAACTGTAAAATTGGCTCACAGATGTGCCTCCCTAATTAGCAACCTCATTGTCATTTCTCATTGGCTTTGCTTGAGGGCGCACATACTTGAGGGTTGGTTTTGAGCCAATAAGATTATCAGCGGGATGCATATACCAAATTACATTGTCAGGTGAAGTAATCGCTGCACTGTGCATAGGAAAATGGTTCTGCATTATGCTATGTTGCGTTTTCGTTCATGTGATGGGCGAAGCAGTATTCTTATCGGTGTTGCATCAAGTGAGAAGCGCTCCCTTAATCGGTTCTCCAAATAGCGCATATAGGAGAAGTGCATTAGTTCAGGGTCGTTGACGAAGAGCACAAATGTTGGCGGCTTGACCTCGGGTTGAGTTGCATAGTAAACCTTGAGCCGTCTACCTTTAATCATTGGCGGTGGATGAGCAGCCAAGAACTCCTGCATCGCTCTGTTAAGGGCACCAGTCGTTACTCGGCTTAAAGTTTGCTCATAACAATAAAGTGCCTTTTCAAGCACTCCGTCTATCCCCTCGCCTTTAACCGCCGATGTGAACTCAATCGGCGCATAATCAACAAACTTGAGTTGTTGGCGTATCAGCCTTTCATAATCTTGCCTGAGCAGTTTCTCCTGACGCCTTGCCTCCTTGCTCTCAAGTTCGTCTGCGCCAACACGCTCAAGTATCAAGTCCCATTTGTTGATGACGATGACAACTGGTTTACCGCCCTCATGCGCATAGCCTGCTATCCTCGCATCTTGGTGTGTTGCGCCTTCAAGGGCATCAATGACAAGCAGCGCAACATCACCCCTGTCAATTGCGCTAAGTGCCCTCACCACACAGTAGTATTCAAGCCGCCGTTTTATCCTCGCTTTACGGCGCAGCCCGGCAGTGTCAATTAGCAACAACTTCCTTCCGCGCCATTCAAATGGCGTGTCAATGGCGTCCCTCGTCGTCCCGGGTATTGGGCTGACTATCGCCCTTTCCTCGCCGAGGATTGAATTCAGCAGCGCGGACTTGCCGACATTTGGTCGCCCGACAATGGCTATTCGCACTCTTTCGCCATCTTCATCCTCATCGTCAGGTGGTGGGAGGTGGGAAAGTATTGCCTCGCATAATGCATTTATGTTCTTCCCGTGGATTGCCGATATCCCAATTGGCTCACCAAGGCGCAATTCATAAAACTGCGTCAAATCGGCACCGCCAGCATCCACCTTGTTTGCAGCAAATACGATTGGCTTGGCTTGCTTGCGCAAGCGCTGTGCTATCTCATGGTCAGTGGCTGTTGGTCCTTCAATAGCGTCAACAAGGAAGACGATAACATTGGCTTGCTCAATGGCATACTCAACTTGTTCAATCACCTTGCCGCCAATTGGGTCATCCTTCAAAGCCACTTCAAAGCCACCTGTATCTATCAAGATGCATTTCCTTCCAAGTATAGAGACATCTGCTGCAAGCCTGTCTCGTGTGACACCCGGAGTCTCGTCAACGACGGCAACGCGTCTTCCAACGAGCCTATTGAATAGCGAGGACTTGCCCACATTCGGTCTACCAACGATGGCGATGATGGGCTTTGGCATCTGAACTTCACCCATCGCATTAGTCTACCGACATGATGTGCTAATTGCATCAACAGCTGTTTGCGCTCCCAACGGAAAATGACACCCAACTAAATTGCATGGCGCATCTATTAGCATGCCGATTTTTCATTCGCCATCGGTCCAACTGGAGCCGACTATTTAGTCACCACCAATCGTTAGTTCCGCCCGCTGTTTTTACTAACGCTGTGGGCGCGTCAAAATGAGCCGTTGAAATTTCTTGCCCAGCTGTTTCCCTCAAATTCGCTGTTATCCATGTTTGTGAGGTGAAAAGGGCAATGGGGCGCTCCTATGCCATCCTTACAAGCATATGGTTAGCGTGCGTTTTAATTATTTCGTCTGCGCTTCATTTCATCCCCAGCGGTGGAACCGCAAGTGAGAGGCGCAATGAGCCTATAAAAAGTTTTGTGGAGAAGCTTTCGGGCACAGTCGTAAAGTTTGAGATGGTTTATATCCCGGGAGGCACATATGAGATGCCCGACCCGTTAAATCCGGGGCGCTTGTTGAAGGTGGAGATCAAACCTTTCTGGCTGGGCAAGACGGAAGCAACATGGGATGAGTTTGATGTCTACATGTATCGGCTTGATAAAGCTGACCCGAAGGCTAAAGAGGCTGATGCTGTTGCGCGCCCAAGCCATCCATATGGTGCTCCTGACAGAGGCTTTGGGCATTTCGGTTACCCGGCGATGAGCCTCACATTTCATTCAGCGGAGCACTACTGCAAGTGGCTCTCAATTAAGACGGGAAGGAAATATCGCCTCCCTACCGAAGCTGAGTGGGAGTATGCTTGCAGAGCTAACACTCTGCCAGCAGGCAAGCTTGATAGGCAGTTGCTTGACCGTATAGCATGGCACAGGGATAATTCAGATGAGCAAACACACCCAGTGGCATCTAAGGAGCCAAACGCATGGGGCTTATATGACATGCTCGGCAATGTGGCAGAATGGTGCATCGGGATTGATGGTAAGCCAGTTGTCCGAGGCGGCTCTTACATTGACCCACCAGAGAATGTCCACCCGCTCGCAAGAGCGTATCAAACGCCGGAGTGGCAACTCACCGACCCTCAGGAGCCGAAGAGTAAATGGTGGCTTACAGACGCCCCGTTCGTTGGATTCAGAGTGGCGTGCGATGACAATGTGCATGCTACGGTAAACACTGCCGCCAAACGAAATTTGCTTCTGTTCGCAAGCGTTTGTGGCATGTGAGATTTGCAACCGTAAGTGGGACGACACCAGCGGTATTAGCCATCATAACTTGCCCATCGTTTAGCGCCCTTAATATTCTGCGCAGAGCCTCACCATATGCGAGAGCATTCCATTGTCATTGTTTGCTTTACTGTGAGCCATAGCGGTTGATTTACGACCCCAGGAAGCCATAGTGCCTTGAACGGTATGCGCACCGTTACGGATATTGGCTCTCCAGCCACCCTTGTGCCAGCTGGAGAGATTATTATCTGAGCTTGATCGGAGCCGGGTATGCGAGCAAGCCTTTGCTTGACTACGGCTATAACTTCTTCATCGCTCTTGCAAACTGCGCCAACCCTTGCACCTTCTCTTGCAGCATTGTTGACTACTTGAAGGAAACCAAACAGCCTCCCGAAGACGACGATGCCCATGATGAGCAAGAAGAGCAGGACAAGCACGATAGCAAATTCAAGTGTTGCCTGAGAAAGCCTATCGCCAAGTTTTATGATTTGGCTTAGCCAACCATTTCGTCTCATTTAACCTCACCACTGCATCATTGGATTAGCGGAGTCGAAAACCTTGGGCAAGCAGTTTGTGGGCAGCTTCCAACAAGGACTTCGGCTTCAACCTTCCAACTACTCCACAAGGATTATTCCCCCTCTTATCGCTATAGGGCTTGGGCATAGTGCCTCAAAGATTAAATTACGCCCATCAATCCGTATCCCTCTTCTCGCCACCACCGTTATCTTTGAGGTGGAATTTGAACCGGTAAAGCGAAAGTCACCATCCGAGATGTAGATAAGACCGTCAAATGATGAATTGGTAGCATGTATGTCCACACTGTCTGTGGCATACATTAGAGTTATGCCGTCGCTTGCCCTCAAGTCCCAAGAATTGCCGGTGATGCGTATGTTTCCACCCCTGCCATCCATCCTTACGGCAATTAGTGTCACATTAGCGCTAACTCCATCCCCAACGCCAGTTATGTCACCACCCTCAACATACACAACTCCAGATGGTGGTTTGCTTCTGTCAATGCGATAGTCCCTTCCGATGATAAGTTGTCCACTCTCCGCAGCCATCTTGCGATAGCTCTCAAGCGATATAGTGGATGTAGGGAACTCAGGACAAGGTTGCAATGGCACTCTTACAATGTTAAACGAGTGTCCAGTGCCAGTGATCACAACTCTCCCAGCAACTGTCACAGGACTTGAGCCACGATGGTTATGTCCGTGCACGATGAAATCTTGGTTGGTATGCATCCTGCCGTTTATGCTCACCCTCTCACCCACATTTGAACCTGTGATGGTGATTGAGTTATCCGGGTCGCAGTTGTAGAAGACATAACATGCACCTGCTCCCTCATTCACACCTGTTGCGCATGCGCTCGCCCTCATGCTCGGGATACCAACGAGTTCCCCAAAGTAAAGTCCGACATCGCGTTCGCTACAAACTCGCATTGCATATTCCGGCGAAATGCCAAGCGAACGAATGACATCACTATCATATGGCGTCGTAATGTAAACTTTGTCGGTGCCAATTTGGTAAATGCTTGTGTTGCCATCGGTGCCGATGAGTTTGTAGTCGTCTTCCTTCAAGTCCAGATTGCGCGCATAGTAGCTTGCCGCAACGCTTTTTGCTACGCCAGCATTTGGAAGATCTGCAGCGCCAGCCAATGCTGCAGCATCACACCATTGTTGCATTTCCGTCCTTGCCCTTGTCAACCTCCCCCATTCCATTGCGAGCGCAAGCATAAGCATCAACACGATGAATGTCGCTACGAGAACTACTATTGTCTGACCGCTGCAACAGCGCTTTAGTATGGTCTGCATTTTTACCACCCTCGTTTTAGCAGCAAAATGCCGCTTCTCATCCGGGCACATTTTATGTGCCCTATTCAATCAATCTTGATTGCCTCTCACCAAATATGTCGGCGCCGGGAGTAAAGTTCATACCGCTACCATCAACGCGGATGCCGTTGCCGATGACACTCGTGCTTGCGACCCCTGAGCCAGTTATTCGCGCATAGGCATCAGGGGCGTAGATGACGCCGTTGAAATTTATGTTGCTCCCGTGCACCTCAACTTCATCAGTGGCGAACATTAGAAGCACACCATCGCTTGCGTTTAGCTGCCACGAGTTGCCAACGATGCGTATAGAGCCACCTCTGCCATATTTGCGCACAGCTATAAGCGTAACATTGGCATTGAAGCCATGTCCATGGCTGATTATGTCGCCACCCTCAACAAAGACAACACCACTTGGGGGATTGCTTGATGAAAGCCTGTAATCCCTGCCAATGATCAACTGACCCAGCTTCTCAGCCTGTTGCCTGTAGTGTTGAAGCGGTGTTGGCAGCGGTGGCGACTGGCGGTGTGACGAGCGCTGAACATTGAATGAATGGCTGCTACCGGTTATTTGCGCAAGCCCAACTACACTTGCAATGCCACTGGCACTGTGCCTGCTTCCCCTGACTACCAGGTCGCAGTTCGTGTGCAAGCTGCCCTCAATGTAGACATTGCTTCCGGTAATGGTTAGTGGTTCATCCTGCGAATTGTTGAAAAGCACCCACCTAAATGGTGACTGCTCGTATATAGCGACCGACTTAGCAGATATTGTCACCGCATCAACATTGAGCATCTTTCCGAGCAGCATCGGAACTTGCCTTTCAGATGAGACCGAGATTGCACGATCTGAAGTGACACCACTGCGCCGCACTTCTTCATCCTCGTATGGTGTAGTGATTGAGACCTTATCCGAACCAACCCTGTAATTAACTGTCCCATCGTCCTCTCCAATCAGGACGCACTGCCATGGTTCAAGACCGAGGTTTCGTGCGTAGTATTCAACTGCAACCTGCCTTGCTGAGTTCACGTTCGGCAGCTCGGCTGCTCCGGCAAGCGCTGCTGCATCACACCACTGCTGCATTTCCGCTCTTGCGCGCGTTATGCGCCCCCATTCCAATGTGCAGGCAAGCATAAACATTAGGGCGAGCATAATCAATGCTATGACGAACATTGTTATGCCTTTCTCTTTAGCATGCAGCATAGGATAAACCATTCCTACCTCTCCCCATCACTTTAAAAATACAGTTGAGTGAACTCACCACGCCGATAAAAATTGAGAGCAGACGCTATTTGCCTTTTACCATCAATGCGCCTTTGACATAGGAAGTTGCATCGCTTGAGCAATGCGATTTAGTTGGCACTCATAACTGAAGACTCAACAGCGCTAACGCTTCGGCAGTGCGGAAATCGCAAAAGCAGCCCAAAGTATGGGCAAACGCCCACCTGCCATCCTTTCGGGCGCGTTTTATCCGCTGCTGCCAATTAAAACTTGCTCATACAAATCTTGATGGTATCCCGGCTCGCTTCATTCTTTACCACGAATTCTTCAGCGGTGACAGTGAGGCATGATAAAGTCTAACTTTGTCATCGCTTACAGCCATGCTCACGCTGCAAAAATATCGGTGTGGTTAAATCAACCATGTGCCAGACTGTGTGACATAATCTGCCTCGGTGATGCCATCGTGAAATGGCAAAGTTATGCTTTGCCGTTCCTTCCTTTAACGCACCGCAACTATCGCCTTTTCTTTTTGGGGCAGTCCTTATCGCTAATAGGCACATGGATGCAAACGGTTGCACAGCAATGGCTTATTTACAGGCTCACTGGCTCTGCTGCGATGCTCGGCATAGTAGGCTTTCTGGGTCAGCTGCCAGTGTTGCTGCTTGCGCCATTCGGCGGAATACTCGCCGACCAATTTCAAAAGCGCTCATTGCTCCTCATCACACAGCTGTTGTTCACGGCACACGCACTCACATTCGCATTGTTAACCCTCACGAAGTTGATCAGGGTTTGGCACATACCAATGTTGGCACTCATCTTTGGATTGATAAGTGCTGTTGACATCCCCACAAGGCATTCCTTTATCTCGGAACTTGTCCCGAAAGGTCTGCTCATCAACGCGATAGCGCTTAACTCGGCAATGTTTAACATGGCGCGCGTTGCAGGTCCAGCTGCAGCAGGTATTGTAGTTGCAGGGCTTGGCGAAGGTTGGTGCTTTCTCATTAATGGCGCAAGTTACTTCGCCATCATTTTGGGGTTGCTTATGATGGACTTGCCGGGGTCAAAAGCCCAAAACACCCGTTTGTCACCGCTCTCACACCTCGTTGAAGGGGTTAAATTTGTTGTCGGCACGGCGCCGATTCGCAGGATATTGGCACTGCTCGGTTTGGTTAGTTTGACAGGGATGTCTTATGTTGTGCTCATGCCTGTCTTTGCTGACCGAATATTGCATGTTGGTCCGAAAGGCTTAGGTATACTTATGGCTGCATCTGGCACCGGAGCGCTTGTAGGTGCACTGTTGCTCGCAATGCATAAAGGGGTTGTCGGTTTAGACAAACGCATAGCGTTTGGTGCTGTTGGCTTCGGGACAAGTTTGATCTTATTCTCGCACTCGCGCTCATTTGCGCTATCTACAATGCTTCTAATATCGGCTGGCTTTTGCATGATTACGCAAATGGCTTCCTCAAATACGCTTGTTCAAACGCTTTCCCCCGAGCAAATGCGCGGGCGCGTCATGGCAGCTTACGCAATGATGCTCATGGGAATGGCTCCGCTTGGCTCGCTGCTTGCTGGAACAATGGCGCACTTCATTGGTGCACAAAAGGCAGTGGTAATAAACGGTTTTATATGCGTTGTTGGTGGGCTTGTCTTTGCAAGGTGCTTAATTTATTCAATGTCGCCCAAATATAAAGCATCCTAACAACTCGTCAACCTTTGATGGGAGCTATTCAGTTTGCGTTGTTTTGCAGGTGCAGGCGATAGCTCGCCAGAAGACCAACACAAAAACGAACGATGCGAGGGGTAAATTGCGTATCCACATATAGCAGTGGCTTTAGCACCGGACAAAACTTTTTATTGCCTTGAAAGCTTATTGGCTTAAGCCAAGCCCGCCTAATTTGTCGTTGCGGTGTCAGGGCATTCAAAGCAATGATGTTGGCAGCTTAACAGCATCTCTGCATCCAGATGTGTAATCCCTGCTTGGGAATTACACGGCTGAGCAATGCAACGGTGTTTGAACAAATCTGTCTTCACTGCAAATGTTGTTGGTGGATAACTTTTCCAGAACATGCTATAGGCATTGGCTCACAGTAGGTGGCGATCCCCGCAAGCATTGTCTTTTGATGGATAACATCTCTCGGCAGGCAAAGCTATGCTCTACGAGGTCCTTTGATTCTTTTTGGCTCGGCGGGAGACTTACCCTCACAATTTTAGTGAGGCACTTGTCCTCATAATTTAGTTGGGGACTTTGCCCCGCCAAATTTGCCGAATGAGTTTGGTGCTCGCTTGCTTCATCATCAATGGTTGGATGAAGCCAGCAGCATGAAAAGATGAGACCAACGACCTTTAAGCGAAGAGCAAACATAATTTTTCGCGGTTGAAGCTGCTCTCGCTCACTTTGAGGACAGTTAGTTGACTACGGCTTTCCAGCAAGCTAAAAATGACGGTGAGTAAAAATTGCCGTGCTCGGAGCATAAATGCATTCCATGAAGGTGGTGAGCGGAGATGGCTAAAGTTGCTGTTCATAAAGTGCCGAAGGGAAAGCTCGCAATTGATGGCGGTCCAAAAGCCGTGACTGTAGAGATACCAAGAAGTTACTTTGGGCTGTCGGAAATAAGCGATGAAGAGAAGCGCAATGTGCTTGATGTCCTTGATAGGCAGATGCTGTTTCGCTGGCAGGATGCGAAGCGTTCTTATGTGGCTCGCTTTGAGCGCGAGTTTGCGAGCCTGCTCGGTGTGAAATATGCCGTTGCTGTGAGCAGTGGAACTGCGTCACTGATAACCGGCTTAAGGGCGCTCGGAATTGGCCCAGGGGATGAGGTCATTGTCCCAGCATACACATTTATAGCGAGCGCCTCAGCGGTCATCTTAGTTGGGGCAGTCCCAGTCATAGCTGAGATTGATGACACGCTCACAATGGACCCGAAAGATGTGGAGCGGAAGATAACACCAAATACAAAGGCAATAATGCCGGTGCATATGAGAGGCATACCATGCCAGATGGATGAGATCATGCGAATAGCTCGCAAGCACAAGCTGTTCATCATTGAAGATTGCGCTCAATGCAATGGCGGCAGCTACAAGGGTAAAAGGGTTGGCAGCATAGGCGATGTTGGCTGCTTCAGTTTTCAAGTTTCAAAGACGATAACAACTGGTGAGGGTGGGATGGTAGTCACAAATGACCCAATGATTTACATACGGGCAGCACTCGCTCACGACTCGGGCATCACATTCTGGTGGAAGCTTTCGCAAGAGGTGCCGCAGGAGCTAAAGCGTGTAACGCCGTTTGCTGGCGACGGTTACAGGATGAGCGAACTTGCGGGTGCAGTTGGGCTTGCGCAGCTGAAGAAGCTCGATAAGATTGTCGCTACATTGCGCAAGCGTAAGCGTGAAATACTTGAAGACATAGCTGGTGCGCCCGGGATAAAGCCGATGCGCGTCCCCGACCCGGACGGTGAATGTGCATACTCGGTTAACTTCCTATTTGAAACGGTTGAGCAAGCACAGGCTTTCTCAAAGGCGCTCGCAGCTGAAGGTGTCCCAGTTCACACAATACACACCGAGGGCTTCCCTGATAGACATATTTACCGCTACTGGGAGTATGTGCTCGGCAAAGTGCCTGTAACCAAGAACTTTGACCCATGGCGAGACCCACGATATGGTGGCAATGTGAGCTACTCCCCGGATATGTGCCCGCAGACAATGAGCATACTAACTCGCACAGTCGCTATACCTCTGAGCCAGAAGATGAAGCGAATACACACACAGCAAATTTCAAGGGCGATATTGAAGGTGGCATATGCATTGTTTTCATGAGACAAGACGAGTGTGAGCACATTGACGATCAAGAGAAAATGCAGGCATCAGAACCTCGTGGCGATGAGGAGGCTATCTGTTTTTGAATGCGGCGCCGCAGGTTATCCATGACGGTCGTTAAATTTTGCCGCCAACAAATGGCGGCATTGCACGGTGAGAGTTTCTGTCGCTTCGTGTGAAATTGAAGCAAGTTTTATGGCGCAATTAGTTTATAATTTTTGCGAGGCTCACTTCTTTGCTTTCGCTTTTCATTTGCTGTATTCAGCCCACTTGTCTTCTCCCTCCCAAACTCTCACTGTGAGGCGGTATCTTGGCAAGGCGGCGTTCAACTTTGAGTGGAGAATGCGAGCCAAGTTCTCGGTGGTCGGAAGACGCTCCATTACCTCGTTAAGAAGTTTATGGTCATACTCGGATAATGCCTCTCGGAGTTTCACTCTCAACTCGCCAAAGTCAATTACCATGTCAGCTTCCTCGTCCGTCTCAATCATCACCTCCACTTTGTATGTGTGCCCGTGCAATTGACTGCATTTTGGATGACCCGGCAAATAATGTGCTGCCTCAAAGCTATCAGTGACGCAAAGCTTGAGCATATTCAAAGTTCACCTTCCCACTCGGCGAAGCAATCATACGGATGAATGGATTCAAACGAGACGCACCTGACTCTCGCCTTGTGCCCTTTGTATCTTTCCTTCAACATCTTGACACAGTCCCTCACCACATCCTCAACGAACTTTGCATTTGAGTGCATTTCCTCAACGACCCTCTTCTCATCCGGGCGCTTTAAAAGAAGCCTAACTGGCATTGAGAATGCTCTCTCTGCAAGCAGCGCCAAGTCTTCGTGTTTGATCTCGTGGCTGTCTGCTTCAACCTCTATTTCCAACACACCGCGCTGGTTGTGGCTCATACCACCAGTTAGGGCAATTGAGCACGGGCAGGCTAAAGTTCCCATGACCTTTACTCCGACAGTGCCCTTTAGCGATGAAGTGGAGTATGATGCCATTGCTGTATAAACATTGCTGTCAATGTGGGCATCCATCTGAATGAAGACCGTGCAATGGTTAGCATAGTCATGCGCTTTAAGCAGTTGCTCGCAAAGCCCCTCAGCCAATTCGGATAGTGAGCCAACTTTTGAAGGTATGTGAAATGCCCTTGCGATCTCCTCGGCAAACCTGCTCATGTGTGCGCCGCGCTGCCCTTTAGGCAAATCAATGGATGCAGTTACGCTCACAATCGTCTCCACAAAATTGCCATGACGATGGAATGCGACCGGGTAACGAAAATTAGTTATGCCAACTCGTGTCAACGGCAAAGGCGTCCTTGGCGGCTCAGTCTGCACATCTGGCAGTTCCATCACCTTGTGCTTTTTCTTCGGTGGCATGCTTGCAACCCCTCCAATGCTATATGTGAGGTATCACCATTGAATGTCATCAGCCGAACCGACATTATAGTGAAAGAGTTTGCAGCTGCTCTCACCTGCGCAACACATTCGGCATGGACACTCTAACATTCAGCCGTTCCGCCATGCGAAGGTATCTCCTGTGTGAGTGGGAGAAGAAGCGCTTGTATGCCTCGCAAAAGTAATTGACGCATTCAATGCTGCCCATAAACATGCGATACTTTGGGCAACCACCGTTGCACAAGTTTAGCCATCTGCAATTCAGGCACTCATTTGAGAGCGTTCGCTTTCTCTCCTTAAAGCGCATGGCAATATCGCTTTGCAATAGCTCTTCAAGTGTCCTCTCAAGCAGGTTGCCATACTTCCACTGCGGCTCCACGAAAAAGTCACATGCGTATACATCGCCGTTGTATTCAACCACAACATAGTCACCGCACCGCCTCTTCATAATGCAAGTTGGCATACCATATCCGGCATAGACGGCGAGCATATCGTTGAAGAAGCGCTCGTAAAATTGTGGCACGCCATCGCCGCACCAGATGTCAAATGCCTTGCACAAGAATTCGCCGTATGCTTCTGGTGTCACAGAGAACGGCGCTATGCCCTCTCCGCATTCATCCCACTCAACACACGGTATGAATTGCAGGTAGCGAAGGTTATGCGACAGGAAAAACTCAATGAGCCTTTCCGGGTGGTTCACCGTGACATCGTTTAGCACACACAGTATGTTGAACTCAACTTCGTGTTCACGGAGGCATTCAATAGCACGCATGACCTTTTCAAATGAGCCCCTTTGAGCACCATCCTTGCGGTAGTGGTCGTGCAGCTCTTTCGGTCCGTCCAAGCTCACGCCGACGAGGAAATCGTGCCGCTTGAAGAAGCGAGCCCACTCAGAGTTTATGAGCAAGCCGTTTGTCTGAATTGTGTTGCTCACCGCTTGACCACTCTTCATATGCTTCTGCTGCAGGCGCATAGCGCGCTCAAAAAATTCAAGCCCCATCAAAGTTGGCTCGCCGCCCTGCCAGCAGAATGAAGCCACATCACTGGCAATGCCAAGGTATTGAACCGTCAGCGCCTCAAGCACCTCATGGCTCATGCGATGCAACTTGCTTCCAGGAAACAGCGATACCTTCGGCAGATAAAAACAATATGCGCATCGCATGTTACAGTCTGGTCCGGCTGGTTTTATGAGCAGCGAGTTTAGCATGCTCTATCACCCGTTGCAGCGATCATGAATCATGTGTTGCCCCTGCTCCTCATGGCTTTTCTTAGGGGTTTGGGTATGTGCAGTGGTCTTCCCACGGCAGCCATTGCTGCTTCGCCGAGCGCCTCAGACAGCGTCGGGTGAGGACGGATTAGCTTGATGTAATCGTCAAACTTCATGCCGAGTTGTATTGCAAAAGCAGCTCCGCTTATGAGTTCGCTTGCACCAGCTGAAATTATGTGCACGCCAGACAAAGTCCCGGTGCGCCCGTCACCAACCACTTTAACGAAACCTTCCGGCTCATCGCAGGTTAAAGCCCTCCCATTGGCTCTCATTGGGAATTCGCCGACAAGAATGGAGTCAGTTTGCTTACGCATTTGCTCCTCCGTTAACCCTACGGATGCCACTTCAGGATGGGTGTAAATGCATACAGGTATAAGCAGTTTGCCAGCATCAACTTTAGCGCCGCATAATGCCTCTACAGCGAGTTCACCCTCAGCCATTGCTTGATGTGCTAATCCGCCGCCTCTAATCACATCACCGATAGCATAAATATGAGGCGTGCTTGTCCGCAAGCTGCAGTCAACCATTACTCTGCCATCATCGCAAAGTTGCACACCGGCAGCATGCGCATTTAGCGACTCAGTGTCTGAAACACGCCCAATAGCCACAATGACTTTTTCAAAATGCTCGCATTGCAAATCTGACGGCTCCGAAGCTAACTTTTGCCAGTGCAGCTTTACACCGCCATCATCGGTCTCTTCGGCAGACTTGACGCATGTTGCGGTCATGACATTGACCCCCATCTTTTGAAGTTGCGTTTCAATGCCTCGCGAAATAGATGAGTCCATTGATGGGAGCACCCTCGGCATAAGCTCAATCAAAGTCACATTGCACCCAAGCGAACTATAAATCCAAGCCAACTCAACCCCTATTGCGCCGCCGCCGATCACAGCGAGCTTATTCGGCAGCGCATGCATGAACAGCGCACCCTCACCAAGGAGGCAACTCTTGCTGCCTTCAAGACACGACAGGTTGCGCGGCTTTGAGCCGGTTGCGATAATGGCGTGTTTAAATTTGACCTTGAATTCGTTCCCATTGATGACAACGCTAAGTTCGCCTGTGCTTGCAAAGCTTGCTCTCCCAAAGATAACTTCAACGCCGTTTGAGCGCATCAGCCCCTCTAAGCCGCGCCTCAAAGCGCTTACTATACCATCACGCCAGTTGAGCATTTGCTCGTAGTTGAAGCTCACATCCTTAACAGTTATGCCGAGCTTATCAAGCGTTCTTATCCTTGAGAGCATATAAGCTGCATGTAGCATCGCCTTCGTCGGTATGCAACCCTTGTTCAAGCAAGTGCCACCCAGTTTCCATCTCTCAATCAGGGCTGTGCGCATGCCGGATTGAGCAGCTCTTATCGCCGCAACATAGCCACCTGGTCCGCCACCAATTACGACGACATCAAAAGTATCAACGCTCATTTTCCCTCACCCCATTTTGCGCGCTTTTCCAAACGAGTTAACCGAAGCTCGCAATGGCTCACTCAGAAAAGTTTGCTGCATAACGAGTTTAAAGCTACCAATGTGGCAATTGACTTTGTCCCGGTTAGCTGCCACAAAAACGCGCAGGAATAGCCTTGCTGCGGGGCTTGCCTTCATCTGGTTGTGTTTACAACCAGTTAGCGTCAAAATTGATGAAGTGAGATGTTGAATAAAGCGACCGGCAAAAAATTGCGCGAGGTGAGTTGTGATGCGTTCTTTAATAGCAATATGCTTTGCCATGTTGCTTTCATGGTATATATCTCAATCCCTATCGATTGCCGGAGAGATAAGCGGGACTGTGTTTGACACCGATGGGCAAACGCCGAAAGCTAACGCCACCGTTTTCTTATCTTCATCTGATGAGACATTGAGAGCGCGCTTCAACCTGCCGCGCGCAACAACGAGCAACAATGACGGGCGGTTCAAGTTTGAGGGGCTCGTTGCAGGCGCATATACTGTGCGCGCACTGCATGAGGCTGATAGCACCGTAGCGACATCTCAGACGCGCCTGCCAAATGATGGTGCTCGTGTCGGCGTTTGGTTGACGCTTCGCCAAATGCGCTCTCAAGACGGGAGCATGATTTGGGGCGTGGTTAAGTCGGATGGAGGCGAAGTTAGAGTTGATGCTCAAGTCCTATATCGCAAAGTCGGCGAGAATGATTGGCAGCGCGCACAAGTGGATGAGTTTGGTATGTATTTTGTTCGCGGGTTGGATGCCGGTGAGTATGAGGTTGCAGCTATAAGTGGGAGGATGGCTCGAGTCCCTGAACCATTGAAGCGCTTGCTCACCACATCGCTTAAACCTCAAAGGGTAACATTGCAGGGCAACGCAGTGCTGCGTGTTGACTTGACCGCGGTAGAATTGATGCGCCCGGCATTGGAAGGGGTAAAGGGCTTGATGCGCGGTGCGCTTAAATTGCAGGTCAGTGGGCAGCTCGTTGACGAGGATGGCAAGCCATTGGCGAGAATGCCGTTTAGAGTGACAGATATGAGGGCGCAATTTCGTGGCAAGGGTGGCAATCAATTTGCCATGGCAATGACTTTTGATCTCCGTTCGGAGACGGATGAGAATGGTGGGTTCAGTGTAACTGTTGGGGATTTGGGAATGCGCAAGGAAACGCTCAGGATCGCAGGAGCACTTGCTGCCGGAGGCGAAATCACGCTCACCTTTGAAGTTGAGGGCTTCACACCAATAGTTGTGAAGTTACCGAATGAAGTGGTTGAGCAGATTTTAAAGCGTGAGGTTGATGAATTGAAGGCGGATGTCGGCAGGGTCGTTGTAACGAGGGGCATAACACTGAAGGTGCGCGTTGTTGATGCCGAGACTGGTATTCCGGTTGCTGGCGCAAAAGTGCTTGTGTCGCTCAACGAACTTAATCCGAAGATAGCTGAGTTGCAGATGAGGTTATTTGAGCGAGCTGAAAAGCGTGTGGGCAAAGCAGTTGAGAAAAAGATGGCTGCCATGAGGTGGCAATTTTTCTCTGTGGCTGGTGAGGATGGCTGTGCCATATTTGAGGCGATGCCACTTACGACACTTTACATCTATGTTGCTGCTGACGGTTATGAGGCTGCT
Source organism: Armatimonadota bacterium (assembly GCA_025062195.1). GTDB lineage: Bacteria > Armatimonadota > Fervidibacteria > Fervidibacterales > Thermosaccharophagaceae > Thermosaccharophagus. The sequence goes on from JANXAS010000005.1 coordinate 36,448, forward strand.
CAGCGCCAAATTACCCCGGCTGGAAAGGGGCGCGCTGTTGAAATAACGGTTGAACTAAAGCAGCAGTTGGAGCAAAAGAGGAACCAAACAAAACGCCATGCAACCGAGGTTTGAATGCTGAACTTAAGCAACCCTTTTGTGCTCCAAGGGAAGTGAGGCATGAATCGTGAAGTTAGCTTTGCTTATGATGGTTGGGCTTTTTGCCGGCGCGTATGGATGTATCATCGGCGCAGGTGGCGGTTTTATTCTTATGCCCGTGTTGCTTTTAATGCATCCATATGAAGAGCCATCCTCTCTCACAGCAACATGTCTTACAGCCGTTTTTATGAATGCTCTCTCAGGGTCAATTGCATATGCGCGCGCAGGGCGCATCAAATACAAGTGCGCCGGCGCTTTAGCTGCCGGCACGCTCCCAGGAGGGGTCGTTGGCGCATTGCTCACCGGTATCGCGGAGAGAAAGTTTTTTAACCTTGCCTTCGGCATACTGCTCTTAGCCCTGTCAGCATACCTGTTCCTCAGGAAAGAAACTCATAGCGCTTCAATGGGGGAGTGCGTTAAATGCTCCGCAGATGAAGCACCTGCTGTGAGGCGCAGCAGCATACATTGTGACGCTAAAGGCGGTGTCATCATCGTCGCCCTCATCGGATGCGCTGTCACAAGCATTGCCACATTCGCTGGCGTTGGCGGTGGGATTGTTCTGGTTCCGGCGCTTGTTGGGTTAGTTGGCATGCCAACGCATATTGCTACAGCTACATCAATGCTCGTTGTGTGCCTTAATTCACTCGTCGGAGTGTTGACGCATCTTTTTTCTGGGACTGTATTCAGCATTTTTGACTCAACCGTCATCGGTGTGGGCATGATAATTGGGGCGCAAATTGGCGCGGCAATTTCCGGACGAATATCATCAATTTGGATTTTGCATTTGCTTGCAGGTGCTCTTGGGATTGTTGGCGTGAGAATTCTCCTAACCGCCGTTTAAGCTTTTACACCGCCTCAAGAATTAATGCGGTATAAGTTCACGCATGCAAGGAAGTTCTGGTGGCATGTTGTCCCTCGTATCGTTAAATGGCAAAACTACCGCACTATACTCTCATCCCTCAGGGCAGTCGCCATTTGGAGCCGTAGTAATGAGGATTTAACAACCATCGGGGACAACACACACGCTGCACAGGTTAGATGCTTCCTTCACCATTTTAAGAAACTAAAGTAGCATGGGCATTCCAACTTATCTATTTGAAGTTTTCGGAAATATACCTTCCACGCTTTCCTTTTAGCCGCAAAGCGACAAAAACTCCCACAATGTATTGGGGTATTGTCGCCTCTTGTGGGCTTCGGAAGTTAAAGACTATCGTGGGCAAGTCACAACGCTGCACAGGTTGGGTGTTACCTTGATTTTTGAGAAATGGTATCAGTCCCATGGTTGACAAACTCAAATTGAACCTCGGGCAGTGTAATTACCTCTCCATTGCTAAGGCAGACCGAAGCGCTTAGGCAGTAAACCCTTTGTCCATCTGTTGGTTCAATGCGCGCATAGTATGGGCGTTTGTTAGTCAAGAGGATCGCCCTACCATTGAGCCTGTATGAAACAAAGCGCACATCAATGCCTCTTGGAACATGAAGCCATACGAGCCGTGAGCCATAAACAATATCGCCCTTGCACAATCCGAGAAGTGTTATCCCATAGGTGCCGATTACCCTCTCATTCAACATGGCTTTCATAGGCTCAATCTTGGGATGGTTAATCCACACACTCTGCCTCGGCACGCTCAGCGGCGGCGAAAGCTCAAGGAGTCGTAATGGTTGGCGCGGCAAAAGTTTCGTTGGGGTAAACCAATTGCCAAAGTATGGCTCGCTCAAAAAATGCGGTGAGGAGATAAGCGCTCTGTATGCAGCGAGCACATAGCTGTTGCTTGTCAGGCAATAATTGTTGTTGGCGAGCCCAGCCTTTATCGTGTCCATGCTGAACCAGTTTATCATCTTCACCCTCGGCAGTTCTCTCGCTATCGCTTCATACATGCGCGCCATCTTCACGAGCGCAAAATCGGTTGTGTCTCGTCTCGTGCCCTTGCAGTAGTGAGTTGCAGCGTATTCAGCAACCGCAATTGGTTTGCGCCGTGCATAAGTGTTGTAAACATGCCGAAGCAGCATGACTGGATCTTCAAAATGTGCTGGTTCGTTCGGATTTCCGTTGTGACAGTAGACGCTATAAATGTTTACGCCAACCCAATCAACGAATTCATCCCCAGGGTAGTAAGCATCAATGTTTTCTCTCGGCATGCAGAATGGCGCCCAGAGCATAGCCACATTTGGCGCCTCCATCCGCATGACCTTGGCTACCAGTCTCCACTTAGCGACATATTTCCTTGGGTTGCCAAAGTAGGCTGTCCATGCGCCGTTCATCTCCGAGGCAAAGCGCAGTATTATTGGGAACTCAAATTGAGCTGCTTGACGAGCCCATGAGCGCAGGTATTCGTCATCTTGGACTTCATCCAAACCGTCGTTTGGCTCCCATGCGATATGCGGTATTGCGTTTGCTTCTATCACCTTGCGCACCCAATTAACTGGGAATGGTGAGCCATAGCCAATATATGTGATGTAGCTTGCGTGCTTTTTACCGGTCAACTGCTCAAACAGCTTTATGTCGCCGCGCGCAATTTCATCCCATTCAATGAACGCACCAATGTAGCATCCATATGGCGGCTCAAGCTTCTCAAGTGCCCATAATTTGGGTTGCAAAAGGAGTGCAATAATGGTTTGGAATAATAGCTGGTGCGTCATATTAGCCACTTTAGCCACTATGGCACACCACCTTGCAAATCCCATAACTGCAATTAGGAGCTGCGCAGTTGAATCCGTGGGCAGCTGCTAAGCTGCCAGCATAATTCGCTTTTTAACGATTACTACACCGTAGACGAATGAAGTCGTTAGGTAGGGGTGGCTTCAGCCACTAAATTTTTAAAGCCAAGATTTTTGTTCTGGGCTGAAGCACCCCCTGCATGTAGGTCTGTAATTTAACCCAAGTTGCCAAGCCGTTTGAATTATTCATCTTTGCAGTGCTTTTCGGGCAGACCTTTTCCCCCACTTGCAAAACGACGCCAACTGCGTAACAACTTTGCAATTTAAGTGCTTTGCACGGAGTTGCGCCAACCAATATTTCGGGTTGTTTTTGTTCCTCGCCCGTTAAACCCTTTGAAGGTGAAACGCCATTGTTGCGATCAGGAGCGGTGCTCCCTTTCGGTTTGCTCAAGGTTCGCAGAATGACTGGCTTGCTCTGTGTGCAAGAATTCCCAAAGCCTCTTAGCCACATCTCTTGTCATCCCGGGAACAGAAGCCAACTCATCAACGCTTGCCCTCTTGAGTTCTTCTAAGCTGCCAAAACGCATCAGCAATCTTTGCTTCCTCACACTGCCAATGCCGTGAACTCCGTCAAGCACTGAGCGCAGTGCAAACTTCCTTCGTCTTGTCCTGTGATGCCTTATTGCAAATGAGTGCGCTTCATCCCTTATCCGCTGAAGGAGAAGCAATGCAGGGTCATTGTATGGCAATGCGATTGGTGCCGGCTCGCTCGGAAGGTAGATAAGTTCGTGCTCTTTAGCTAACCCGGCAACTTTTATGCTGCTTAACCCAAGCTCATTTAGCACCTGAATGGCGCAGTTTGCTTGTCCCTTGCCACCGTCAACGAGCACTATGTCTGGAGGCGTTGAGAATTTTTCATCTCCAGTGAGCAGTCTTGAAAAGCGTCTTTTGAGCACCTCACGCATCATGGCATAGTCATCCGGGAAGCCTTCATGCATCTTTATCGTAAACCGCCTATACGAACTCTTATCTGGACGACCGTCTTGAAATACGACCATTGAGCCAACAGCCACATGCCCATGCAAGTTTGAGATGTCAAAGCATTCAATCCGCCTCGGTTGGCGATCTAAGGCAAGATAGCGTCGTAGTGATTCCAGAGCTTCTTGAAGGAAGCGCTGTTCACGCTCGCTTTGTTCAAGCTCCGAAGCTAAAGCTTGCTCAGCATTTTGCTGCGCTATGTTGAGCAACTCCTTTAGTTTGCCCCTCAACGGGACTTGCACGGTGACTTTGCTGCCGCGCTTATCGGAAAGCCATTCTGAGATTACTTTGGCATCCTCAATTGGCATTGGCAGGATGATGCTTTGCGGTATTGGGACAAGCGATGAATAATGTTGCTTTAGGAATGCCGAGAGAAGGTCTGCGGGCGATTTTGCATCCTGAGAGCGCACTATGAAAGATTGACTCCCTATCAATCTTCCCGAACGCACAGTGAGCATTTGTATGCATGCCCATCCACCCTTTTCGGCATATCCATAGGCATCCACATCCTCACAAGCCCCAATAACGACGCTCTGCTTTTCAATTACCCGTTCAATGGCGAATATTTGGTCTCTTATCTTGGCGGCGCGCTCAAACTCAAGCTTCTGTGCTGCTTCCATCATTTGGCGGCGAAGCTCTTCAATCACCTGTGTGTGCCTGCCATCAAGGAAGGCGCAAACATCCTTGACGAGCCTCCCGTAATCTTCCTCGCTTACTGCACCGATGCAAGGACCGCTACATCGCATTATGTGATACTCCAAACAAGCTCTCGGCATGAGCTTTGATGTATCTCGCCATGGACAACCGCTCAACCGCCTGTTGCCAACGAGCGTCATAACACGCATGCCGAATGTTCGCTTAATTATATCAATCGTTTCCTTTAGCGCCTTGCTTGATGTAAAGGGACCAAAGTATAACGCCCCGTCATCCTTCGTCGCCCTGACGATCAAAAGCGGTGGGAATGGTTCTTGAAATGGTATTTTGAGGAATGGGTAATGCTTGTCATCTTTGAAGCGTATGTTAAATTGCGGTCGGTAAAACTTTATCAAGTTGCCCTCAAGTATTAGTGCCTCTTTCTCGGTGCGCGTCGTAAGGTATTCAATATCGTGTATGCGTTGCCTTAACTTGTAATGCCAAGGATTTCTTTCGCCGCTTGAAGCAAAGTATGAGCGGACACGGTTGCGCAGCGAAGATGCTTTTCCAACATAAATTACCTTTCCATCGCTGTCTTTGAACATGTATACCCCGGGGCAATCTGGAAGTGCCGCAAGCTTTGAGCGTAAGCGCTCGTTTTCCAAATCCCTATTATTCTGCATGGCTTAAATCACCGATAAACGCCGTTGCGAAATGAAAGCAGCGCAGTGATTCAAGGCATAGGCGAGTAATAGTCCGCCACATCCCTTCAGAGTGCCATCGCGCTGCCTTTAAGAAGTTCAGGAATGGCTGGCATTCTGCCCGCACAATTTGTAATCTTGCTCTTTGATGCAGCAATCGCATGCTCAAACTGTGCTTCATAATCATAGGGTGACACATAAGGTGCTAAAATGCCTTTGCCTTGTCGCGATGCCACTTTACAATGTGACAAAAGGTAGTTACACTATAGCCTGAACTTTTTATGTTACATAGCTTTGAGGCGGATTCGTGTGCTGTGCAGGGAGGTGCTGAAGATGAGTGAGAGGGGTAAACGAGGATGTAAATGGGCAAGGTTAATGCTTGTTGCGATGTGCCTCCTGTTTACATGGTTCAACGGCGTTGCGGAGCAACAGGATGCTTCACAAAGCAATCCTCGAGTCCAAATTATTTCTCCTCAAAACGGCGCCACATTCGTGAAGGAGAAGATCATACCAATCACATACCAAGCTTGGAGTCCTGATGGGACTCCACTAATACGAGCCGAAGCTTATGTTGACGGCATAAGGGGCGATGAGGGACTAAGCTACAATCCGCCAACCACATCAATTCAAGAGACACTTGAATGGGATGCAACATTTTTCCGTGATGGACCACATACAATAACCATACGGGTATTTGATGCTCACAACCGCATGGGCGAGGCGAGCGTGACAATTTACAAGGGCGCCGATACGACCAAACCGAAGGCTGAGATACTCTCCCCCAAAAGTGGCTCGGTCGTCAAAGGCGTAGTTGCAATCATTGCAAGATTTGAGGATGACAGGCAACTCACCCAGGTTGGTGTTAGAGCAATTTCACAAGACGCAAGGCAGAAGCACAGCATAATTTATGCGAGGGGTGGAGTATTGAGGGAGCGAATATATGAAGCAACGGTGTTTTGGGATACAACTCTTGTGACTGGTGGCTCACCAGTATTCCCCGACGGTCTTTACATCCTTCAGGCATGGGCTGTGGATGGACAGGGTCAGGAAGGCGTCTCACCAGAGGTGCTCGTAACGGTGCGAAATCAAGTCGCTGAGGCGGTCATACAGCGCCCGCAAGTGCCCCCAAGAAGTGGTCAAAGCAAATTGGCGGAACCAACTAATGGAGCAGTCATAATCACGAGACCGATGCAGCCCGGAGATATGGGGACGCTGCCAAAGCAACCGCCCTCGGAAATTACAATTATACCCGCACCCATCCCCCCAGGGATAAGGCAGTTGCCAACTGTTGAACTATCGGCGGCAAGGTTAGCCGTAAGCAGGGCTTTGCAGCAACTCCTTTCAACGCCTTTGATTCGTGGCGAATCAACCGCTCAATTTACGGTGAAGAGCTATGAGCCATACGTTGCGCCGTTGGAATTGAGAACAAGGGGAAAGCCATCACTTGTTATCTCACTAAGACCGTTGTCGGCTGGTGAGATGGTTTCAAGCTTAGTTGGGAGGGGTGAATCAATTACACAGCCCATCAGGGCAGGCTATGAGCCATACGTTGCGCCGTTGGAATTGGGAACAAGGGGAAAGCCATCACTTGTTATCTCACTAAGACCGTTGTCGGCTGGTGAGATGGTTTCAAGCTTAGTTGGGAGGGGTGAATCAATTACACAGCTCATCAGGGCAGGCTATGAGCCATATGTTGCGTCGTTGGAATTGAGGGCGAGGGGATTAGGCATTGGGTTACCACCATTGGCTCGCGAGGTTAGAACGAACTTGAGGGGCAGCGAAATAAGGCGTGTGCGCTCTTTTCAAGTTTCACGGTTTCCAACAGATGCAAAAGCGGTAATGCTGGCTGTCAAACCGAGGGAAGTGGCTAACATATCTCGTATGGCTATGTTGAGTTCGCCGGGCATTGCAAGCGTTGACAGACGCCTAAATGTTGAGAGGGATGCAAGGCTGATGCAGCCGGAAAAAGTTGCGCTGCCATACTCGCTTCGTCCAATCGCGGCTATATCTGCCCCTAAGTTGGGCATGTCCGAATTGGCAATTGGGCGCGCTGAAACAATTCAAAAGCCTATTAAGCCAGCAACACCTGATACAGTTTGGCTTAATCCGACCAAGTTGCCGTTGGCATCTCGTTATGCCGCTGCAGGCGATATGAAAACTGTCCAAGCAATGCGAGCCTACTCTGTTGAACCAGAAGTTACTCAACCGCCTAAGCCAAGGGCTATACCAATTATCACCGAGGTGTCGCCGGTTGAACCTCATTTGGCACCACCAAGGCTGCACGAACCGTTAGTTTCGGGCAGAGGCGAAGCTGCCCAAATGTGTTCCTCGTATGTAAGCAAGGCATTACCGGCAATTGCGCGCACATATGTTGTGAGTGCTCCTATGGTAGCAAGATTAGCAGCATATGGGATTGCGTCGGTAAAGCCATCTGGCGCTCGGATGCCTATTGCGAGCACACTGCCAAAACAAGTGGAGGTTCGTAAAGTGCCGTTGCAACAGCCACCAGCTGCGGCTTTGCCCAGTCACAGTCGCGCGCAGGTTGCACGAGCACAAGTTGCATTGCCGGATGCAACTCCAACGAAGCGTTCAAGGATGGTTGATGTGGGAATTTTACGGCGAACACCAGCTGCATTGCCGACCATACATTCAAGAAGCGTTAGGGAACAGACAAGAGTTATCATCGCGAGACGGAAAATGAGTTTCACATACACAGTCCAACCCGGAGATACACTTTGCAGCTTGGCACGCAAGTTCGGATTGACGCTGCGTCAATTGATGGATGCAAACAACCTTCACAAGCCAGTCAAGTTGCGCCGTGGGCAAATGCTCGTGATACCGCACATGCCGATATTGGTGAGATGCAGTGGGCAAACAGTTGACTCCGATGTCCAACCATATTTGTTCTTCGGGGTTGCTCTCACTCCGTTTAGGGCAATCGTTGAATTTGCCGGGGGCTCGGTTGACTGGATAAGTGGAGAAAGGAAAGTGTTCGCTCAATGGGATGGTAAGCAAATCCATCTGAGGATTAATCATCCGGCAGCTTTGATCAATGATGAACAGGTGCTCCTAAAGCCACCTCCGTTCCTGCTGCTTAACCGAACGATTGTGCCGGCTCGCCTGTTTGAACGCGTGTTTGATGTGCCGGTCGTTTGGAATGAGCGTGAAGGTGTCGTGGAAATAGGATTAGCACTTAAGGAGACGCAAACACGGCCGGATGAGGCATCCACACAGGAAGCGCAAAAGTGATGAAAAGCAGCACGGGCTTAAACCCCATAAGAGCATGTGCAAGATGCACATACTACACACCAATATAACGGTGCATAAATTGCGCATGAGACTCGTCACTTATGAGTTGCACAGTTGAGTGCAGAGGTGGCTGCTAAGCCACCCGCAATTTTAAGGGCTATAGTCCGCCTAAAAGGCAACGCCGAATGTATAACTCCTTCCCTCATATGATGGCATCAAATGTTCTTTGCACTGGTGAGTGACAGCGTTAAAATCAGTTGTTGGATTTGAAGCCAGTGCCGGCGTAGCTCAGCGGCAGAGCGGGGCATTCGTAATGCTCAGGTCCGGGGTTCAAATCCCCGCGCCGGCTCAAATGCAACTTGTGCACATTATTGAAAGTCCAACCTCTATGAACTGCGCTGGGAAATGCTCCAAGGGGATGCGCTCCGCCAATCTATGAGATATGGTGTGGATTCTCTGATACTTATCGGGAAGATAAGAGCGCATGGCGGGTGATGTGATTGTGAGGTCCAAAAGAGAGACATGTGCGTTGTTATGCGTCGGGAGTGTATTTATCCTTCACCTTGTCGCCCTAATCGGCGTATTAGCGCTATGCTCGCAATCTCAAACTGGAGATAGCGCTCCGCCAAACATGGTTCTTGTTCCCGCTGGTGAGTTCATCATGGGTATTAATTACATCGGCGGACAGGCAGGTCCGTATGCGGATGAATACCCGGCACACAAAGTTTATGTGCCCTCATTCTACATTGACATCTACGAGGTGACGAACGAGGAGTATAAGCGCTTCTGTGATGCCACAGGCTATCCACCACCACCGCATTGGCGCGGCGGGAAGTATCCCGAGGGACAGGACAAGTTTCCCGTGAACAATGTGAGTTGGTATGACGCAGTTGAATATTGCAAATGGGCTGGGAAGCGTCTTCCAACGGAAGCTGAATGGGAGAAAGCTGCAAGGGGCACGGATGGGAGAATGTATCCATGGGGTAACGAATTCACCGATGACAAAAACAACCCTTACAAGTTCTGCAATGGTGGGCACAGGGGTTTAAAGCCTGTTGGAAGTTACCCTCAAGGTGTAAGCCCATATGGATGCTACGATATGGTTGGGAATGTAGCTGAGTGGACTTCTGATTGGTATAAGCCATATCCGGGCGCAAAGGTGGGCACCGTCTATGACCCTTTCTACGGCGAGAAGTTGAAGGTGCACAGGGGTGGTTCTTGGGCTAACTACCCATCTTCTTTACGATGCACATTTAGAGGCACTCACTATCCATGGGGACGATCACCGCTCATAGGATTCAGATGTGCAAAGTCAGCCCCTCAAGGTGCCGCTTTGCATTATCGCCAATGGCATATAATTGCAATTCCTCTTGCAGGTGTTGCAACGCATCTCGCTCACAGCTCAGCTATGCCGTAAGGGTTTGAGGTTATACCACTTAGGAGTTGTGCAGCCAGAGGTGCTCTAAATAGGCAATAATAGTCCCCACGAAAATCACTACGAACGGGCATGCAAGCGGTGTATGAGGGGCTTTAGCCCGAACAGGGATTTCCACGGCTTTAAAGGATTTCGTGTCTGAAGCGACTCATACCTAACACCGCTTTCAAAAATTAGGGTAACATTTTAGCCAGCCTATCGCTGTGGCTTGTCCAAGAGGGTCTTTAACTTCCATCGCAAGTAAGTGGCTGCGCTAAATTGTGATGTTTTTAATCGTTTCGTGGTTCAAAAGGCATTGGAGAGCAGCAGGAAACTTTTCCAACTGCGTGGGCAGGTTAAACCTGACTGAAGTATTTGGGGCGTATTTCGTCTGCCCCCAAATTCAACTGCGTGACCCCTATTCTTGAAAGCAGCGTTAGCTTGGTCCGAGGAGGTAGTCAATCAGGGGACCGATTACAGGTATGCGCCGCTTCTGTTTGGTTGGCTGAACGAGTTCACCGATTGGCGCCTCTCTTCCCATAATGGCGTATGCCAATTGCACGATTGAGCGTGATATCTCGGCGTTCGGATGGCTCAATACGAACGGTATCCCATTGTTAACGGACGATACGACGAGGCGACCATCGCTTGGAATTCGCGCAAGCAATGTGCAACCGAGAACTTCCTCAACCTTCTCCGGGGTTATTTGAACTTGGCTGTTTGCGCGGTTGAGGACGACCTTGATGCGTTCGGGAGAATACAGTTGGCGCAGTATCTCAAGGGCGACCCTCGTGTTATGTATTGCAAGCACATCAAGCTCTGTGACGAGGATGATATACTCGGCTGTGTCCAAGGCAACCATTGAGTAGTCCTCAAGGACTGTTGGTAGATCCACGATGATGTAGTCAAAGCCCTTTCGGAGCAATGATAGCACCTGCTCAACAAGGTAAACGGTCACAGTCTCCGCATACTGCGGTGTTGATGGTGCAACGAGCACTTGCAATCCGGAGTCCTCATGTGTGGTTAAGTGTCTTTCAAGGACTTCAAGCTCAAGCTCGCCTTGCCTCTGAGCCAAGCTTGCTATTGTATGCTGCGGCATTAAATTCAAAACCATGTCAACATTGCCATACTGCAAGTTCAAATCAACGAGGCACACAGGACCAGTGTGATGTCTTGCCAGTGCCACCGCCAAGTTGCATGCAATAACTGTCTTTCCCGAGCCGCCCTTCGGGCTGTAGACGGCTATGATTTGACCAACACGCCCCTCAGACCCACCGGCAGCTAATGCCCTATACCTTTGAACACGCATTGCCGCCACTCTGACAGCGTCAATTAACTCGTCTCTCGCGACTGGCTTGAGCAAGAAATCGCTTGCCCCCGCACGCATCAATTGCCTGAGCAGTATTTTGTCATCGTGCAGCGATATGATTATGACGCCGACATTCGGTGACACCCTCTCCGTCACTTCAATGGCATCAATTCCAGCAATGTTAGCATCAAGTATAAGCACATCAGGGCTTAGCGACTTGACCAGCTGTAATGCTTCGTCTCCATCCCGTGCTTCCCCAATAACTTCAATCGTCGGGTCAGCGCGAAGGATCGTCTTTATGTTCTCTCTTGACTCAGTCAAGCTGTCAGCCACTATAACTGTTGGCACAGCTTTATCACCTCGTTATGGTTTCAGTGAATAGCACACTGCCAAAATCGCGCCCGCTCCATTAACCATTATGGCTTTGCCAACTGCTTATCTGCCGACCCCAAATGGTGCGCCAATTGCTCCGGCACCGAAGCCACCAATCCCGAATGCCGGCATGGCAGGTGCTGGCAATGGCGGCAGCTTTAAGACCTCCTCGTAAAGCTGTAATGCCTCTTCACTCACAACTTCGTCAAACAGGCGCACTGTCATCGTTATCACAAGCTCAGATTGCAAGCGCTGAAATTCACGGCTCTTGAACAGCTCCCCGATAATTGGTATTGATGATAGGAATGGCAAGCGCCTCCAAGCCTGTCTGTCCTCTTCCTGAATGAGACCGGATATTACGAGAGTATCACCATCCCTTAGCAGGACTCTGTCCTCGTGGCGGCGCATTCTGAATCCCGGCACCCTCGCCCCGTAGATTGTGGTGGCTAAGGCATAATCCGGTGCCGATGACTCAACTCGGTAGTGCACGAATATCTCACCGGCATCCGTTGAGCGTGGGTGAAGCGTAAGCATAATTCCAAACGGGGCAAACTGAACGCCACCAAGCGCTCCAGCTGCAGCTCCAGTGACGAGTGCAGCAACCGGTATTGGCACCATGCCGCCAACTAAGAAGGTTGCATCTGTCCCCTCAAGGACAAATTGCTGTGGGCGGGCAAGCAGCCTCGCCAAACCCTTCTCAATGAGCATGTTTAGCCGTATAGCCAGCGGCGATAGCCTTGTAAACACTCCGGGGACCGCAACTCCAAATGCGGCACCAGGTGGCGTCTGTGGTGTCTCACCAAATGTGACTTGCCCGGCTTCAATGTTGACACCGGTTATTCCAGCAGCTCCCGGAGCTACTCCAACGGTTATTTGCTCACCGATTTGCACGCCGAGTTTATCAAGAGCCGTTTTTGATACCTCAAGCACGCGCACCTCAACCATTACCTGTTGAACTGTCTTTGGCTTCTCCACCTCAATCTGATTTACTACTGCCCCAAACAGCTTTGCGATTTCCTCAGCCCTATCCCTTTCCTCCTTTCGCTTGACCTTGCCAGTCAAAACTATCTTGTCATCAATTATCCTGACCTCAACTTGTGGCATGCCTATCATGTCCCGTATCTTCTTTGCTTTCTCAACCTCAGGCGGGATAGGCACTGGAACATATTTCACTTTGATATGCTTGATGACTTTTGTTGCCCATAGCGATGCAACTTGCTCGGCGAAGGCAGCTTCTGCATCCGTCTCCACTTCACCGCGAAGCACAGCCACAAAGCCCTCATCGTGCGGATAAACTGAGACTTTAATAGTTGGGATATTAAGCGCATCCTCAATCCTCATCCTTATCTCCTCAACAGTTGGCTTTGGCTTAATAACCTCTGGCGGTCTCCTCTCCGGCAGTGTGATTATGTGCAACCAGAAGTTTGTCCATAACAGCCTCTCTGCGCCCTCAACCTTTACCCTCTCCCAAACGATCACATTCGTTTGACCTTCCTTCCTCCCGACAAGCAGCAACTCAAGCTTTGATGGCGCCATAACACCAACAAGCTCGGGGTTGCCGATTGCCACCTGCTCAATCGTTCCCTTTGTAGCTTCAATGAGCATGCTAACTCCAACTGGCAATTCAACATTAATCCTTTTGCCCTCACCGGGGGCTGTCATAACTACTGGGTTGGTCAAAGCGCTTATGTTCACAACTTCAGGTTGTAGCTCAACTTGTTTTTGCTTTACCACAACTATGTTGTTGATGACACCCTTTGGTGAAAACTGGAGCGCAATTCTCTCAGCGCGTTCTCTTTCGGCTTCGCTTGCGACATTGCCTTCAAGGACGAGCTTTCCGGCTTCCATTCTAACTTGCACAGTCGGCAACCCAATGGCACGCTGCACTTGCTCAACCAATGGTGCAATTGGAGTCACAGCTGGCTTCTCTGGTTCCTTTTGTGGCTGGCTCACCTTTGCGCCAACCTGCACAAAGAAGCAAAATCGTTTGCCAATTGAGTCAACGAAAATCCGTGACTGACCCACATTAATGGCTTCAATCATGAGCGCATCTCCAACTTTGCGCGGGCGCACTACAGTTGGGTCTGTGACGGAAAAATCAAAATCGGCTCCAATTGAGAGCTTAATAATCTCGCCAACTTCCATGCGCAACGGAACATCAATCGCTGTCCCCTCACATCGCGCCACACCTACCGTTAAGAGCATCAAGCTAATCGTTGCAACGATGGCATTTTTAACTCCATCCCACCTCTCCATATTTTTCACCCCAACCTTTTATTAGCCGCAATTACTGCCTTAATGGTGCTGCTTCAACTGGCTGTCCAACTGGAGCTCGTATGGACTGCGTCCCAAGAAATATCGTCACCGTCTCTTTTTGCTCCGGTGGAGTTGGTGTTACAACTTCCAGTGGCTTGGCTTTCATACTCTCAATCTCTTTCTCAACATTCTTTAAGCGCTCATTAACTTCAACCATGAGCTGCTTCAATTGGGCATCTGTAACAGCGTTCGTGACAACCCTTCGCATTGCGTGCATTTCCTGACGGAGGCGCTCTTGTTCCTCATGTATGCTGCGCACTTGCGGTGCTAAATCTGAAAGCAGCTTGCCGTGCACATTGGCTGCAATTTGTGCCGGGTCTACAGGCGGCAATTGTGGCACTGGCAGAGTCGGTTGGCGTGCTCTCCCGAACACCTTATCAAGGTCTTCAAGCGCCATCCCAGCTCCCTTTGCAGCTATCCTTTCAACAGCCGGGTGAATATCACTTGCCATCGTCGGGCGCTTTTGTGGCGCTTTAGGAACAGGTGTTGGAACCGGTGGGCGAGACGAGAGCAGTGAAAATTCAATTCGGACATTTGTTTGAGCGCTGACGAGTGCTATCCTTTCAGCCTCTTCAGGGCGAACAAGCAGCAAGAGGGTGCGAAGTGGTGATGGCTGCTGAGCTTGCTGCTCTTGTTGCACTTGTTGTTGAGCGGCTTGTGGCGGTTGACCACGCATTGAAAGTTCAACATTCATCACCTTCGTATCAACGCCGAGCACAACCGCATCCTCAACTATCGTTTGGGAAAGCAACCCGCCAAAGGAGGCGATTATGCGCACATGGTCGCCAGTCCTCAGCATGCGGTATAGGGCTTCATTGTCTATTGGCAATGCAACTGCCACATAGCCTTCGGGTATGAGTGCGCCCAAACCCTCTTGCGAGAGCGGTTGCGTGACATCGCTTCGCATTACAGGTGTTCCGGCGAATATGTCCACCTTGGCGACACGGTTTATAACATCGTCAATTCTGGCGAATGACCCTTCTGGAACTTCTTTTGGCAGGCGCCTCTCCTCACGAAGCATTGCGCCGGTTATGACAGTGTGGGCTGGTATATCAACGGAAGCTATTACAACCTTTGCATATTCAATCACCGGCTTTGGTGGCGGTGTCGTCCTCCTTATCCAAAAGATACGCCCAATGAGGAAGATGACAAACATCAAACCAAGGAGGATTGATATTCTGAGCATTCTTGGCACAGTGTCTCACCTTGCCTTGAAGAGTGGGTTTGCATGTCCAAAAGATGCTTCCAACACCATCGCAAGAATGCATCCAAGAGCAAGATTTAACACATACGGAAAGCGCGTCTCATCCTCATGCTCATACTCAACTGGCACACCCGCAACATAGCGCAGGTGAAGGTAGCTCATGAGGCGCACAAAAGGCTTCAAACCGAGCCGCCGCCTTATCAACACAACTGCTGACACTATCCCACCGATTGCCGCCCCGTAAAGAAACGCCCAAAATGGATACGACTCCCAAAACATGAGCTCGCTACCTTTAAGAGCACCAACTGCCATGCAGAATTTAACATCACCACCTTTAAACCATCCGATAGCAAACGGCACGAAGAATACACCCAGTCCAACCAACAACCCGATGAGCGAGTTTGCCAAACCAATTTTACCATCCAATAACAGATTTGTCACAATGCCAACAGCCATGGATGGGAATGTAAGCTTGTTTGGCACTTTGCTGTATCGGCAATCGGTGTAGCACGCAGCTGCAATAAAGAGCAGCGTGAGCAAATCGCGCACAAGCAACTTCATCAATTCGGGATTGGATGGCATCCTCTACCGCCTCGCCTTAAATGCATGAATGGTAGCGAGCAGCGTCTCCCATCTCTTTGTCAGCAGTTTTTGTTTTTGACGGGCAGTCGTTTGACCCTGCAAAATAATGCTGCAAAGCAATTCTTTCGTCAATTAAGCCGTTGAATTATTAGTGGGTGATGTCAATGGTTGGGCATTTGGAGATCGGTAAAGTTTACATTGCTGGCACCTGCTCAATACGCCTTAGTTGTGCTGCCGCGCTGTTGCGCACACTCTCATTCGGTATGCTCTTCATTGCTTCCTTAAGTAAATCTGCGTCCGAATATGCGCGTCCATCAATCATCGCAAGTGCGTTTGCGCATGCGGCTTTGAGGGAGACATCCCGAGCTATAACAAACGCCTCAAGCAACAAACCCCTTGCCGGTTTATACCTCAGCTTGCCGAGGGCATGTGCAGCCTCACGCCTCACATCAATACTTTCGTCGCTTCTGAGCAGGTTCAAAAGCGCATTAGCACCTGCAGTAGCACCAATTTCACCGATTGCCCATGCTGCAGCTGAGCGCACTCTCTCAGACTTGTGGCGCAGTTGGTTCAGCAGTTCATCGGCAGCTGAGCTCACCTTCCAAATGCCAAGTAGCTTTATTATGTGTTCCTTTGCCTCCACACCCTTTATTTGCTGCAGTGCTTCAATGGCAGCCGAGCCCGCCTCAGCGCCGAATCGCTGTAAAGCGCCATATGCATGCCAGCGCACCTTACTTGATTCATCCTCCAATGCCTCAAGCAAAGCCGGCACTGCTTGAGGGTCGCCAATTCTTCCAAGGGATATTACGGAAGCGATGCGCACATCCTCACTTTTATCCTTTGTGGCTTTGATAAGCTCCTTGGTAGCGTCCTTGCAGCGCATCTCACCCAATGCCTTTGCAGCTCCCCAGCGTTTTAAATCCTCCTTTGAGCGAACGGCGCTCAGCAATGCTCTCACTGCCGGTAGACCAACTTCGGATAATGCGCTTGCCGCACGCACCCGCAAACTCTCGTCTTGTTCGGTGAGCATGTTGACGAGAAAATCAATCGCCTCTTTGTCGCCCATCTTTCCGAGGGCAACAGCGGCGCTCAATCTGACCTTCATCTCCTCGGCTTTGTCATTCATCTGGGTCTTCAGGGGCTCAATCGCAGCGCGCGCTCCTATTTTTCCGAGTGCTTCAGCTGCAGCTGCCCTCACATCTGGGTCTGAGTCCGAAAGGCGCTCAATCAAATCAGCTGTAGCCAATTTGTATTTCAACTGCCCTAAGTAACGGCACATGTCGCGCCTTACGAGCCTATCCTTGCCCTCACTGCTCTGTGGGTCTAATGCGGCTCTAAAGCGCTCGCAAATTAGCTTTAGGGCGCGCTTTGCTTCCTCCTTGGCGATGCCGCTGCCAAGCTCCGCAGTTTGAACAACCGCTCTTAATGCCTTTGCTCCAAGCCCCTTCAGAGATTCAACCGCTGCATCCCTCACAGCCTTCCGTTCGTCACCGAGAAACGGAATTAATACCGGCACTGCTTCCTCATCATCCAAGCCGCCCATCGCCTTAATCGCCGCAATTTGCACATCCGTATTTTCATCCCTAACCATCTCAATCAGTGTTCTTGTCGCCTCACCACCCTTTATCTTTCCGAGCGCTTCAGCCACAGCTGCACGGACCTTTGCATCTTCATCCTTCCTCGCCTCGCGCAGGTAAACTATGCCTCCAGACTTCGCAAAGTTGCCCAACATGACGGCAGCAGCGTAGCGCACCCTCGCATCTTTGTCACTTAGAAGTTTTCCAACCGGCTCAACGGCAACATCGGCGTAGTCCTTGAACAGTTTCTCATACAGCTCATTGAAGTTCTCCGGGTTGGCTTTTAGTTCCTTTACCGCCTTTGCCACCTTCTCCTTCTTCTCTTCAAGGCTTTCACCACAGCCGTTTAAACAAATTGCAGCAGCAACCATCAATACAAGCATGCACAAATTTAACGCCTTAAATGTCTTCACTCGGTTCACCGTCGGCTCACCCCATCCTTGACCATATTGGTGATGCAACCAATGTGAGAAACTCAAGCACGACTTCAGCATTCTTCCCCATCCTTGACCATTGTGGTAATGCAACCCAATTTGGAGCCGCCAAAAGTTATCAAATTGGCGCGCCAATCATGCCATTGACAGTATAGCGCCGATGTTAAGTTGGTGCACACAAGTTCAATTTACCAGTTCATCGGATAGACACGCATGTTTGGAACAAAGCACCCAACAAGTGTCCACAGACCACCGTGAGCGAAGTCTCCAAGTATTAACCCGAGGAAGAATGGCAATGCACGCCTATATGCTGTCGTCCCAAAGTATCTCAGCAGCACACCTTTGAATGCCCATGAGATCATGAATGGCAGCCATACTTTATGCATCGTAGCTGTGTTGGCGACAGCGTATCCGAAAGGGTGCGTCGGAATTGAGAGAAGATGAGCCCTTGCAAATGTTAGCATGCATGTCACCATAAATCCGATTGCCACAGCTATTGTCTCGCGAATATCCGGAAGGACTGGTTGGCGAAGGAAGCTTTCAAGCATCGTGAATGGTTCTCGCCCCATGTATACTCTCCACACATCGGCTTTCCCAGCCGCACCGAGGTTATACCAGACTGACAGGGCACCGTAAAAGGCTGTGGGAACGCAAATGAGCGTGCCGATGATTATGCCCCAAAGAAGCTTGGTTTGGTTCAGGTTGATCATACCCGACATTTTGAGTGCGTCCATTTGGTGCGGCATCGGCAGGCAGCGCAGGTCAAAGCTCGCTATGTTTCGGAAGTATGCCATGATGGTGAGCTCGCGCGGTGTGAGCGCATTAGTGCCGAGTGTCGTCGTCACAAGCGTATACGGGTCGGCGTGAGGTCCAAATAGCCATGCGTTACCTGCCTCAGCTCTAAGGCGTGTTGCCGAGAGCATATATGTGAAAGAGAGCGCAAAAAGCAGCGCTCCAACCGTTGCTCTCATCCCGGCAGCGCGTGCAAAAAAGATGAGGAAGGAAAAGGATGAGATGAGCATCGCAAGCGCTATGATAAGGCTTTTGCGCTCTTGTGCGGTGCCGCTTTTTCCAAGTATGGTTTGAAGCACCTGAGCAAGATATGTCCTGCCGATCCAAACACTGAGCAATGCGATGGCTAAGAATGCGCCAGCACCTTGGTGGGCAATGTATGGGTAACGGCTTATGCCACCGCGCCCAAGTTGCGATATGCCGATTGCCTCGCAAAACACTGCCTCAAGCTTTGTGATAAAATAAAACAGCCAGCAACTGAAGGTAACCTCCAAGCTGAGCAAGTAACCGATCCCGATTATGAAAGGGTAGAAGGTCATCGGCATTGAGCCGATGGCATTCCAAGGTCTGTCCGTAAGATATCTGCCCACATCAAGCCTTGTGCCTCGGACATCAATCATCGGCAACGAAGGATAATTCATGCTCAGTGTGTTCCAACTTCCAAGCACAAATGCCATTATGAATCCGAGCCAAAGTGAACGGTTGCGCAGTGCCTCAAATCCGGGCTTTGTCAATTCAACTGGAAGGACTACGGTCGGGAATGTGAGGCGTTCGCGCTCAATCCATTGCCGCTTGAACAGAATGCACAGCGATAGTGTGAACAGCATTATGGCGATCGTGAAAGCGCTCCAGACAGCCATTGGCAGAAGCCAGTGAACGATTGGAACGGATGTGCCACCAATATAGAACATCCGTATGGCTTCCCTATCTTGTGGCGCAAACCAAGTTGGTATGTAGCTCCAAAACAGTTCCTCCCAGTTATTCACCGGAGAGGCGTAGTATACTGGCGCAGTCAACGCCGGAACGAGGAAGTGCATCCCGCCAGATGAGGCAATGACGGTCGTAGAAGCAAGCACCGCATAAATCAGGATGAGCTCACATTGTCTCAGGCGCCAACTCGCTTTAATCCTCGCCAAGGCGCTGTTGAGCAGCACCAATGTGCAAAGCGTGAAGAACGCTCCAACAGGAAGGGCTGTATTTGCAAGCGCAGTGTGCCCGCGGAGCCCACCAAGCCTTATCTCAGCGTGATGTATCCACATGACCAACGGTGGTATGAGCAACCAAGCGATAATCATCGCTATATTGCGTGCTTCAATTTCCTCGGCAGGCGCTTTCAGAGGCAGCTTTTCAATCTCAATTCGGTGAGCCATTCAAATGTCACCTCAATTCTGGCTCGTAGTGTGTTTGTCGCAACTTCGCCATATAACCGAAACTTCATTTTACATCTGTAGCTCCAACTGTTACATTGAAGTGTTGCAGGCAAGCTTTAATTTGGATTTCCACTCACCGAATTCACGGTTGGCTTCCAAAAGTAAGAGGTGGCATGTGATGGCGCGTAGGCAAATTAAGCGCATAGCATGGTTAGAGCCAGCTCGCTTCCCATACGGGTATGGAGACCAACATGTCTTCAAGGGATGGGTGATACCGAGGGCGGGACCTCAAATGGCTGGATTGCTTGACTCGCTCGGTTACGACACTGTTGTCTATTGTGGTGAGGGGGCTCCAATTGAGGTTGATGAGATAGCGCGAAATTTTGATATGGCGTGCATATCCGTGTTGAGCTGCACAGCCACCTATGGATTGATACTCGGAAAACAGCTCTCGGATATGGGTATGCCGGTTGTTGCCGGTGGCTTCCATTTTGCCCATGCGCTCATGACGCCGGAGACGCTTGCCCCTACCACAGAGGCGCTTGACTATGTCCCGTATGTCATTAGGGGTGAAGGCTATAAAAGCTTGGTTGAGTTACTTGAGGCGCTTGAGGGTGGAAGGAGCCTTGAAAGCATACATGGGCTTTCATATCGCTTCGGGGATGAAAAGATACACAATCCACCAGCGCAGCTTATGACGAGGGAGGAGTTAAATCAGTTGCCGTTACCGAAGTGGGAAAAGGTCATCGGCGTGAAGAGAGGGCATGTCATTTCAATTCATGGCATGTATGGTTGTCCGAGGAAGTGCACATGGTGCGCCGTATGGCCGAGGGATGGAAGAGGTAATAGGAGCATAGACCCGGCGAAGGTTGTTGATGCAATTGAACACGCCTTAAAAGTCCAAGGCAGAGATAACAACCGCGTCACATGGATTTTTTTCTCGTCGGACAACTTCCCGGCTATAAAAGATTGGGCGCGTGGCGTTTGTAACGAGATCATCAAGCGCAGGCTGCCGATAAAATGGACATGCCAAGCCGAAGTGGCAGCAGTTAAAAGGCTTGAATTGGTCAAGCTTATGAAGGAGGCTGGGTGCGAGTGGTGGTGCATCGGGTTTGAGAGCATAAGTGAGGACTCACTGCGCGCCTCTGAGAAACAGCAATCGCTCAAGGATATGGAGGAGGCAATAAGGCAGTTGCACGCTAACGGCATAAAGATTCACGGTATGTTCATATGCGGCTTACCCGGAGATACAAGGGAGAGTATCTTCAGGACGGTTCAATGGGCGAAGCGCATGGGCATTGAGACCATACAGATAACATGTCTCGTTGAGTTGCCCGGCTCTCAGGATTACGAGACGATGAGGCAATGGGAGAGAGCATTCAAGCCATTCCAACCACCCTACGAACTCCTAAATTGGCTTTTCACGAATGGGCATTATGCGAGAGTAAACACGGGCAAGATGAGCCTGTATGAAATTCAAAGATGCGCTATGGAGGGTATGAAACACTTCTACTCAATTGGGCACATACTAAAAGCCATCTTCCCAAATTGGAACACGCTCAAGTATGAGTTGAGGCGTGGGAGCGGTTTTCTCAGGAGTTTGAAAGCAGCGTGCATTGATAGCGTTTATGTTACAGTTCTCAGGATGCGCGGATTTAAACTGCTCAGGCAATGGGAAAACACAAGGCTGAATCAGCTCTATCAGATGATGCTCCAATTCCCTGAGCGCATACCGCAGCTTGTCCAAGAGGCGCTGAAACTTATCCCGAGAGATTGGATTGAGGTCATGGAGAAGGTGGCGGGTGAGAGGCGCCCCTGCAAACTCGTGATTAGAGAGGGCGAACTCCCACGGCATCTAAAGCCGTTCATTGAGAGATGGAGGATGCTCGCAAATCAATGTTAGCTCCAAAGGAAAAAGCTACATCACTCCTTGCCGGGATTTGGTGCCGGCAAACTTAGCTCACATGGCAGGTTATGGTGATGTCTAACACGCTGGGTAAGGGGTGATCATCATGAAGGGGAGCGTTAAGGTCGGCATTGTTGGGTTGGGCATGGGTAGGATACACCTTCAGGCGCTAAAAAGGATGGAAGGGGTTGAAGTTAGCGCTCTGTGCGATGTCAATGAGGAATTGCTTAAGAAGGTCGGTGAGGAGGCTGGTGTGCAAAAGTTGTTCACCGACTTTGAGCAGTTTATCAGTGATGATATGGATGCCGCATTCATATGCACGCCGCACTTCCTGCATTACGAGCAGGTCATTGCAGCGCTTCGCTCTGGAAAGCATGTATTCTGCGAGAAGCCGCTTGCAGTCACCGTAAAGGAAGCCGACGAGATGGCAAAGGTGGCAAGGGAGCTCGGAAAGAAACTCGCTGTAGGCTTTCAAAGGCGAACCAATCCAAAAGATAGGTTGGTCAAGCAGCTCATTCAGGAGTTGGGCGAAATATCTCGCGGGTTATATGAGATGCTCAGCTTGCGCACACAGGCTTACTATGATTCTGGGGCGTGGAGGGGCACATGGTGGGGTGAGGGTGGAGGTGTGCTTATAAATCAGGCAGTGCACGACCTTGACATATACCAATGGTGGATGGGCATGCCAAAGCTCGTATTTGGCATGGCAGAAACATTTGCACATGAAATTGAGACGGAGGATTTGGCGAGCGCTATTTTCGTTTACGAGAATGGAGCACAGGTGCTCTTTCAGGCATCTCTTGTCAACCATCCGGGCATGTCAAGGTTTGAGGTGAGCGGCGAAATGGGTTGTTTAATTTACGACGGAAACATACGGCTGGCTAAGATTGATGGGGCACTTTTTGACTTCATTCGGACATGCCCAGAAGCATGGGGCAAGCCACCCGAAGTTACTTGGCAGGATGTGCAAGCGCCGCAAGAGGAGTGGGGGCATGCAGCGCTTGTTAAGGACTTCATTGATTCAATAGTTGAAGATAGAGAGCCATTGGTCAGCGGTGAGGAGGGGATAAAGTCGGTTGAGCTTGTCAATGCCATCATCATGTCCACAATACTTCGCGAGCCAGTTGAGCTGCCTTTGGAGAGGGCTTCTTACGAAGCTTTGATGGAGGACCTGCGTGCTGGCAGGCGCAGCTTGCCGCGCCGAGCCAGCCAACCATAGGCTTTATGGTGTGCCTTGCTTGATAGATATTGCGTCTCAGCTTTGTGTTAGGGCGGTAATACGCGCCGCTGTATCTGAAGGTGAGGTTAGGTTGAACCTTAGCGCGTTGATGATGGAGCGTTTTCCAAGATGGCTTATAGAGCGTCTCTTTACGATTGGGCATATTGCAGAATGCTCAGGATGGAGGGCTTTCATTGTTGGCGGATTTGTCCGAGACCTTATCCTTGGCAAACCCAACCTTGACATAGACATCATGGTTGAGGGTGATGGGATTGCGCTTGCAAGGGAGTTGTCCGAAACATATGGTGCTAAGTTGACCGTTTATGAGCGCTTCTTTACAGCTACACTTCACATGCCTGATGGAAGGCGCATTGATATTGCTACATGCCGAAGAGAGCGGTATGAGCGCCCGGCTGTCCTGCCAGAAGTTGAACCGGCAAGCGCCGAGGAAGATTTACTACGCCGTGACTTCTCAATCAATGCCATAGCAGTTCACATAACACCTAGTAGGTTCGGCGATGTGCTTGATGTCTGCAGGGGCATACCGGACTTGCAGTGCGGGTTGATACGAATCTTGCATGAGCGTAGTTTCATTGATGACCCGACGAGGGCATTCAGGGCAGTGAGGTTCGAGCAGCGCTTCTCATTCAAGATTGAGCTGCAGACTGAACATCTAATGCGAGACGCTATCAAAGCCGGGATGATATCGCTCCTGACACGAGACAGGATAAAGCACGAATGGATAAGGATCTGCTATGAGCCTAATCCAGCGGCGTGCATCTTTAGGATGGCAGAATTTGACATGCTGCGCTGGATTGATGAAGCGCTCTCACTTGATGGCGAGCTTAAGCGCAGAGTGCTTTTCAATTTACCTGAAGCCGAGGGGTTGACAAGGAGTGCGGGTGTGGCTTACGAAAGATGGCTGCTATACTTGATGCCGTTGATTGATGGTGCTGATTTTGAGAGTGCAGTTTCTATCTGCAGGCGTTACTCCCTCAGCGCAAAGCACTCACAGGCTTTGTTGAGCAGCCTCTCAACTGATAAAGTCATACAGGCTGTGAGCTTACCTATGCAGCCGAGCGCCATTAAAGCTTATTTGGATGCGCTCCCAGTTGAAGTCATTGCGTATGCCATCGCGAAGGCTATTGCAATGGGCTTTAGGCGAGCCTTAGATTCGCTCATCACCTACCTCAAAAATTACATTAATGCTCGGCCGGATGTAACGGGCAGTGAACTTATCTCGGCGGGCATACCGGCAGGACCTTGGATTGGGGCAGCTCTTCGTGAGGCTTTAAAAGCCAAGCTTGACGAGGGCTGCGACAAAACGAGGCAGCTTGAAGTGGCGTTGAAAGTTGCCAAGGGCATAGCAGCGGTGGTGAGCCGTGGAGCCAAAATTGGTGAGGAAGGGCGTAATACTCGCAGCAGGAAGAGGGACAAGATTGCTCCCGATCACCGAGAGTATACCAAAAGCGATGATTGAAGTTGGCGGCGAGCCATTCCTTTCTCACATTCTTCGCCGCTTCAAATTGGCTGGGTGCTCACATGTTCTAATCGTCATTGGGCACTTGGGTGATTTGATTGTCCAACGCTATGGCGATGAGGCTTTCTCCATGCGCCTGTCATATGCCATTCAAGAGGAGCCCAAAGGGACTGCGAGGGCACTTCAACTCGCAGAGGCATTTGTTGGGGATGACCCATTTATGCTCTCTTGGGGAGATGTGATTGCGTCACCGAACAACTACGCATCACTATGGGAGAGATTTGAGATGGGCGATTGCGAAGTCTGCATGCTCGTCAATTGGGTTGAAGATGTTTCATCTGGAGCGGATGTGAGACTATCAGGTGAGCTTGTAACCGGCATAGTTGAAAAGCCGCCGGTAAAAAAAGCTGGGTGGAATCAGTCCGGTGTGTTTGTCATGAGCAATCGCATCTTCTCATATCTTCCAAAGGTTGAGCTGTCAAAGCGAGGCGAGTATGAATTCACAGATGCCATCAGGATGATGTTAGACGCCGGAGAACGCATCATCGCCGTGCAAGCTTGCGGCTATGTGCACGAATTGGGAACACATCATCATTTGAATCGTCTTAAAGCGATTGCTTCGCTGCTCAAGTTTGGGATGTAATACCATACTTGTCGCAGAGCAGCCAAACAGGTGAACAACAATTCTTCACATTCTTGCACGTGCCCTCTAACGCGAATTTTTGCTGACTCGTTTAGAGCACAGGCTTAAACACGAGACAGCAAATTTAGGCGCAAGGAGCGGTGGGTTTCTTTCCCGCTCTTTGCTTCGATGTTTTTGTTAGCTATCTTTTCCGATCGTGCTATTGGCTTTGGCTCGCAGCCGCTGACCAGTTTTTAGCCCCGTCTTCGGACGGCTTAATTCCTTAGCCGAATAAATTCGGCTCCGATTAGTTCGTCGTCAACAGCTGGCTAAAGCCGGTGGCTTGGATGAATTAGCACAAACAAAATTTTTAGCGGATGGTGCGGGCATATTTTTGGGGCATAATCTGCCCATCAATTTTGCAGGTGGTATACTATAATACCGCCGTGTGGAAGCTGCAAAACTACATCGGTTAGAAGTTGCCTCAATTTTTTGGAAATGGTATAGTGCCTTTCTTTATCCGAAGCGCCCTCTTATGAAAGCATCGGTGCGCTCATCACGTGGGTTCTCAAATATCTGGCTTGTTGAGCCGACTTCTATAAGTTCGCCATCAAGCATGAAACCGGTCATGTCAGCCACCCGTGATGCTTGGAACATGTTATGCGTGACAAGCACAATTGTCAGGTGTTCCTTCAACTCAAGCATCAGCTCCTCAATTCGCAATGTTGATGCCGGGTCAAGCGCTGAGCACGGTTCATCAAGTAGAAGCACATCCGGTTCAACAGCGAGGGCGCGAGCTATACAGAGGCGCTGTTGCTGTCCGCCTGAGAGAGTGAAAGCCGGTCTGTGGAGTATATCCTTAACTTCGTCCCAAAGAACTGCCTCTCTGAGCGCCTTCTCAACTATTTCGCTGAGCAACCTCTTGTCCTTGATGCCATGTATCCTCGGTCCGTAAGCGACATTGTCAAATATGGACATCGGAAACGGGTTTGGCTTTTGAAAGACCATCCCAACTCTCCTTCTCAGTTCAACTGGGTGAATGCCTTTATCGTAAATGTTGACGCCGTCAAGAAACACCTCACCGCTCACCTTTGCATCTGGTATCAAATCATTCATCCTGTTGAGGCAGCGCAGCAGCGAGCTTTTGCCACACCCTGAAGGTCCTATGATGGCGAAGATGCAATTTGCCGGTATATCAAGGTTAATGTTCTTGAGGGCGGGACGCTCACCATAGTGCAACCATAAATTTCGTATCCGGAATTTTACCCTCACCTCAGCGCTCAGCTGCTTCACCAGCTCATTCACTCGCGCCTCAATTAAGTCCCTCGTCCGCCTATACACTTCAATTGGTGCTCCGGTTGGGTCTGGTATGTCCCATTCAATCTTATACGGGGCACTAACTAAAGAGTCGGTGCTCATATCAAGCCCAACTGTAACGACAACATCGCTTCCGACGATGTTCACCTCTGATGTCCCTTTGGGACGCTGTGAGCTTATATCAATGCCTATTTCCTTCATTACCAAGATGGCGTTTGGGTCAATTTCCTTTGCCGGGTTAAGACCGGCACTTGCAACTTCAAATTGCCCTTTGCTTGCTTCCCTGAACAGCGCCTCTGCCATTTGGCTCCTGCATGAATTCCTCTCGCAAACGAACACAACTCTTCTCTTCATCTTAGCCCTCACCTCAACTGGCTCAGTGCCATCATATAAAAGCTTGTCTCACACTTCGCCAGCGATGATGCGCAGCCGCACTCGGATGAGTATGGCGATCAAGTTGAGCAAAAAGGTGAGTGCCAATAGCACAAGAGCTGTTGCATATTGCAATGGCATTGTCGCCTCAACATCCGGAGACTGTGTTGCCATGACATAAATGTGATAGCCAAGGTGCATGAATTGGCTCGTTGGCGATAACGGCAATTGCGGCAGGTAATACGCTACCCCAGTGAAGAGCAATGGGGCAACTTCAGCAGCGCCTCTGCTCACAGTTAAAATAGCACCTGTGAGTATACCACCCATTGCCTTAGGGAAAACCACGCGCCATATCGTCTGCCATTTGGTTGCACCAAGTGCATAACTTGCCAAACGCAATTCCTCGGGTATTGCAGCCAATGCTTCCTCCGTGGCAGTAACTGCAACTGGCAATGTGAGAATTGAGAGTGTTGCTGCAGCCCAAAGCAAGCATGGCTGCCCAAACAGAAGTTCGGCGCCAATGAGAGAATCAATTCTTCGCCCCAAGAAGAGAATGAAAAAGCTCAGCCCAAACATGCCATACACGATGGACGGCACCCCGGCAAGATTTGATATGGAAGTCCGTATCAACCTCGTGATGAGAGCGTGCTTTGGAGCATACTCATTCAAGTAAATAGCCGTTAGGACGCCCACAGGCATGACCATAAGCGTCATTATGATGACAAGGAACATAGTTCCAAATATGGCTGGGAATATACCACCACCTGTCATGCCTTGCTCCGGTGGCTTAGTCAGGAATTCCCATGAGAGTTTTCTGTAGCCGCCGCTTCCAAGGTCAACCAATATTATGGCAAGCATTGAAAGGACGATTAAGGTTGCAATGGCGCTTAGGAGTGTTAAGGCTAAGCCACTTGCTTCACTGCCTTTTGGTAACCTGAACCGTCTTCGGTTGGCATTCATTCTAACCACCCGTCAATTTCTTTCGCAGGGATGAAATAGCCAGCTGTGAGAGCCCGTTCACAGTGAAACTGATGGAGAGCAATATCGTCCCGATTAAAAAAAGCACATGGTAATGTGAGCTTCCGACAACAACTTCTGGCATCTCAGCTCCAACAGTTGCAGCGAGTGTCCTTACCGAGTGCAATATGTTCAAATCAAGCAACGGCGCATTCCCTGTAGCCATTAATGCGATCATGGTCTCACCCCATGCTCTCCCAAAGCTGAGAAGTATTGCAGCGATAACTCCAGGCATAGCTGTCGGTATGACAACGCCGAGGGCTGTTTGCCACTTTGTTGCACCAAGGGCGATGCTCGCTGCGCGGTAACTCTCCGGGACACCGTGAAACGCTTCCTCGCATAATGTGAATGTGATTGGCACGACTGCAATTGATATCCCGATGCCTCCAACGAGTGTGTTCAACCTGTGCGGTGTAAGCGCATCGTGTAGCCATTTAATTTCGTAGGCGTGGGCAAGCCACGAAGCCACCTTCATAAGGCAAAAGAAGCCGATCACCACTGATGGGATGGCGGCGAGCAATTCAATTGTCGGTTTAACAAATTCGCTGAGCCACTTTGGGGCGCACTCCGATATGAAGAGGGCTGCAAGCATTCCGAGCGGAAGGGCGATAAGCAATGCTACGAAGCTTGTCTTAAGCGTCCCAGCGATCAGCGGCAGCAGGGAATATTTTGGAACCTCAGAAATCGGCTGCCAGACAGTCTTCAGGAATAGTTCGCGAAAATTTACCTCAGCCCTTATGCTCGGGTTGATGAAGACCATAAGTCCCTCTTTGAGGATGAAGATAGCCATCAACATTATGAGCAGTATGCTCGCCAAAGAGATGATGAATATTGAGGTCTCACCTATACGCTCATGCCATCTTACAGGGGAACGCTCTTTCAACTTGGCAACACTCCACTTTGTATTACCCGAAAGTTGACTCACACTCCATCTTCACCTCACGAGTGAGCATGCTTTCCATCAATGTAATTGTGTCAACCATGTCTAGTTATGCATCGTTGTTGCCGTATGGCAAAGACAGACATGCGGCAATTGAAATCTTTTTGTGCAGTGTGCTCGGTTCAAATCCTAAGAAGCCGCAAAGATCCTGTTGGCTCACCTTGATAAGGGGCACGATGAGCATGCGCTTGTTGAGGAACTTGGGCATGATGAGCATGCGCTTGTGCCGCGAGGGCGCGGTATGAAAGCACCGAATATGCGCCTCAGGCTCTTGCTGCCACAGGAAAAGCAACTCAGCTCCCTCTCTCGCTCATCCTTTTCGTAGATGCTGCATTCAAGTTCCGTGACAACGCCGCATTCAAGGCACTGATACTCATAGCGCATGTTGCCCTACCTCCTGACAAGTTTCGCTCCCCGCCAATGGCATAATAGCGCGCTGCTTCAATTTGTGCCTTCACAAGATGCAACTATACCATCCTGAGCCAGAAGCCATCCTATCTGGAGTTTGATCCACTTACGGTGCGTAGAGTTTGGCGAAGTTATTTTGCCGAAGCGCTCTTCGCTCAAAGGGTTGTTGGTCAATAGCCATACATGCTGTTGGCTCAACCTTTGATGGCGATGAAAATAATCGCCCAATTTGTTTGGCGGCTTTGGGGCAAGTCTTCATCCGAGTTTAGAGGACAAGTATTCAGCAAACCATTTGTGCGAGGCTTCTGTCAAGCTGCTCTGTCGCTTAGTGGTTAAATGTGAGCCAATCAAAAATTTATTGGTGAGTCGCATGGTCAGGCTACCGCCCGGCTGAAACTTGTCGGATTGGCGGTGATTGCCGCAAATGCCTGGATGTGAGCGTTTATAGGTGTTTGCCATCCAAGCCCGATAAATGAAAATCAAAAATGAATGATGTGCTGCATTTATTTTTGAAGCGGGAATTGCTCACCCGACCGGATTCGCTCAACTCCCCAGCAATATAACAAAGGCGTTGAAGAGCACATAGATCACCGAGTGGATGACGAACATCGGCAGGAAGGATTCGCAATGCCACGCAATCAACCCAGAGATAACTCCGCCAGGGAGAGCTGAGATAAACTCAACTTGCGGTTTACCTATATGTGCCAACCAGAATGGCAACGCTTGAACACCTATCGCCCATATGCCGATTTGACGCTTGAGGGAGAAGAGTATAAATCCACGAAACAGAAACTCCCATCCGAACATGTAAATCGTCATTCCGATGGCGAGCTTAATGAATTCCAAGGTGCTATATCTCGCTGGCGCGTAGAACGGATAGTGTGCTTGGAACTGCGGCATGCGTGCGCACAGGATTAAAAGCGGTGTCATCACAACAAGGGCAATTAGTGTCCACATTAATCCACGCCCGAGTTTGCCGAGGCGCAGCCCAACATCGTTCCATTTCCAACCGGTTGCCTTTGTAAGTGCTGCTGGGAGAATGAAACACAACAGGAAGTTGAGCAGGACATACTGCCCGAATTGCTCATTCCTGTTCACCGGCATTGTCACTGATGCAGCTATAAGCATGAGGGCACACACGAAAGTTATAGCGGTTTGCACTTTCTCGCCCAACCATCCGCTGTGGCGCAATTTGAATTCACCCATTTAAAGCCTTGGTCGCTCAATCTCCATTACGATGTTTCCGCTGCGGAATATGCGCACCGTCCCAGTTGACGCCGACACTGTTATTGCAATTGCATTAGTCACTGCGGTTATACTTGCTGCTGCCATATGCCTTGTGCCCAAGCCCATGGGGACTTCAACCCTTAGCACGCCCGGTTGGATGTAAGACCCGGCAGACTCCACCACACCATCGCCTCGTATGATGAATGCGCCATCAATGGAGCTGAACTCTTTTATCGTCTCCGTTATGTCCGGGTTGAGGACGCTCCTAATATTTTCATCGTATCCGGCAAATGGGTTGAGCACGAGTTGCGTGACATGCTTTTTCACATTCTCAGAGTCACCAACAACGAACATTGTCCCAATCGGGCGCCCCTCACGTCCCTCAACGGCGAGTTGTATAGCTATCTCAACGAGTTGCTCAAAGACTTCCGGCTTGACATCGTCCGAAAGCAAATCGGCACCGGATGTGAAGAGTTCAAGTTCATCCTTTACCGAGATGAGCATCATCGTGTCAAGGTGTAATGCCCTCGGCTGACCAGCAAGACATATCAGCACATCATCGGCATCAATGATATTCCTCGTCAGGGCAAGTAGAAGCGCAACTTTAATTTGACCAAGCCGCGTCAGATTGATGCTCGGCAAATCAACCGTCCTTTTAAATCTGCTTCTCACATCATCTGTGAGCATATCCTCATCGGCAGCGAGTATGCAGTTTTCAGGGTCTAAAACATTTTCAACGACGGATATAATTTCGTGCGAGCCAGCACATACAAGCACTGAAGAGATGTTGGCTTCCTTAGCTGCAGCCTTCGCAGCCTTTAGCAGCGACTGAGTCGTTACGGTTGCGACATCCTCTGGCGTTTTTGCCCTTATAGCTTCATGTCTCTCTTTCCTCTGCTTTGAGTTGGGGCGTTCTCTCTGCTCCTTAACTGTCATGTTGAGATCACCTCAAGTCACTTGCTCAATTTCGCTTCCCTGCAATCCCTTGCCGAGCGATAAATGGCATCAAGCATTCTCATAACGGTAACGCCTTGCCACGCATCCGTTAGTGGTTTCTTGCCCTCAAGTATGCATTCAATAAAGTGTTCAACTTCAGCCTTGTATGGATTGCCCGGATCTATGCCCAATGTTTCTGTGGCAGCATAGCCACCTATGTCGCGATAAAGCTCAAGGGGTGGCAAGTGCATCCCGGCGCGAGTGCCGTAAATATCCAGCGATAGCGTTGACTCGCCTTTAATGTTAAGCATCCATGCAATCTCAAAGGACAGCGTTGCCCCGTTTGCAAACCTGATCATGCCAGTGGCGAGCTCTTCAACTTCAAATTCGCCATAGAGTTTGATTCCCTCTTTCACATCAGCCGGTTGCCAACCGCCCGGACGAAGGTCTTCAAGTGCAATCTTGGTGTATGTTGCCCCGCTTGCACTCATTGGTTCTGGGTTGCCCATCAACCACCACGCAAGATCAATCAAATGAACACCGACATCAAGCAATGCGCCGCCACCCGCCTCTTTGCTTGCGAACCAGCCAAGTGGTGCGCCGCGCCTTCTAAGACAAGCTGTCCGCCCATAATAGATCTCACCCAGCTCACCATCCTCAACCAGTTTCCTTGCGAGCTTTGAGTCAGCTCTGTAGCGCCATTGAAGCGCATACATAAGCAGGCGCGAATTGCTCTCACTCGCCTCAGCCATCCTCTGAGCTTCCTTTGCATTCCTTGCCGGTGGCTTCTCGCATAACACATGCTTCCCGCTGTTTAGAGCTGCTATTGCAACTTCGGCATGCAAGTTCGTCGGGAGAGAAATACAAACAGCGTCTATATCATCTCGTTTGAGCAGTTCACGGTAGTCATCATAGACATGCTCTATGCCGTATGCGATTGCTGTGCGCTGTGCCCTTTCCTTAACGATGTCGCAGATTGCCACGAGCTCGGCGTTGCTATGCGCCTTAAAGTTTGGCAAGTGTGCAGCTTGAGCTATTTGTCCAGCACCAATTACTGCCACCCTCACCTTGCCATCCATCTATCTCACCTCGCCTCCTCAAATGTGATTTAGCGATAGATACAATCAGCATACGCTTCAAGATGGCATTCCCATTTGGGAAATGACATTCACTGGCTGCTCAACTGTGCCATGACCTGCTTGATGGCGCTGCTTGCTGCAGCGCTCATCAGGCGCAACTCTGAGCTTATCGCAACGAATTTGAAGCCCTGATTTATTCTTTCAATTGCCTCATCGGCATCGGCACAATGTATCCCAGCTGGCTTGCCGATCTCGTTTGCCACATTGAGCACACGTTCAATTGCTTCAAGCCAGCTTTTCTCCTGCCTGAAGTTGGTATGCAGCAATCCGAGTGAAGCTGCCAAGTCATTTGGTCCGATGAAACAACCATCAATTCCATCAACGCTCAGTATCTCCCTTGAGCGCTCAACTGCCATGAAATGCTCAATCTGGACGATAAGGCATATCTCGTCATTTGCCCTCCGGAAATAATCTGAGCCATGCAGGTTCGGAGCAAGTGCTCCGCCAGCCGACCTCATTCCCATCGGTGGGAAGAAGGTTGCCCTAACTGCAGCAGCTGCCTCTTGCGCATTGCAGACCATCGGGACAACAATGCCGAGTGCACCGGCATCCAAGGCTCGCTTTATCAACATCGGGTCATTCCAAGCCACCCTCACAAACGGTATGCACTCGGTGAGGCATATCGCCTGAATGCAATGAAGCATCGCATCGTATCCGATTTGACCATGCTCTGTGTCTATGACGAGCCATTCAAAGCCGCTGCGAGCCATTATGAGTGAGGCTGTCGGAGAGCCAAGCGAAAGCCATGAGCCAACTGTCGCTTCGCAGCGCTTCAGCTTCTCCTTGACGGTGTTATGGCGCATAGCTATTCTCCCCTTTTATGAGCCGTCTTTTGCAGTGCCAAATTCTGAGCAACGCAAAAGTGTTGCCGAAAGCGATCCGCCCACTTCGGTTTTATTTCATGTTCATGTCCTCCGCTATCGCCCGCAATTTGCCCGCTGCCAGTTTTATGTGTCTCAATTGTTGAAAAATTATTCTGACGACTGCAGCTCCTTCAGCACATCAAATCTTCTCTGCAGCTGCTCCAGTTGAGCCCTCAAATCAGCCTCCCTTTTTCTCTCCGCTTCTATTACATCGCTCGGAGCATTTTGCAGGAAGCGTTCGTTTTGCAGCCTCTTGCTCACACGCTCAAGCTCCGACATCACCTTAGCAAGCTGCTTATTTAGCCTCTCCATCTCCTTACCGGCGTCCACCACACCGCGCAACGGGATATAAATCTCAACGCAATCCGAGGAAGCCGAGGCGGCGAGTTTTGGGCGCGGCTCTTTGGCACTGTGAAATTCAACCTCTCTCAATCGGGCGAGCGATGTTATCCACCAAAGGTTATCCTTTATGAGCTGCAGCATGCTTTCGTCCGAGACGAACATGATGGCATCGCAAGCCGACCTTGAAAATCCCATCTCTGATTTGATGTTTCTTATTGCTGAGACAAGCCACATCAGTCTATCCATGCTGCTCTCCGCTTCCAAATCTATCAGGTCTTCGTCAACTCTCGGGAACGGCGAGACCATTATGCTATCCCCACCGTGCGGCAATCGCTGCCATAGCCCTTCCGTGAGGAATGGCATGAACGGATGCAGCAACCTCAAAGCGCTATCAAGCGTCCTACAAAGAACAGCTTGTGTAATCTTCCTGCGGGTGCTGTCGCGCTGCGAGATGGCGCATTTGCTGATTTCAATATACCAGTCGCAGAACTCGTCCCAGACAAAGTCATAGATCGCCTT
Source organism: Armatimonadota bacterium (assembly GCA_025062195.1). Classification (GTDB taxonomy): domain Bacteria; phylum Armatimonadota; class Fervidibacteria; order Fervidibacterales; family Thermosaccharophagaceae; genus Thermosaccharophagus. Next base: position 70,542 of record JANXAS010000005.1, read on the forward strand.
TGCAGCCCTGTCAAATTCGCACCCCTCAAGGTAGCCGTTGATGCGAGCGATATAATGCTGCAGCCTGCTCAAAATCCATCTATCCGGCAATGTCAATGTGGAGCGCTTCAACTCCGATATTGTTGGCAATCGGTTGAATACCTCCTCATCAAGGTTCATGAGCACATAGCGTGTTGCATTCCATATTTTGTTTGCGAAGTCCCTTGCCATATCAAGCCGTTCCTCACTGAACCTTATGTCCTGACCGAGTTCGCATTGTATGGTTAGCCCGAAGCGCAATGCATCAGCGCCGTAGCGGTCTATCAGTTCAAGTGGGTCAACACCAGTCCCAAGGGACTTGCTCATTCTCTTCCCTTCCTTTGTCAGTATTGTCGGATGGACATAGACGGTTCGGAACGGTATGTCGCCAGCAAACTTCAACCCGGTCATTATCATCCTTGCCACCCAAAGGTATAGGATGTCCCTTGCGGTTATCATCAAGTCGGTTGGATAGAAGACCTCAAGCTCCTTTGTCTTATCAGGCCATCCAAGTGTGGCATGCGGCCATATGGCTGAGCTGAACCATGTATCAAGCACATCCGAATCTTGAACGATGTTTTCGCTCCCACATTTTGGGCATGCCTTTGGTTGCTCAATCGCTGCGAACCACTCGGCATCAACATCAGCCCTTATTCGCACTTCACCGGTTGGAAGTTGCCATTCGCTGACTTTCTCACCGTTGCAATCTCGGCAATACCAAACTGGTATACGATGCCCCCACCATATCTGCCTTGATATGCACCAATCCTTGATATTCTCAAGCCACTCAATCGTCATTCTACCAAAGCGCTCCGGGACATATTTAACTCTCCCGCTCCGTATGACTTCAATTGCTGGCTCGGCGAGGGGTTTCATGCGCACAAACCACTGCACTGATAGCAGCGGCTCAATCGCGGTCCCGCATCGGTAGCAAAGTGCAAGCGGCACTTCGTATTCTTCGGTTCGTATGAGCAACCCAGCACGCTCAAGCTCGCTGACTACAGCTTCTCGGCACTCGTATCTGTCCATCCCGGCAAACTTCCCGGCATGCTCTGTCATCCTTCCGAATTCGTCAATCACTATAACCCTCTCCAAGCCGTGTCTTTCACCGATTTCAAAGTCGGCGGCATCGTGAGCTGGCGTAACTTTAACAGCGCCTGTGCCAAATGTTGGGTCAACTGATTCATCGGATATTACCGGGATTATTCTATGCATGAGCGGCAGGATAACGGTTGAACCGATAAGGTGCTTGTAGCGCTCATCGTTTGGGTGAACGGCAACAGCTGTATCGCCGAGCATTGTCTCCGGGCGAGTCGTGGCAACGACTATCCCATAGCCACCATCGGTGGCTGGGTAGCGTATGAACCAAAGCTTTGATGGTCGGCTCTCATGTTCAACCTCAAGGTCGCTTAGCGCAGTTAAGCACCTTGAACACCAATTGATGACCCTGTGACCACGGTAGATCAAGCCTTCATTTGCCAGTTGGATAAATGTCATCAAGACCGCTTTGACATAGCCATCGTCCATTGTGAAGCGCTCTCTACGCCAATCGTATGAGCATCCAAGTGTGCGCAATTGGCTCAGTATCATTCCGCCATATTGCTCCTTCCACTGCCACACTCGTTCAAGGAATTTTTCTCGCCCAAGTTCGTGTCTTGTCTTTCCTTCCTTTGCGATTTCCTTTTCAACGACGACCTGTGTTGCGATGCCAGCGTGGTCTGTGCCGGGTAGACATAGGACATTCTTTCCGAGCATGCGCTGCCATCGGACGACGATGTCATGTATCGTGTGATTGAGGGCGTGCCCCATGTGAAGTGAGCCAGTCACATTTGGCGGTGGTATAGTGATGCAGTATGGGATGCGTTCATCATCGGCATCAGCGTAAAAGTATCCGGCTCTCTCCCAGAACCCATACCACTTCGCCTCAACATCCTTTGGGTTGTATGTTTTCGGAAGTGATACCTTTGGCATGCCACAAAACACCTCGCCACTGCACAGAGTTAGTCTCGCAGCGGAAAATGCGTTTTTAGCATATTGCTGACGAACCAAAAGTATGTGCATCGGTTCACTGCATAACAATTATGCAGCGTGGCAGGTGAGCCACGATGGACAGCAAAAATTTGTCTCCATATTCATCGCGAATGTTGTTGGTGGACAAATTTCCACAACATGCTATGGGCTTTAACCCATAGTCTCCGGCAAGTTTTGCGCATTGGCATGTGAAATCTGCCATTAAATTTCCGGCATGTTTCACCTGCCGGAAAATGACCATCAGGGGCAAACACAGCGCCAATAAGTCAACTTGCACCAATTTTGGCTCGGCATGATTCGTCCTCCTAAGCCCGGCATCAATTTAGCCATCACGCAAATTCGCAAAGTGAATTTGGCGCTCATTGTTTCTTCATCAAACGGTTGGCTGAAGCCTGTGGCATAGATAGCCGAGCAGTATCAACTTTTTTGAGCAAGGGATTGCGCGCCTGATGCCACTTATGCGGTGTCGGACTATAGCCCGCCGAAAAGATAGCGAAAACAAGTAACACAGACGCCTCTGCAACCATCCCCACATTCAGGTGCGCAACCCCAAAATTAGCAAAGGGCAGCTTGTCTTGGTTTGGCGCATGCAAGTTTATGCAACTCCGCTTTTCCCTTCCTCACCGAAACGCTCGATGAACTTGTTTAGGAATGGCCTCAAAGTTGGCTCGTCAATTATGGTGATTCGTATTATGCGCAGCTTGCTATCTTTGTGCTCGGAACAGAATTCGGTGATGGTCTGCAGAATGACAGCCGCACATCTATCCTTTGGGAAGCCGAATATGCCGGCGCTTATTGCTGGGAGGGCTATGCTCTCAAAACCTTTCTCATCAGCCATCTTCAAACTTTTGTATACGGCGCTCTTTAGCTTTTCATCCTCATTTCCTTCGCCCCATTGAGGTCCAACTGCATGTATTACGGCTTTAGCTGGGAGCGCGCCTGCTGTTGTCATTGCCACTTCACCAACTGGCACATAGCCTATCTTGTCGCTTTCCTCTTGAATAACTTTCCCACCCTTTCGGACTATAGCCCCAGCAACACCACCGCTGTGCTTAAGGTAGGAGTTTGCCGCGTTGACTATTGCATCCACTCTCTCTTCCGTTATGTCTCCATGAACAAGTTGCAGCAAGTGTCCGGATGGAAGCCTGTGTTCATAAACCACTTCATTCAACCTTATCACCCCCAAATATGCAGCTGAGCTCTTTACTCAAAATTTTGCTGGTTCGTAGTAAGGCACCGAGAAATGCACAGTGCCGTCAGAGTGAGCGCAAAGTGCAAGTAAAATGATAGCATCGCACATTGCACCAATTTAACGCTGCTTCGTGGCTAACTACGAACCTAACAAACAAAGTTTGCAGGAGAGAGCGTGCAGCTGTTTTGCATCGTCTCTTTGGTCAGATTTGTAGCGGTCTCAAAGCAGCTGCGAGAAAACCCTTCAAGCCATAATGCATTTTACTGCCAGTGGTGCATCCGTTAAAATCGCCATTGGACAGGACGGCAAATTTCATCCAATGCCATTCAATCAAAGCCCTAAGAGGGATGTCCGTCATGAGCGACAGAGTGACAACCGGCATAGACGGCTTGGACGAGATATTCAATGGTGGTGTGTTGAGGGGTAGCTCAGTGCTTGTTGAAGGTCCTCCAGGGAGTGGCAAGACAACGCTCGGATTGCAATTCATCATTCATGGGATAACTCAGTGCGGCGAGAGTGGTGTCGTAATAACATTTGAGCAGTTTCCGGAACAGCTTTACAGGGATGCAATGGCGTTTGGTTGGGATCTGAAGCGAATGGAAGAGGAAGGCAAGTTGCGCGTCATATGCACATCGCCGCCAGTCCTTGAAAGGATGCTTCGTTCGTCTGACGGGGCAATTGAAAAGGTGCGCGATGAGATAGGTGCAAAACGCATACTCGTTGATAGCGTCACTCACCTTCATCGTATAACTGAAAACCCGGTGCAGCTCCGTGAGCTGCTTCACTCACTCGTCAACGGACTTAAGTTGCTTGGCTTCACATCGCTCTTGACGAAGGAGATGACAACGCTTGAGCCGGGCTACTTTGATTTTGAAGAGTATGTGGTTGACACCGTGATAAGGCTAAGTCACATCATACTGTCGGGCACCCGTGGTTCAAAGCGCTGGCTTGAGGTGAGGAAGGCAAGGGGACAGAGCTACATTGAGGGACGGCATCCATACAGAATAACCAACTCTGGGATCTGTGTTTTCCCATGTCCACACCCAAAGAAAAGGGTCCTGAGAAAGAGGGCGAAGATGGCGGGCACACATGAGAGGGTATCAAGTGGTGTTCCGGGGTTGGACGAACTCTTAATGGGCGGTTATATTAGGAACACGACGGCTCTCGCTGCCGGACCATCCGGTGCCGGCAAAACTATGCTTGCATTGCACTTCCTCGTTGATGGCGCCGCAAAAGGAGAGCGCGGATTGTTGCTTACATTTCAGGAAAGCCCGGAGCGAATACTGCAGACTATGCTCACAATTGATCCGGCCTCGCAAAGTTACATCAGGCGCGGTTTGGTGCGAATTGAGCATATCCTGCCAATGAGCATGAGTGCCGAAGAGGTAATAAATCAGCTCATGCGCTGGTGCGATAAGTTGCGGATAAAGAGACTTGTCATAGATAGCCTCTCCGACTTGCTCAGCTCAGTTGAGGACGAAGTGACAGCTCGCGACCTGGCATACTCACTCGTCAAGCTTTTGGAAGAGAGGGGTATCACGACTATTGTCACATATGAACTTACGCAGGTCGCCGGTATAACAAGCATTTCCGAAATAGGCTATTCATTCATTGCCGATTCTATCGTCTACATAGGCTTTACTGAGGTTGAAAGTGAGGTTGCAAAGGTCATAAGCGTTCTCAAGCTTCGCGGCGGTCAGCATCAACCGGATTTGCGCCAATTGCTTGTCACTGATAGGGGGCTTAAGGTCGGGACAAAGTTTACCGGTCTTTCCGGGGTTTTGCAAGGTGCACCAATTGGGCACTATCGTGAGACGGTGGACGAAATATTGCAGCCGCTCACATTCATAAGCGACTTCATTGATGTGCTCTCCGAAGAAAAACTCGGTGAGGATGAAAGGGGGCAAATCATCGCAAGCATGAAGGAACAAGTTGCAAGGGTAATGAGGCTGCTCTGCGAAAAATACCAAGTTGACTATGAATCGTTGGTCGGCAATCTGTCCTGAGTGTTAAAAGCGCTAATGCTTACCGGGGGCGATTTTTTATGGGCGGGATTGACATCGGGGATTTGGTCGGCGATTACATCAACGAAGCCGAACAGCTAATTGCGAGGATGAACGAATTGATACTGAAGTTATGTGAGCGATATGAGAGTGGCGCGATTGAGCAAATGGAGCTAAGCGAGTTGCTGAGCGAGCTTTTCCGGAGCGCTCACACGCTCAAAGGCTCATCCGGATTTATCGGCTTAAGGTGCATTGAGGAGTTGGCACATAGCATGGAAGAGGTCTTTGACGAGTTGCGCTTTGGTGGGATGGCATTATCGGATGAGCTTATAGAGGCGCTATTACAAAGTGTGGATGCACTTGAGCTATCTATTTTACAGCTCAAGAGCGGAGCACAACCGGATGAGGAACTTTTGAAGTCCGTCACGGAATGGTTTTCAAGGATGGCGGTGGTGAGCCGTGAACATCCAGTTGAGGAAGCCGCAGATGAAAGCCCAATACCAGAACACATCAGGAAGGTGTTGACGGCGTATCAAGAGAAACTCGCACTTGAGTGCCTCAACTTAGGGCTGCACATTTACGAGTTTTTTGTGCCGATGAACTTGCGCGAGTTAGAGCGTCAGGTTATGGTCTGGAAAAACAAGCTCATGGAGTTTGGAAGGGTTATCGCTGTGCTACCTCAAACTTCATCTTATGGTGATTATGACATCGCCTTCCGCTTCATTCTCGCGAGCGCTTTAGATGAAAGCGAAATTGCATTAACAGCATCTCAGGCTGCGGGCAGCGCTAAGCGGTTGGTTGAGGCAAAAGTTAGTGCACCTAAGGTGATTGGCACCGAGATATCCATTGCAGGTGACCGTGAGACAAAGGGCGCATTGGCGGAGTTGAAACGGGAAAGAGAACCGCTACCAGCTATAAGCGCAGTCAGGACAATACGAGTTGATGTCCATAAGCTTGATAAGCTGCTTAACCTTGTTGGCGAACTCATCGTTATACGCTCACGATATCTCACATTGGAAAAACAACTTCGCAATTTGCTTAAGGGCAGCAGGACGCTTGAGGAGTTTGAGCGAACGAATCGTTTCCTTTGCCGCCGCCTTGATGAGTTGCGTGAGGGTATATTTGAGGTGCGCATGATACCGTTGAAGTTTGTCTTTGCGAGAGCACCGAGGCTTGTCAGGGAACTTGCAAGAGCTTCAGGTAAACAAGTCAGGTTGATGATTGATGGTGAGGATGTTGAGATGGATAGGGCAATAGTTGAGGCTATCTCAGAGCCGTTGATGCACCTTTTGCGCAATGCAGTTGACCACGGAATTGAATTGCCAGACGAACGCCAACATGCCGGTAAAGAAGCTGTCGGTAATATCTGGCTAACTGCAAGGCGCGAGGGAAATAGGATAACCATTGAAGTTAAGGACGACGGCAGAGGGATTGATGTCGTGAAGGTGGCAAAGCGCGCAAGGGCGCTCAGCGTGGAAATACACCGTGAGGATTTAACGAATGAGGAGTTGCTTGAAGTTCTGTGCCAACCGGGATTTTCAACCTCAGAACATGTAACCCATCTCTCAGGGAGGGGAGTAGGTCTTGATGCGGTCAAAAACTCCGTTGAGAGCATGGGCGGGACGGTTGAGTTGGAGACAACTGTAGGCTTTGGGACAACTTTTCGCATGCGCCTTCCTGTGACAGTTGCGATATTGCAGGTTTTGCTCACCCGCATTGGCAAAGCTTTATGTGCGTTTCCAACGGATGCTGTAATTGGTGCGCTAAATTTGCGCAGCAGGTGCGTTGTAAAAATCGGCGGAGTAGAGGCTTATAAGCTCAATGGCGATATCATTCCGCTACTTCGCATGAGCGAACTCTTTTCACGCCCCGTTGCAGATCAGCTTAAGATGTTCATCGTGCTTTTAGAGGCGCATGGGATGAGAGCTGGGGTCGTTGTCAATGAACTTATCGGATTGCAGGACATAGTGATAAAGCCACTTCCAGCGCCCCTCAGCGGAATTGACATTCTTATTGGTGCAGCTGAATTGGGCGATGGAAGCATTGCGGTCATAGTGGATGCTCATAAGCTCATCATGAGGCTCTTCAAATATATCCGAATGAGCGGAGTCAAGCTAAAGGACACAAGTGTTGAAATTTTTGAAGAGGCTTACGAACGACTATACGCACTTGCGTTTCAAATTGCTGATAAAATGTTTGCGATGCCAATTGAGCAAGTTGCGGAAGTTTTGCGGGGATGTGAACTGCTTCGTTTCCCAAAGATGCCACAATCAATTGAAGGCGTAATTGAGTGGCAGGGTAGACGCATTCCTGTGATTGACCTTCGCAAATTGCTCGGAATAGGCACTCCCAAATGGGACGAAAAAACAAGGCTAATTGTGACGAACATCAATGGCATGTGTGCAGCGGTAGTCGTGGATACGGTTATTGATGTTGTTTCAATTAAAAGGGGGGATATTCAACCTCTTCCCGGGATGGCTGGAATAAAAGGCGTTGCAAAATGCAAAATAGGCAATACCGAAGTTGAATGCATCCTGATCGACATAAACGCCTGCATTAAACTTCAAGACTATCCAATAGTTCTCAGCAGAGATTGAACCCTTTGGGTGAAGAACAAACACTTGCCTTAACACGGTTAGGCAAATATACATCGGTTTCGTTATAAAGCAGCGGCGACTGAAAATGCGTTGGCAAATTAAGTTGCTTATTTTTGCTATCTTGTGCTTTGCTATTGGCTGCCTGTTTTGGTGACTGTATCGCTTGCCCTTCATTGAGTTAGAAAGAGAAATTCAAGCCATTAAAGCAGCAGGCGAGCTGATGCGTTACAAAGAAATTGTGCCACCAGTTCCACCATCCCTGGATGCTGCAAAGATTTACCTGAAAGCCTTCCATGTGCTGCCAAAGTTATCAAAAACTGAGCAGCAGGCTTTTGACAACTTTTTATTTGGTCGCCCGTCGGACAAAACTCAAGTTCGTCGCATTTTAAAACGAGCACAAAGTGCCCTTGCGTTGGCGAAGCGAGCCAAATTCCACATGCCCGTTGGATAAAGTTGCGACCTTACCCTTATGAAACGCAATTACACCACCTTTTGCCTTTGCGTTCGCTAATTCGCTTGTTGAATGCGGAAGCACTGCTTCATATTCAGGAAGGGAATGTAGATAAGGCTTTGGAAAATTGCTTCGTCTTGCTGAAAATAGCTCAGCAATTGGATGAAGAACCTATCGCCTTTCATGTGAGGCACATACACTATGCCTTTCGGACGATAAGTGACATTGTTAAGCATATTTGTAAAAACAAAGACATTCCGCCCAAGCAAGCGCGTCAGTTAATGCGCTTTATCTCAGATTGGGATGGTGACCGAATCCTTACTCGTCAACTTCAACTTGAACGAGCCTTGCACATGCAAACTTTTGATTTCTTGCGGTCTTCTCCCAAATTGGCTCGCGAGCTTTCCTTGGTGTGGTCAGAGGAATGTGTGATTTACAGTGGAGGGAAAATAGCGGGTTGGATGCAACCACTTTCAAGGCAACTGGCTGTCAATGAGTTGATTATTCTGAGATTTGACCATAAGTTGCTGGAGATTGCTCGCAAGGGTGAGCCTTATAACTGAAATGTGTTTAAGGAATTGGACAAATTTGTAGAACGGGTAAGAGCGACAGGCTTTACCTTTCGGTTTCCAAATTTTCTTAGAAGTTTTGCTTTCCGACCGTTGGCGATGGCGAGTGAGTTTTTAAGCCCTGCTGGGCTGCCAGTTGCTGACGAAAACTTGCCTGCATCAGCATATGCTTTTGGAGAGATCGCCGAAGCAAAAACCTATCAAAGGCTATTTCAAACGGCGTTGGCGCTATACCTTTATAGGCATGAGTTTGGTTCATATCCAAATACCCTGTCAGAGTTAACTCCGCGATTTTTGCCCTATGTGCCTAAAGACCCTTTTTATGGAAATCCATTGCGTTACCGTCGTGAGGGGCATGATTTTAAAGTTTGGAGCGTCGGCGATAACTTGAAGGATGAAAACGAGGCACCGCGAGAATGGTTAAAGGGCGAATTTGCTTATCAATTTGGCTTTAACGCTGCTCAGCTTTGAAAGCAATCCATCCTATAAAACCCTTAAAACCTTGTTCAACTTTATCGGGCTTAACTTGAACACAAAGAAAACGCTTTGTAGAACTTTAGGGCATAAAACTTGTTCAAACATGCAAAGGCTGAGTTATCACGGAAGTTTAATGGCTAAAGCCAGTGGCATGGATCTTAGCGTAAGCAAAATTTTGAGCAAAGTGTGGTGGGCGTTATCTTAGTCATAGTGCACCCATTCTTTTTGCAGTTGGCTGTGCGGTATACTATCAACCACCCTCGTGTAAAGGCCATAAGGCTGCATGGGTTAGGGGTTACCTTAGTTTTTTGGAATGGTAGATAATTCGCCACTATTTTCGGGCGTGTTTCGCCCGTCTACACTATTTTTGCCCAAAATTTTGTAGGTGGATAAAATTCTACTATTTTTTCGGGTAGGCTTCACCTGCCCCTGAGGAAAATTTTTGCGTCTAAAGCCATTATTATGGCAAAGTCCCTTGAATGGCTGACTTGACCATTTGCTCAATGTCAAATTTTGGTCTATACCCGATCATCGCTTTTGCTTTCGTGTTGTCAAGGTCAAAGACCCAACGGACGGGCACACGCCATTCAACTATCGGTTTCCCAGTTATTTCGGATATAATTCTTGCAGCTTCATCAAATGGTATGGCTCTTGGTGCGCTTATGTTAAACGCCTCTCCAATTGCTGCCTCGCTTTCCAATGCACAAATACAGCCATGTGCCACATCTCGCACATCCACAGGCTGCTGAAGCCAAGGTCTTCCCTCCAAGTCATAAATTGCACAAAGCGCATCAGGTGGGGCTTTTGATTCAATTTCCTGCCAAAGTTCCGTCCCATCCGGCATAAATAAGGCACTCTCTGGATGCTGTTGCCCAATGCGCAATATAGTGCACACGAATTTGACAGTCCATCGGTGAAGAATTGCGTCACCGGAGCAGATTCCGGATGGACGCAATATGCTGAAACGCAGTTTTGTTCCCCGTGCAATGGAAGTGACAATTTCTTCGCCAACTAACTTGCTTATTGCATAAGTTCCGACAGGACGCTTTGGATGAAGTTCATCAACCGGGTTGTAGCAAGTGGCGATTATGTGGGAATCATTTGGGTAAACTGCCGATGAACTTACATGAACAAGCCGGCTTATCTTGTCAGCTCTCTTACCACACGCCATGGCAATGTTGTAGGTTGAAAGCACATTATTGGAAAAAAATTCCGAATCACTCATCCCTCTAAGGGGCGAAACAAGGTTTGCTGTGTGTATTACGGCATCAACGCCTTCAACTGCATTTTCGGCTACTTCGTATTCAATCAAGTTTCCCTCAATTATCCCAAAACATTCGGATTTTAAACGCTCATCCATAATTTCGCCTGGCATTATGAGTGCTTTCACATTGTAGCCGCTTTCAAGCAACTGTGCTACAACATGCCTTCCAAGTTGCCCAGCTGCGCCAGTGACAAGTATGCGCTTCATAGACCTCACCTCCGTTTGACTTTTCATTAGACCTTATTTGCCCAGTTTGAGTGGCGTTTTTATTATCATGTCAGCTGGCTGAAGCTTTTTGCCCTTAAAAGTTATTTCCAAGATTTTGCTCAAAAGAACTCAATTATTACAACTTCAGGGCGAGTGAACCAGCGAGGCACGACATGCCATTTTGTCACACCGCTTGTAATGTAAATCAATGTGTTATCAACTTCCCGCAACCCGTATGGGAAACGCCAACCAAATTCCGTTTTCGGGATAAATTTCACGCCTGTAATTCGCCAAATTATCTGCCTAACTTTAAATGGCATCCACCAAAATCCACCGTGAGTGTGACCCGACAAGATTAGCAATGCACGGTTGTGATATGGGTGCAGGATTGCATCTGGGTTGTGAGAGAGCAGAATCACCGGTATATCGTTCGGAATGTTGGCAAAAGCTTTATCCCAATCTGGCTTTCCAGACCAAAGGTCATCTATTCCAACGATGGCAATTTTCTTATCGCCCTTTTCCAATATAACACTGTCATTTACAAGCAGTTTTACCCCGGCATCCTTTAAAGCCTTTGAGACAGCTGCAATGCCTGTCCAGTGGTCATGGTTGCCTGGGACAGCATAAATTGGCAAATTTATCCCAGATAATGCCGATTTAATCCCGGAAATACCCCCTTTCCCACCAACTATATCGCCAAGCAATAGGATCGCATCCGGCTTATGCCTTTCAGCCATTTTTAGGCAAGTTTTCACCTGAGATGAGCCAATTCCACCTAAGGTCATGTGAAGGTCGCTCATAGCTGCGATGCGAAATCCTCCGGCTTTATAGGAGCGAATTTTTATGGTTCTGACCCGTGTGAAACAGCCATAAATGAAGCCAAATAAAAGGATGGCAATTGGAAGGATAGTTATGAGCAGCTTTGCCACTACAATCACCCTTTTACCAAACTTTGCCTCTCGCTTCCACAACCCAAAAGCCGTCAATTTGAAAATTCCCGCCGTAAAATACAACTTCTGCCAAATTTGTTATCTCACAGGCATGGTTTGGCACAATAATCAACCTCTCTCCAATGCGCAATTTATTGCCGTTGTATCGGATCAATCCACATTCCTCCCATAACTTTTCCAATTTTGCCCCATCTTTCCCGAAAATTATCCCGTAGCCTTCTGACCACCTGTCTTTTGTCCCGCTCAAAGTCTTCAAGCCAGCATCAATTAATGCCTCATTTTCCCTCGGAATTGCTACAACCGACGAGACAACAAACAGGGCGCAGTCATTCACTCCCGCAACACCCAAACTTATCTGCATCCTGTCGTGAAAGACATAGTTTCCCGGTCTCACCTCCGTTATCCCGTCTGTCCATCGTTCTTCCAAAGCCCAGTATGCACCTGGAGTGCTCCCGATGCTGACTATGTCACAGTTTATCCCGACTTTCCTAATCTTATTCCCAACTTCAGCCATAATCTCGCATTCCTCCCTCGCTGCCTTAACCCTCTCCTCATGAGTTGGCAGATGATATGTTCGCCCATCGTGGGAACGAATCCCGCGAAAACTAACCCCCTCAATTGACGCAATCTTTGCCGCTACATCCACTGCCCTATTTGGGTCAACTCCAAGCCTGCGATAACCTGTGTCCACGATCAAAATTATGTTGGCGTTTGTCCCGTGCCTTTTCGCAATATTTCCAATTTCAGCTGCGATTTCTTCATTACTAACGCATGCCAAAAACTCACACTCGCTTTGCATCCTGATCATGAATTCTGCCTTTATATGCCCAAAGAATGGCTGTGCTATCATGTAGCTGCATTTTACTCCCGCATCAATAAATGCAAAAGCCTCCCACAGCTTTGCGACGGTCAATCCGATTGCGCCAGATTGTAGTTGCATCCTTGCAATCGCAGCGATTTTGTGTGTCTTAGCGTGCGGGCGAAGCTTTACACCGTTACTTTTGGCAAGCGAAGCCATCCTATCAATGTTCCTTTGCAACACATCGCAGTCAATGAAGACAAATGGCGTTGGAATCGATTCATCATACACGCTTTTACCTAAACACTGTTCGTATCGCATGAACTTCGCCATCGGCATTCCCTCCATTGTTACGCCTGAGCGATTTATTGCCGCTATGGAGCAGTGAAAATTTGGGTTACATAAATTTCACCATCGCTTGACCGTGCAGCACCAACGCCAGTGAAGGTGACCGTTGTCAACAGGATGCTTCTGCGATGTCCCTCACTTCTCATCCAACTTTGCAAGCATTTCAAAGCAGCTTCACTTAAATCAGTAAACCCATAGCAGTTAAAGATGTTCTCAGCAGCTACGGATACTTTCAAGCTATTTCTCCTTAACCTTTCCTTCAGGTCGCCCTCAATTGGGTCAACATGTGAGAAGAATTTTCTTGATGCCATGTTTTGGCTGTGAAAGCGAGCTGCCTTCGCCACACCATCGTGCCACATCAGCTCCGCTAAACCGTGCTTCCTGCGTTCGCCATTTACAAGCTCAAATATCAAACGCTCAAGCCTTGTAAGGTCGCTTGGACTCAACTTTACCGCTGCCTTCTTGTGTGTTGACTCATCATTGTCATTACGGGATGACTTTTGGGCTGCGGAATATGGCTGCTTAATTTCGTGGTGTAAGCGTCCACAATTTTTTGTGGCTAATATTGGAAGCACGATGATTATGAGCAGCAGCGAGAAGCGTTCACGCCAAAGCAAACGGACGCCTGTGAACGGGCAGTAGGAAGCATCCTTTTTGTGTTCGCGTCCACATGCTGGACAGCGCATTGTGCTTCACCTGTTACCTGAAGTATAGCTCTCACCGACCTATGAGCAAACGCCAGTGGCAGTTGAAGGATGACATAACTTCAACTGAGTCAATCTTAGTGGCATAGATAGCTCAGCATTATTAACATGTTGGTAGTGGTCAAGATTGTGTAGCTGCAAGTTGAATGTGGCTTTTTGAGCCACTAAATTTGGCGCATCGGTAGAACGCTTTACAAGCATTTGCTGGAGAGATAGTCATTACCATATTCGCTCTTTACTACGAGCCATGTTAGTTAGGTTCGTAGTTAGCCACGAAGCTCGGAGGGCGAGGCTACTGCCGAGCCAAAATTCGCCTTTAAGTTCGTAGTTAGCCACGAAGCGATAGCGAAGTGGCGTCTCAAATTATCCCTTGTCCCTTGTCCCATGTTTCGTTTTTACGGCACTACGCTTCGCTCCGTGCCTTACTACGAACAAACAGACTTTTGAGCAAAGAGAACATGCCACATTGACTTATTGACTTACAGAAATTGCTCCTCATGCCGATGACTGACCAAATGGCTCTGGCTGCGGTCGCCATGTCAAAAGACAATTTGCTAAAGACGGATTTCACCCGATGTTAACGCTGGCGCTAAACTTTAACAATGCCTTTTCTATGTTACACTTTGACATTGCGCACTCGTTCAAGCAGCGTAGCTTGCGAGGTGAGCAAGATGGGGGGCGAACGGATTGAGAGACGCGAGTTTTTAGGGCAGGTTGCCTCCGCTGCGGCAGGCGCAATAATGGCATTGCACACCTCAAGTGAAATCAGTTCGGGAATGGAGGTGAGGAAGGTGGGACGAATAAAGCAATCGGTATGCTGGTGGTGCTTCGTCAGAGGCGATATGAAGCCGGAGAAACTAATAAAGGAGGCTGCAGCCATCGGCTTTGCATCAGTTGAGATGGGTCCACAGCAGTATTGGGACACAATACGGGAGCATGGAATGAAGATAGCCATAGTTAGCGGGCATGGAACTTTAACCGACGGTTTAAACAGGAGGGAGAACCACAAGCGCATTGAAGAGGAGCTTCTCAGGAACATTGAATTGGCTGCAAAGTATGAGATACCAAGCCTCATCGTCTTTTCAGGTAACAGGCGCGGCATATCCGATGAGGAGGGAATAAACAACACTGTTGAGGGGCTTCTTAGAGTGGTTAAATTTGCTGAGGAGAAGGGCATCAACCTGTGCATTGAATTGCTTAACAGCAAGTATGACCATAAGGATTACCAATGTGATAGGACTTGGTGGGGCGTGGAAGTATGCAAGCGCGTTAACTCGCCGAGAGTGAAATTGCTTTATGACATCTATCACATGCAGATCATGGAGGGTGACCTGATCAACACAATAAGGCGCAATATCAATATCATAGGGCACTTCCATACCGCAGGCGTCCCGGGAAGGAGAGACCTTGACGATGAGCAAGAGATAAACTATCGCGCCGTTATGCGCGCCATTGCAGCTACGAATTATGATGGCTATGTCGGACATGAATTCATACCAAAGGGAGACCCGATACAGGCACTCAGACATGCATTTGAAGTGTGCAATGTGTGAGCGCTAATTGAGAGTGTAGTTGCGCAGTTAGCGTCGCATTTACATGGGCGGAGAAAGCCTCCATAAAAAGGATGACAAAACTAATGATGCGACAGCTTAACATCCGCCCCTATATCCAACTGTGTAATTACTATGAGCGGTGATTTCACCTGCTTAAAAGCGCTTCAGCGATTCGTTCGCCATAGGCTCTTGCATTGGCTTTTGCCTGCTCATCCGGCTCGCCATCAACTCTTATGAGCATCGGCTCAATTAGTTTCATGGAGTGGTGATATGCAAAAGCCAGTTGCAGCATCTTGAGGCATTGTTGCGCATCACGCCTGCACCCAGCCGAAGTGAATATTCCAACTGGCTTACCCGAAAGCACCTTATCCTCGTAAAGGGCGATTGATTCATCAATGAACTTTTTGATCTGCCACGCCACATTACTGAAGTATGTTGGAGAGCCAACCGCAAGCGCATCGGCTTCCCTTAAATCTTGCACTGTGCAATCCTCAACACATTTCACACGCACTGTCACACCTTTAGCCCTTGCTCCGGCGGCTATTTCGTTTGCGAGCATCTTCGTGTTCCCTGTCCCGCTGTAGTAAATTATGAGCAGCCTCTTCTTCGCCATCTCCATCACCTCTTATTCTTCTTACTCTTCCGTTTGATTGCTCTTACTATTCGCCTCATAGCCTCCTCAATTAGCTCGTCCGGATAGGTGAGTGAAATTCTGAAGTAACCCTCGCCATACTCACCATAGCCACATCCCGGAGTTACAGCTACATGCGCTTCATAAAGCAACATTGATGCAAACTCCATTGAAGTCCCATAACCATCCGGTATGCGCGCCCACACATACAGTGAGCCTTTTGGAGGCTCTATATCCCAACCGAGTTCACGAAACGCGCTTATAACCAAATCCCTTCGGCGCTGATATATTTTCACGATTTCCCTGACGCAATCCTGAGAGGATGTGAGCGCCTTGGCGGCAGCAAACTGTATAGGGCGCATGACGCCGGAATCAATGTTGTCCTTTATGGTTCTGAGCGCTCTAATGGCTTGCGGATTGCCAACCGCAGCGGCAATGCGCCAACCGGTCATGTTGTATGGTTTGCTGAGCGAGAAAAATTCAACAGCGCACTCCTTTGCTCCCGGAACTTGCAATACGCTCGGCGCAATGTAGCCGTCATAGGTGATATCAACATAGGCAGCATCATGGCACAGCAGCAGATCGTGTTCCATTGCGAAATTAACGGCACGCTCAAAGAATTCAAGTGGCGCAACGGCAGCTGTCGGATTGTTTGGATAGTTGAGCCACAGCAGCTTTGCCCTCTTGAGCACATCCTCAGGTATGATTTCAAGGTTTGGCAGCCAGCTGTTTTCGGGGCGAAGCGGCATGAAGTATGGCTCTCCACCAGCCATTATCGCTGCGGTGCTATATACGGGATAGCCCGGCGCAGGCACGAGCGCCACATCACCATCATCAATGAATGCAAACGCTATATGCGCTATACCCTCCTTTGAACCTATTAGTGTGAGCACCTCATTCTGTGGGTCAAGGTCAACCCCAAATCTCTGCCTGTAATAATGCGCAACTGCCCTCGGAAAAACATCCGAGGGCCAATCGCTTCCATAGCGATGCCTGTCTTTATCGTTTGGGTCAATCAGCGCCCTTATCATTTCAAGGACGATGTGATCTGGAGTGGGGTTATCAGGATCACCTATTCCAAGGCTTATTACATCAAGCCCTTTAGCCCTAAGCTCCCTAACCTTCTGCCCGAGCGCCGAAAACAGATAAACGCCAATCATATCAAGCCGCCTTGAGAAACGCATAGCTAAAACCTCCTCCCCTTTCCACTCACACCTTAGGTTTCTTCCGCCTCATTTTGAGAGAGCCGCATTTAGCCATGCGTCATTTATTACGCCCTCAAAAACCTCCTCCGCCGGACCTTTCATATATACCTGCCCATCCTCACTCCAGCGCACCTCCAACGACCCACCGGGGAGGTAAACTGTAGCCCTCCGCCCAGTTCTGCCTGTAGCAGCTGAGGCAACTAAGGATGCGCATGCACCGGTGCCACAAGCCAATGTCGCCCCAGCACCTCTCTCCCACACCCTCACCTTAAGTCTATCATTTGAGACGACTTGAACAAATTCAACATTGGTGCGATTTGGGAAAGCAGAATGAAACTCAATCTTTGGACCAAGCACCTCCACCGGCACACTCGCAACATCCTCAACGAATATGACGCAATGTGGATTGCCCATTGAGAGTGCCGTCACTTTTATAACATCTTTGTCAACTTCAATCTCCTCATCAATGGCGAATTGTTTTTCACCACGCATGGGTATATCAGAGCGCCTGAGCGAAGGAACGCCCATGTTAACTTCAATGCTGATAACCCTCCCACCTTGAACGCTTACTCTGGCGGTCTTTATTCCGGCAAGCGTCTCAATGTGCATAACCCTCTGCTTCCTGACTTTGCCGTGTTCATAAGCCCATTTGGCGAGGCACCTTATGCCATTGCCACACATCTCAGCCTCACTTCCATCCGGATTGATTATCCTCATCCGGATTTGGGCATCCTTTGATACCGGCGGCATGGCGATGAGCACGCCATCTGCACCTATGCCAAAGTGCCTGCTGCATGCCTTCCTTGCGAACTCATCAAGGCGTTCAATTTGCAGCGGTGACCTCATCGCATCAAGAAGTATGTAATCATTGCCCAACCCATGAAGCTTGTAAAACCGAATGGACATCATCACTCACCCCATCCAATTCATCTTTAACGGGGGTTAAAGCTTTGGACAGATAACTTTGAACCCAAAGCTCTGGTATGCAAAAACCGTCACAAGATGACGCCTGTTGCCAACAGAAACCTTCTGACAATCTCCGATGCCACCTCGCCCACTTCCATTCCTTCAACATTGATCCACTGTATGTAGCGACGCTTCTTGAACCATGTCCTTTGGCGCTTCTCAAACTTATAACTATTGCGCTTGAACTCATCAAGCGCCTCCTCAAGTTTCTTTTGACCGAGCACCACCGGCGTGTATTCACGATAGCCAAGCGCCTGCATCGGTTTAAGGTCCGGTGAATAGCCAGCCTTAAGGAGCCACTTTATCTCGTCAAGCAAACCGGCTTCAAGCATCCAAATCGCCCTCTCATCTATCCTGCGTCTAACCCATTCTTTTGACGCCGTCAGCCCGATTACGATTGCGTTGCGCTCTAAAATTATCCGCTCATCGCCATCGCCTCTTCCCCAGTGATGAGAAATTGGCTTTCCAGTCAGCTCATAAACTTCAAGTGCGCGCACTATGCGCACCAGATCATTTGGATGTATTTTTGAGGCTGCCAATGGGTCAACTGACATGAGCTGCTCATGTAGCGCTCTTGTCCCACGCTCAGCAGCTTCCATACGCAAGCGCTGGCGCAATTCCTCGCACGGCGGCGCAATTGGAAGATTATAATCCTCAAGCAACGCCGACAGATAAAGTGCTGTCCCACCAACAACGATTGGCAGCTTGCCACGGGAGCGTATTTCGGCGATGGCTTTCTCAGCATCGCGCAAAAACATTGCCACATTGTATGGCTCATCTGGGGCAACAACATCAATGATGTGGTGAGTTACGCGTCTCCTTGCCTCGGCGCTCGGCTTAGCTGTGCCTATGTCCATGAACTTGTAAACCTTCATTGAATCGCATGAGATTATCTCACCGCCAAGCTGCTCAGCGACAATGAGCGATGTTGAGGTTTTCCCGATTGCTGTCAAACCAGTTATGACGAGCATGTGTTCTTCGCACTCGCCAGTTTTCCCCATAAGGAATGCCCTCTTCGCATGTGAGCTGGTATTGAACAGGTGAAATCGCCCCTAAAATTAACGCCGATAATGAAGGGCATAATTGCTACCATCATCCGTATACACCGAACTCACGCATCGCTTCCCACATGGCAATTATGTTCTGCGGTGGCACATCCGCTTGTATGTTGTGCACTGTCGCAAATACAAAGCCGCCGCCTTCAGCGAGATGTTCAATTCTCATTTTGACTTCTTCCCTCACCTGCTCTGCTGTGCCCATAGGCAATATGCGTTGTGTGTCAATACCACCACCCCAAAAAATGATTGAGTCACCAAACTCGCTTTTAAGTCTTCTTGTATCCATGTTTGCTGCCGCAACTTGGACTGGATTTAGCGCATCAACTCCAACCTCAATCAAGTCAGGGATGAGCTCGTAAATGCTCCCGCACGAGTGAAAGAATACGAACACATCGGCTTTGCGTTTTATCGCGCTGAAGAGTTCCTTAAGTCTTGGCTTGAACAGCTTACGCCAGATGTCTGGATTGATGAGCAGACCGTGCTGTCCGGCATAATCGTCGCCCTCTTGGACGACATCAATTAAGCCCTCAAGAATTGACAACGCCTTCTCCCAATAACGCATCTTTAGCTCCAATATCTTGTCCAGCAGTGCTTCGGCGAGCTTCAGATTGAGGCGCAGGTCGCAATAGAAATTCTCAAACCCACGCAGCCACAAACTCATCTCAAGCATCCCGGGACAGAGACCGCCGAGAACAACTGGATAACCTTCGCCACGCAACTTAACTGCTCTTTCCTTCAAACCATTAAAGCGAGCGTCGTCAACTGGGTCTGGGAAGGGATAACGCTCAACATCGCTTTTGCTTGTAGCGTTGCTAAGCGGTGATTCGCATATGTCGTAATACAACCCGCGCTCCAAAGGCATCCTCCTGACTATTCCCCACTCATCACGGTAGTAAGAAAATTCCTCATCATGCCACCACTCAATTGGCGGCTTTGATGGCGGATTGCTTCGCAACCCACGCACATCCACCTCAAGCAACTTGACTACATCATCGTCAACGCATGCAAGCTGCTGTGAAGTGTGAAATATCTTCACCTCAACCTTGGGCAACCGAAGGTAATCCCTTAGCCGTTGATACGCAATTCGGTGTATGCCAGTTACAGACGTAGACCCCAAATCAAATGGCACTCTGTCCGCCTCCTTATGCTGCAATGCCATGAGCAATCGTTCCCTCGGTGTCATTTCGTCCACCCCATCGCTCAGAGCATTTTAACGGCGCAAACGCCATAAGTAGCGCGAAGGTGGGCGGTTGATGCCCAACACGAATTTTTGCGTGCATTTCACAGCCTACATCACACTGCGGTTCGCCAACCGGCTCATTCAACTCAACATGTGCATAGGCGCTCAAGTTCAATGCCGAGCTTCTTCAAGGCG
The DNA here is from genome assembly GCA_025062195.1 of Armatimonadota bacterium. GTDB lineage: Bacteria > Armatimonadota > Fervidibacteria > Fervidibacterales > Thermosaccharophagaceae > Thermosaccharophagus. Next base: position 90,940 of record JANXAS010000005.1, read on the forward strand.
TAGCCGACAAGTTTGATGTGGTCACCGTAAACGACAGTCGCATGAAATCCTCTCAACCTGCTCGCAAGTTGAAGTGTGTCAGCTTCAAACCGAACAACTATTTGCGACCTGCACACGGGAAGGAATGGCGTTTCAACTATCTCACCATGGAATGCCACCCAAAGTTTCCCCTCAAAATCAGGTATGATGACGCTCACCTTTTGACCGAGGCGCATTTCAACCTTCGTTGCAGCACCATGGTCTGATTCAAAGTGTGTTAATAGCCTCACACGCTCTCTTCGTTTGCCATCCATCATCGTCGGTGCTGTGCAGTGCGCAAGCAACATTGTTTGATTGGACGGGAAACATGTGTTGCAGAAGAAAGTGGGCAAGCCGGAAATGAAGTGCGTGAGCACACCCGCTGGTATGTTCACGAAATCGCCCTCACAGTATGCCATATATCCTGAATCATTAAGCAGCGTCAATGTCATGCACGGCATGATGCCAGCATAGCTGCCCATACATCCGGCTACAGTTATCGCCTGAGCGTTGCTCTTTTGCATGAGCTCAAGGAAGATGCGGGCTAACAGGAACGCTTCGGAGATTAGGCTTAACGGTATTGCCGGAAAGACATTTGGCAGGCGCACATACTCACTTGCAGCAGCTGTAGCCACCTCAACTGCCTTTGCGTCCTTACGCTTCTCCTCAATCAACTTTACAAGGTCACCTATGGGAACTACGACCATATCAAACTTCCACAGTGTCTTTGCACGCTCAACTACTGGAGCGCCACCAGACCAAGCCCCAGGACCACCAATGCATACAATCTTTCTTCCGAGCGTGTTCCTGAGACCGTAAAGCGCACGCAAACGCCAAGCAATTTCATCCATGTCATCAACGATCACATCCTCATATCCGACGGTTACACGCGCAAGTTGATCGGTGTGCCTTCGTAAGAACCTCGGGTGAACAATCTCGTGCCAAAGGTAATAGCGACCGGATTTAAGCCTGACGAATATGAGCATCCATTTGCCCAGCCCAGCCAAAGCTTCATAGACATCCACCCAACTTCCAGCTGCATAAACGAGCAATACATCGGCTTTGCTATCTTTCAAACTCTTGACTTCTTCGGCGCTACGAACAGTCGTTGTCGTAAGGATCTCAACTGGGAAAGTGCACTTCCGTGCAAGCTGTGATAGCTCAGCTTCAATCTGTGAGAGTTCCTTTTGGACATCGCTCTCTGTTTCAAATCCGCCCCAATGCCGCCAACTTGAGCGTGGTCTTAGAGGGCGCTGCGGAAGTGAATAGGCAAGCACCGGTTGCACCGTCAATGGCATTGCGCCACGCAATGGATCATACTTTGCAAATTCACCGAGTGACGACGGCTTAGAAACGGCTTTAGCGCCTGCGTGGCTTGTAAGCACAGCCGAGGTGAATGCAGCTGCACTTAATCCGACAAACTGACGCCTCGTCAGTTTTTCACTGACGAGGTATTCCACTTCACTTTGAGAGCACTGCTGCATCCTGCGATGCCCACCGTTAGTCATCTCCTTCGCCTCCCATCGTTTCGTCAGATGACATCCGCACAGCGGTCAAAAGTGCGATGAGCAAAGTTGCGACTCATGGAAAGGACACATTTCATTATATGCCAAATTTTGTTGGCTCAAGAGAGCCGCTCTCCAGATTGCCAATCACCTTTTGATTCAGTAATCACATGCCCTTAGACTGCCACTTAACTTTGCCTTCAACAAAAGATGGTTTGCTCTTTACCCAAAGCCTTATTTGGCTCGTATTAAGGCATGGAGCTTTTTGGCTCGCCAGTAGCCTCACCCTCCGAGTGACGAAAGTTTGTTTGTTCAATTTGGTTCGTAGTAAGGCACGAAGCGAAGCAGAGTGCCGTAAAAACGAAACATGGGACAAGGGACAAGGGATAATTTGAGACGCCACTTCGCTATCGCT
>JANXAS010000060.1 GCA_025062195.1 Armatimonadota bacterium
ACGGGACATGGAACACGGGACAAGGAACATTTTAGGACGCCACTACGCTAACGCTTCGTGGCTAACTACGAGCCTTCCCATCAAGGTAGTTTGTAGCAAGGCACCAAGCAAAGCGTAGTGCCGTCAAAAATGAAACACGAGACATGGAACACGGGACAAGGAACAATTTAGGACGCCACTACGCTAACGCTTCGTGGCTAACTACGAACTTAAACAAAATGCTTTTGGCTCGGCAGAGCCTCGCCCTCCCAGCTTTGTGGCTAACTACGAACCTAAACAAAAATGCTTGACCTAAACAAAAATGCTTGCAGTAAAAAGCGTTGGTTCAGCAGTAGCCTAACCACCTCTAATCCAACAAACGGATAGTCACTTTGCTTATCGCGACCCTTGTGTGACCTTTTGATTGAGACCAACGGCGTGGCGATAAGATAATAGCGCCACGCTCAACTTGTGGAACTCCATTAAAGTTCTCGTCAACGGCGGAAAGCAGCTGCTTGCCGTCAAGCCATGCAATTATGCGGTTGCCTTCAATTCGGACGGTGACTTCGTGCCATTCGTTATCGGGTGTCCACCTTGCTGATGCAATTGGATTGTTATCGCCCGTGCTGATGCCGTTTTTTGCCTTGTGCAAGTGAACCACGCCACCTTGACCATGATAGAAGTTGAGCGAGTAAGCATTGTTGACATCCAACCACCTGAAGCCAAGCCAAAAGCCGTCGCGCCAATCGCTTCCGAACTCCAAAACGCGAAAGCGAACTGCAACTTCATAATTGCGCCACCAATCAAAACCGCTTTTGCTTCCCAAAGCGATCCAACCGTCAGCGCCACCATCAACGCCGTAGTAAACTCCGCCCTGCATTCGCCATTCGCCACCTAATGGCATCCATGTTGGTCGTCCATCGCTCCCGTCAGGGTAAAGCTTAAAGTCATCGTCATAAGGGTTGCCAGCGAAAGTTACACGAGCAAATCGCTCAGGCTCGTGAAACCAAATGACGCATTTTGACCAAGAGAGTAAAAGCGGCTCATCCTCCTTGCCTTTTGGTCTCTCAATGCGATACAGGTTGAGACGCCAAGAAATGCCGGGGCGTTGGACGAGAGATGCTGGAGGAGCAATTTCCGATATCGGGATTGCCATCTCAACTGTCCAACCATCATCTTGGTCATCTCGCTTGTTCACCGTCCCACGAACTTTTACTGCGCTCAACCAACCTTGACAGTTCCATTCGGCATTCTTTTTTGCGTGCTTGACGCCTTCAATTGCGTCCGGAATGAGTAAATCAATTTCCGTGCCCAAAGGGTTGACTTGAAACTCGTAGTAGTTCAAGCCATCACCATCAGGGTCAATGAATGCTTCAACTACTTCCTCCTCCCACAGGAAATCATCGCGCTGAGTTTTCGTTGCCCAAATGTCGTCGTCGGAGCATTCAAATGCGATGTAAATGTATCGGTCGTCCCAAAGCAGGCGTGCAAAAGTTTTCGGCGCATTGCGACCCTTGATGTCCTTCAGTTCCAAAGGAGAGGCTGTTTGCCATTCCGGTTCGTCCAAAACCCCATCAATGCGAATTGGCTTTAAAGTTCGGTAGACGATGGTTTGAGCGATTGGCGGTCGCTCTTGAACAGTTTGCGCAGCCCAGCGCAACAATCCCCTCAACAGTGGCAACTTGACTTCCGTTTGCCAGAGCGTATGCCAGACATAAACGAGCCGACCAAGGGCAAAATCGCCCTTTCGGTATTCCAAAACCGCAGCGCCATCACCATACTCATTGCCTTTATCATCCCTCAAGGTCAAAATCGGCGTGTAAATGAAGTCAACGCCTTCAGTGCCTTTTGGCTTGAAAATTGGTCGCCAACGCAAATCGCCCTCCGTTGGGAACGGAATAGTTTCGGGCAACTCGGTGACAATGTCTTGTGTCGGGTTGCGGTGAAATGCCAACTTCACATTTTGCGGTGGTCTCTCCCAACCGCCGCGGACGGGAAGCCCAAATGCTTCCGCATTGCCAATGGGTTTGCCAGATTGGTCGTAGAAAAACGGGAACGGTTGCGATGCGAAAATGAGCAAAAGCCCGCCATCATACAAGAATTTGCGAACTGCATCAACAGCGTCATTCTGTCGCCCAACCGTGTAGTAAAACCGCTCGCCCGAAAGATAAAAGACAACGGGAAAGCGTTGGGCGACAAAGAAAGTTTCATCAACAAGTTGTGAAGGCGAAAGCACCACCCAATGTTCCGTCAAGCCAGCCCTGCTAAGGAGCGAAAACAGCGGGTGACTTTGAGCGGAGTCAGGTGGTGGCACTGGCAAGACGGCAACGCGACCCTTCAACGGCGACAATGCCTCTCGCAATTCTCTCAATTGCGCAAGAATCTTTTGCTCCATTTGCCACTGTTCCAATTTGCGGTTGAGAGCCATTAGCGTCTCTTGTATCTCCTCTTGGCTGTGTGTGCTCAAAGTAAGCGCAAACAAATCTGCCCCTTTGACCTGAACCGACTTTATCACCCGTCCCTTATCCCTTGCTGCATGCCCCACCTTAACCACTATCATGTCAAGATGCCAACTGTAAAGTGGCGGGTGGGCAATGATTACAGGGACTGCTTCGGCGAGCGAAACGCTTTGTTCGCCACCGTCAGCGAAACGCAAAATCAAACGGGCGTTTTGTTGTGCGTTTGCGAGCAATGCAAAAACGAAGTTGGCGCGAGCATTGACAGGAATTTCAGCATCGCGGACAACCGCTTTGCCCATGTTCAGCGATGGGTCAACGATGACGAACGGAACGCCTAAGACCCATCTCTTTCCGGGGATTAAGCCAGCAAAGGAATTTGTGTCATCCCAATCGGCATGAAGCATTTGATTGCAATACGGAGCTAAGTTGACGATGTGAAACTTTTCGCCGTTAACGCCTAACAGCATAGCAATAACCATCCACTGAGCCATGATCCTTATACCTCCCCTCTCGCCTAAATTTGCAAAATTTGCCGCCGAATAATCAGTCTCACCCTTTACTTCAAATGTTGTTGGTATGCTTTTTTTTCACAACTATGCTATGGGCTTTAGCCCATAACAGCTGACTAATTCTCTAAACGCTGTCTTTAGACGGCGTGAAAATTCTCGCCGAATGAATCCGGCACTCATTAATTCGTCATCAACCAATGCCTGAAGCCAGCGGGATGGGTAAACAAGCGCCAACAAATTTTGCAGTAAATTCTTGCCTCAAATGTTTTTGGCAAACTCACTTTCACAACCATGCTATGGACTTTAGTCCGTAGTTGATGACGAACTTCCCTTAGCGCTGGCTTTAGTTGGCGAAAACTTTCACAAAACAAAGCCAAATGAATTTTGTGCTCGTTAATTTGTCATCACCAATGGCTAAAGCTAATGGAATGGATGAGCAAGTGCCAGCAAACTTTTAAGTAAATAGCGCGAATTTTTGGCACTTTGTAGGGCAAGCCTGCTGGCTTGCAGAATTTTCGTCTTGTTTTTAGCAAGGTAGCAGCCCTGCCTTACGAGCTTCGGTCAGGCAGTAATCCGACCCTATGGTGCCAAAAAACTTTTTGGCAAAAACTCCCATCTTCCCCGCATATTTTGAATATTTCAGGAATAGCCCTCTTGCTCTTCCTGCAAAATGAAGATAATTAAAGAGTTGTCGGAGATGAAACCACGCTTCATCTTTTCCTTTCATCTCTCTTTAAGTTCTCCGTCCCCCTGTCTGAGTGTCCAAATACTGACCTTAACCAGTTCTTCAACCGGTTCTTAAATCCCTTCACGGGTTTGATACTTTCTAATGCCCTATTGACTGCCCGTCGGAATGCTTCCGGCACATCATGGCGACCACCTAAAAACTTTGCTGCTCTCCGAATGCTTTCTGGCGACCACTGAGGAATGCTTTCAGTCAATCGCACCAGGCATTTCGCTTCGCCAGCATCCAACAAAGCCTTAACCAGTGCCAGCCAGTCACACCTTTGTGTCCGGACGCCAGCAAGGTAAATGTCAAGGAAAGCATCGCCTTTGTTAGGGACGATGAGATGCAAGGGATCAACAAAGTTGCGCTGGAGAGCGGTTTGGACAAACCGACGATATTCGCCCTCACTCATTTTCTCAAGCATCTTGCGCAATTGGTTCAACTGACCCGTCCAACAGAGATAAAGGAGTCGTAACCCACGGTGCTCAGCAGACCGTAGAACTTCCCCTAACGCTTGCAACTCTTCTCGCCCTGGCTGGTAATAAACACGAGAAGCATAAACTTCATTCAGCACATCAAGCAATTGCCAAAGCGAAAATCCCTCACGCAGCCGTTTGAATATTTCCCCAGCAGCGCTTTGGTGACAAATAGGCTCCAAAACCTTTTGGGCAAGCACCAACGGCAGGTGCTCACATATTCGTGTCAGAAGCCTCAAACGCACTTGCTCCAAACCCGCTTTAAAGACGGAGGCTATCACTTCCGATGGAACGCTTTCTAACAGGAATTGATCGTGCTCACGACCATCAAGCCACTCTGCCAATGCAAAAGCAATGTCTTTGTAACGGCTGACAGCATTAAGGTTGTATGCGTCTATCTCTGCCATTAGCCATCGTTCATAAGTGCTCTGTGGTGTAATCGCAACCTCGCTTAATACTCGCCGCAAACGAGCATCCACAACAATGAGATTGGGATTAGTGGGTCTATCCAATAGCCCAATTCCCCAGTAATAGGTGGAGACCAAATTGCACCGATAGAAATAACTGTCAAAGGTGCAGTATTGACGGAGAGCAGTAGGAACACCGAAAATACTTGCCCTTATTGCCATTTCAACCTGCTCTGGTTCTCCAACAAAAGCGACGGTCATAAACTCCTTCGCCATTTGCCTGGCTCGCAGTGCAAGCAAAGCCAATTCCTTAAGTTCCTCTTTCCCCCATCCTGAAAGTGCTTGCAGGCTTTCCTCATCCACTTCCTTAACCTCCACAGAAATGCTGGGTATGTCTCCAGATTCAAAATCACCTTTGCGTAGCGCCTCTTCAACGGTTGCAATAAACTGAAAGTTGCCAAATATCGTGAAAGGATTGCCTCCAAAGCCAGCAAATTCCTCCCTTGTGAAGATGAGAGCGTGAGCGATGTATCTTCCTTTCCTTCCAAAACGGTCTGGTTCAGGTAAGGGTGTGATTTGCCCTACCACGCACTTGCCCGTTGATGTGACAAAGAAGAGCCTCTTGATAGGCTCCCTCTCGGAAGCGAAATAAAGCAACCTTGCTTCTATTTCCTCTACTTCCGCTTCCGTGAGGGCGGAGTGAGTATAAAAGAGCGTCTGAAATCCCTCCCTACCGCTTGGCGACTGCTTCTTCTCAACATTTGTGTAAATCTGCTGCCCTGCTTCTAACTTTTTCATCACTTTCACCCTAATTCCTGAATTTTTCCAACCTTCCCATTCACTCCCTAACTACTACCTTCCCGAATATACTCCTCAACATATTCATTGTCTGCTCCGACAACCTACTCCTTGCATCCACCACACGCCATATTCCTGTATCTCCCTCGCCGATAAATATCTTCTTCGTTCCTTACCTGGATGCAAAATCGTTCCACATCATGGTCGGTTGCTCTCACGATTTCCACACTTTCAAAATCAAAGAGCGAGCCACGCCGAAGCCAATTCACACGCAAAATGCCATTGGCGAAATCCTTCTCCCATGGTATTTCGCTGTCCAGGACAGCTATCACTTGCTTCACTCCCCACATCATTGTTGAACTTTTTCCGCATACCCGTTAGGCAAAGTATCTGGCAGTTTCGCCCCACAGGCATTTCGCTGTTTTCTCCTCGTTTTCTCTTCAAACCTTACGAATCCTGACTGCGGAGCATTTTATGCCGGAGCAGCCAAAGGGTGCGCCAAATCGCGTTCAAACCCTCACAAGCCGCTTTGCGCACAAGCCAATCTTCATCCCCCAACCTTTCTATCAACGGCGCTACACAACGATTGTCGCCTATCCTTCCCAATTCCTCACAAGCCGCTTTGCGCATAAGCCAATCTTCATCCCCTAACCTTTTTATCAACGGCACTACACAACGATTGTCGCCAAGTTCACCAAGTCAGCGACAAGCGTCCCTGCGTATCTTCCAATCCTTACTGTTCGGCTTTTTAATCCACCAAGAAACTTTTAATCTTCCGAACATGGGAAACACCTCTTCCCTTCATCGGACTAACCTGAAACCGAAAAAGAACAGGCGCTCGTTTCCTCGCACTGGCTTTATTACCTCCGTTATGGGATTCCACAGGTTCGGATAAAACTCCGAGCGTGGTGCACCTAAGCCCACATACCTGCCATCCTCCTCAACCCACTCCACCAACCCACCGTGCATAAGTGATAAATCAAGCCAGGAAAGTTCATCACGCTGAGCCTGATGGCTAATTTGCTCTACCAGCCTTTCAAGAATGATTTTTGCTTGCCCTTCCCCAAACTGTGAAACCAAGTCCCTCAACTCCTCTCCTTCTATCTTTCGGCTTTTTAGCACAGAATAGATCATTCGCCACTCTCGCACTGTTGGCAATCTGAATCCATTGCCCATCCACCGTGCAAATGAAAGCGCTTCCCACGGCAATATACCAGTGATGAAAATCCCTTCACGATTATCTTGTGTGAATTGCCGATACGATACTCTCGGGTTCAGCTTTAGTATTGCTTCATACCAGCCATCATCAAACTCATTAGGTTCAGCCAAGAAGCGCTCAAATTGCACCTTTGTAACTGGCAATAACTGCACCTGCACCTTTGCCTTATCAATCCTTATGAGCGGAAAGCATGTTTTGTCAAATGATAATTGCATATGCATCCTCCGCAACTTTGTGATATACTCCAAGCACCCGCCCACTTGTTAGCCAACAACGCTTCTTTTCGTCATACGAATAAATTGTTGCCTTACTGCCTTCATGAACCGTAACGCACCCTTCGCTGATGCGCAAGGCATCACAGCCGTGACTTAAAGTAGATGCTGCTGCCAATCTGACGAAACACCACAAACCATTTTACCTTTTGTTCGCTTAGCGATGGATAGACAAATTTCCCAAGAATGGTAGCGGTGAGTAGGCAATAGAGCGTGTCCCAACTATGCTCAGTCTGGCAGTGCAGGCAAGTGAACGATGCTTTGTTAACTGCGTTACGGAATATCTCCTGTTCTTTCTCTATGAGTGGGATGCACTCAGGCTCTTGCGTAACGCTCACTTCAACAGGGTGTATTGTCGCTGAAGTTTCCTTGCCGCTTGCGTGGGTGAGGCGTGCTTGTGGACTGAAGCCAGCTTCTATAAGAAAGCGCAGGGTAATGGAATAGTCATTCAACTGCTCTGCTTTCAAAGAAGCTTTACCGTTTGCAATCCTGAGATTATATCCGCTGTTGTCCCACCAGGCCGGTATAAATCCGACACCGAAGATTTCCACTGCGGTTACAGGGTCGTGCAAGCGCTGGTAAATTTGCTGAGCAGTTGGACGGATAACTTCTTCTGCCGCAGATGAATCTCCTTGTAGCGACTCGCTCATATTCACCAAAAGTGTGCGTTTGACGATAGATGTATCAACCCAGTCATCAAGGTCAAAAATTTTCCCTGAGCTTATGATGACGATGGTGATTTCCTCATCGCCAGTCAGGGTCTCAAAAATTGGCGTAATAAGGCTTGCGCGTTTCCGATTCCCGTTATACCGTTGGGCACATCGCACAGCAAACTGGATTGGTTCATAAGCTGAAGGATTGCCTAAAAAGTAGAGCGAGCATCTTATGCCTGCGGGTAGACTGGCAAGCACCTGGCTTTTTAGAGGAGCGATTTCAGCCCAGCGTTGCCCAGCGCTTTTGGATACATCCACAACAAAAATCAATTTTGTAAGCACCGTTACTTCAAGTCTCCCTGTTGTTTCAAGTAATGCCATTTAAATTTGCTCGCCACCTTGCTGATAAGATATCGGCGCTTAAAGCAACATCGCTACCTAACAGATTGCGCTACTTCACTACGATACACTGGTCAGTGACGGTTAGCAAAAATCGGATACCACGCTCGCCGTTATGTTCGGCGCGAAGGACTGCCTTTACCAGTGGTATCATCACCCCGTTTTCTATGGCATTGGTAATCCCGCGGTCACCAAACATCGTCATCTGCTCCCCATATCTCTCTGCGAGCCACCTTGAGACGCTCTTGTTGCCAATCCGATTGAGAAGTTCCGGATGCGAGATTTTAAAGATAAAGAAATGTTCCACCGCACGAGTGAAGTGTTTGCGGATTCGCCACTTCTTCCCCTCATGATCCAGGTTGACATCGTTGATGATTGCTTCTAACTCCTCCCGTTCTCGGATAGGTGCACCACGAGAATCGGTTGTCCGTGTGCCGATGTTAGATGTGAAGATGATAACTGTCTCGGTAAAAAACACTGTCTGACCTCTGCTGTCCGTAAGGCGTCTGTCGTCAAGGATTTGAAGGAAGATGTCCATAATCCTCGGATGGGCTTTCTCAATCTCGTAAAAAAGTATGACTGAGAATGGTTTTTGACGCACGGCGTTCGTGAGCATCCCACCCTGCTCATAGCCAACATAGCCTGGTGGAGAGCCGATGAATTTGGAGACGGTGTGCTCCTCCTTGAACTCGCTCATATCAAACCGCAGGAAAGCCTCTTCAGTTGCGAACAGGAATTTGGCTAACTTCTTGGCGACAAATGTTTTACCAACGCTTGCTGGACTGGCGAAGAAAAGCGCACCCTTCAGTTTGGAAGCAGTCCCGCTGGCAACGCCAGATAAACCTGCCTAAGCCAAGCAGAGCATATCAATCACTTTGCGTATGGCTTCCTCTGCCCTTTCACACACTCCTCTTCAACAAACCAACAAAGCGCGTCATTGAGTTTCTCTATACTCAATTGCCTCCAGTAGTCCTCGTGCTCGCTGATGCAATACCTTATTCACCTTCACCAGCTGACGCACCTCACAAGTGCTCAGGTTCTGGTGAGACTGAATTTCATTAGCGATGTTGTTCAGGTCGCGAAGGAAAAGAGCATCCGTCAGGTCAGCGATGAGCTCAAAGTGTTCATTCTCACCCAGGCGATGTTTCAGATAAGCTATTTTGTCGGCTTCATCGGGCATCGGGATCAGCAGGAGGTAAGTCTTAGGCGAATTTGTGTAAAGCTCAATGGGAACCACCGCATCTTGAAGGGCAACCACAAGGCGATGGTTTGGCGTGACGTTCTCAATCACCTTTTCCATCCATAGAAGCGTTTGTCTTTCATCTTCAATATAGCCTGTTTGCCTATAGGCTATCAACTTATCCAGGTGAAAGACCACCGCAAAGCGACTTCGTTTGGGACTGCTTAACTCTCTCTGCCATCGGGAAAATGTTTGCGCAGGTGGCTCCCTTGTTTCACGCTGCTCTTGTTGAGCCTTGTCCTGCCTCGCCTTTTTGCTATCAACTTCAGCATCCCCAGTAGATACCCTACAGGCGGTAATTGCTGAACCCACCCAGCTCTCACGGCGCTCTCCTGAGACGGCATCGTAGAAGATAATGTCGGAGAACGAAATCGGCAGCTGCCTTGCGACCCCCCTCAGCAACTCCGTCAGGTTCTCATAGACACGACCGTGCTGGTCAATTATTTGTCACGGACATTGCCGTGCAGAATCAACACAGGACGGTTCTCCAAACTGTCAATCAAATTACGAATCCATACTGACATTCCTGTCACATCCATTGAAAGATGCGGGCTATAGAACACGGAGTATCCCGTTTAATCCATCATCACCACTTCCCCAAACATACTTCTCAGCATATTTATCGTCTCCTCACGCAGACCGCATTTCTGACTGACCAGGCAACGCATCTTCCTGTAACGAGGTCGGCGATACATATCGTCGTCATTGCCAACCTGAATGCAAAACCGCTCCACATCTTCATCTGTTGCCTGGATGATTTGGACAAGGTCAAAATCAAAAAGCGCCCTTCTATGTAGCCAGTTCACCCGTAGCATACCATACTGCTCGACCTGCTCCGTCGCCATGCCTGCATCCAGCACTGCCACTATTTCTACCTCTTCTACCTCAAGCCAATTGCGGCTCTGGTGGCAGGCGCAGCAACCGTAGTAGGTCACCTTGCTAATTCGGGAGAGACGGATGGAGTGGGCATGGCAATACACAAGGCAGCGAGGGCAGAGCAGGCGAGGAGCAATGGATGCCAATCGCACTCTAGTGTCCTTGGCGATGTCCTGGATGAGGTGGGTAGCAGTCTGGCGTAAGGCTGTGCGGGAGTCCTGCAGCAACGCGTGCAACGGCTCTACAGCCTCCCCGCCAAGGGACACTAAGGCGTAACGGGCGATGAACCGCTGCATCCAATCATTGTCCTCCAGCGCTGATAGCCACTCACTCACCGGTCTATTCTCCTTGCACGCCGTTTCCAGATGGCGCAGTCGCTCTTCCCACTCCTTGCCTGTCTGCCGAAGTGTCTGTTCCAAGGCGAACAAGTGTGGTCGGTCTCGCCACCAAACCATCCAACCTCGGTATTCCCAGATGGGGGGCTGGATAGGGGGGATTTGCTCAAAGACGCTCTCGGAGGACATGCTGCCGAGCAGGGTGGTGACCAAGAAGCCGCCCATGACGCTAAGTAGAAAGCTGTTCGGGACTTTGTCTAAGTTGCGCACAAGGAAGCCAATCACGACGCCGATGAGGCTGGTCAGGACGATGGCCAAGAAGCCGCTCCTCGGGTTATCGCTATCGAGGCTTATGACGATGCCTATGACGATGCCATGCAGTAAGCCGAACAGGAGGACTTCCAAGAAGTTCCTCAGGATGATGCTCAGGACGCAAAACAAAGCGCTATATAGGACGCCGCCGACGCCCAAATGACGGAGACAAATGCCGCCAAGGAAGCCATATATAACGCCGAATAAGAAGTAGAATGAGAGGGCTAAGTATAAGAGTGAGGGGGCTAAGGAATTTTTGGCTTGGTCGCTCGTGACGCTGGCGGTGATGCCGAAGAAGCCGCCCAAGCCGTTCCATAAGCTGCTCCACAGGAGAAGAACGGGATGGTGATCACCAATCCCTCAGGGGGGTCCAAAGGCACCAGCCATTTCAGGAATGCGCGCCAGGTCAGCCGCCTTCCGGCAACCCCTCGGATCAGACCCACCACCAATGCCCCAATCACTGCACCCAAAGCCGGAAACGGAGTCAACCGTGACAAGTCCACGACCCAATCCTTGACATTTTTCGTGCCCCAGTTCGCGGCGAACAGCCCGACCAGCAGGCTGACTGCTGCGCCATAGAATGCGCCCACGAGCATGAGGATGACCGTCCCTCTCCAGTCCACTGGCTCGTTGGCTACCATTTCAAACAATTGGTCAGCGAACTCCCTATCGGGCGTGTGTCGCCAAGCCCGCCAGATGACACCTTGCCAATTTTTCTTCCCTTTGCTCATCTTGTTCATCTTCCTTACCTCCATAACCGCTGCCACCATGGGAGCGACCTTTCCATCAGCCAAAATAGTGGGTCAAGGACACGCTTTGGAGTAATCTCCACTGACAGTTTATTTTCCGTCGGACTTGCACCCAGGGCGGAAACTATACAAAAACTCACACTTTTGAAATACTCTTGTGCAGCATTTAGGAACTCTTCCGCCTGCAAAGTGTTGCGGGTAAACTCTTTTAGGCAGTCTGACACTTTACGCATCCTCTGTATATAGCCTTTCATATTGGCAAGCCCATCAACCGTCCCTTGCTTCAAATAATCCCTTAAGTCGGGGTATTCGGTCAAGTAAGACTCCATCTTGTCCGCTTTTGTATAAACGACAAGCAGATGTTGGTTGTGAGTTTGCCCACCCAGGTCGCCTATACCAATGATATAGATATTGAGCAAATCGCGCATTTTAGTTGGTATGTCATCCAATTCGGTGATGCTAAGCAGAAATACCACTGTTCTGGCACGCTTGACAAAACTTGCAAACTGCACAAGTTGCGATGCCTTTTCAAACGCCTCTCCGCTGGTGTCGTAAAACAGCAGGGTGCAGTCCGGATAGGTTGGAACGTTTTGCAACCTCACTATTGTCGGGCGTGGGAAATTCTTGGGGGTGGATTCAGGAAGTATCCCCTCCTCTAACATCCTCACATTCATACGAACAGTATCAAGGCTCTCTTCATTCAAGCACATTGTAAAAAACTTATTCCAGTGCTTCCCAAGCCTCTGCTTGCTTAGCACATAGAACAATGTGGCGAAATACACTGTCTTGCCATGCCCACGAAAGCCGATAGCATTGACCACAACTGGCGGATACTGCTCGTATTCCTGGACATACAAGATAGGCACATGCTCGTTGCATACTGGGCAGGCGTAAGAAACTTTACTGCTTTGCCTTGTTTTTTTGAATCGGACATCTTCAAGGCAGAATGGACAAAGCATCTCTTCGCCTCCTTAATCTGCCCAGAGTGGCAGGCTACTTTAGTGCTTCCCTCAGTCGCTCTAAGAATCCTTCCGGCCATACGCCAGTGGTGGTGAAACCCTTGCGGCTAACGATGGACTCCACCTTAGCGGGAGAGTCGTCTATAATGCTGTCAAGATGCCTATACCTTTCGGTCAAGAAATGCACTCGCTGGTTACTGCTGCCACGCCATAGCAAATTTCCTGCCTGCTCACGAATATATGGACCATTGGAAAGAAGCTTTTCAATCCAATAGTCACTCCCTTCCTTCAGCTCTTTAGTATAACCTGTATAGCAAGCAATCGTCAACTGATGCACTCGCAACCGCTCACTAAGTAAAGCAAGTGCTTTTGCCTGTGCCATTGGTTCACCGCCAGTGTATGTTACTCCTTCAATTCCTTTTACCGCAAGTATTTTTGCGTCATTTCATCAAAGGTCACCAGCTTTCGCTTAATAAAGGCAAAAACTCTGGATTAATACATCCGGGACGTCGCAATGGGCACCTTTATATCCAAAGCACGAATCGCTCACCAGGAGCATTAGAGAAAGAGCGTTCTTGCCAAGCACCGATATCTTTTTCATGCGCATGCTCAATTCCTCTTCAAGCCAGTCACGAACTCTTGAGAATTTCAGTAAACCCTATTGGGGTTTTTCAGTAAACCCTATTGGGGTTTTGGTATCCCAACTGACAGTCCATTTTAGGGGTGCTCATTCAGCGCCTCCTTCAAGCGCAGGGTCAGCAGCGACGAATTTATAGTATCCAACCTAACTTATTGCAGAACAAACAAAAGGCTGGGCAACATACTCTCCAATTTTGGGGCATTTTTAAGCAACAATGCTTCACCTGCCCTTTCAACGTTACCGAACTTTGAACTGAAAATGCTTGCCCAAAATGAACGAACACAAGCATTTAAAAGCCAACTTTACTCAAAAGCTTGTTTTCGCTTTTCACACATGCCACTGGCTTTAGCCATTGGTTGATGACGAATTAACGAGTGCCGAATTCATTCGGCGAAAAATTTCCTCTTGTGGAATTCGTCATCAGCTATGGTCTAAAGCCCATAGCATGGTGGTGTGAAAGACGGCTATCAACGATATTTGCAGCGAATGGCAAAGAAGCGTTTATGAACTAAGCCCAATGAACGAAAATCAAAAATGGATAATGCAACAGTCAATCTACTCTTTCTGCAATTGGTTATGCAGGATACTGTAAACACAACTTTGCTGTTGCTCCATGACTAACTACGAGCCTAACTCACGCTTCTTTGCAATGCTACAGGGCAAGGTTGGCGTATTTGGCGGAACTTCACCGATGATGATTTCGTCTCCAACTTTGATTTCACGAACTAAAACCGTATCGGGGCGTTCAAGGAAAGTGACAACTTGTTTGGGTGAGAGCGAAATTGTCCGACCACTGCGTTTTATCCGGATAGCGACATCTCTCAAATCAAAATGCGGCACCGTAACCATGACCGAAATTTCGTCCTTTTGCGCCCAAGGCACAATAGCTACAACCCGAAAACTCAACCCAAATTGCTTCCTGTTTCCCTTGTCATGTGACTTCCGTTCCCAAGTCCGTGTCACCTTTCCCGTGTCCCTTGTTCCCCACCTGTAATCTGCAATGTCGTATTTTATGCCAACTTTGTTGAACGCCATTGCAGCGCCTTCACCGCAAATTACTCGCATTTGCGCCTCACCCACAGGGTAAGCCAGTTGCTCAAATCCGCCCCATAGCCCACCAAAAGTGCTTCTTTTGCCCCGACCGATGAAAACGCCTTCAAACAACCCAAACATCTCTGCAAAGGCATTGACATAATCGGCGATACTTAGATGCAATTCATCACGCATTAGCAAATGCCACTTCTCTGTCATCCCACGCAAGTAGTGCCCCAAGATTGGGTCGCCAGTTATAACATAGGCTTCAAGCAAAGCATGAGCGTAAGCCCAAATTTCGTTTGCGCATGCAGAACCAAGCCAAGGGAAACCTGCATTCGGCTCCATGAAGAAACTTGCATCAATTTCGTCAAATGGGTCGTTGTCGCATGGGAACAAAGCCATGTAGCGGTAAACGACCGCGTGAGCCAAATCTTTGGCTTGCATTGCCAACTTGCGCCTCTGCTGCTCGGGGTCATCACGAAAGGCATAATGGTAGGCGAACAAGAAATGAGCAATCGGGGCAGCACTCCAAGCGAATTGTGCATCAGGAACATCATCATAGCAGTTGCGAGTGTAAAGGAAATGCTTCGCCCATCGCATTGCTCCGTCAACGACTTCAAGGTAGCGTGGCTCTCGCCAACCGTTTCGGATTGCATCAAGGAAAGCCTGCGCAACTTGAAAGCCTTGGACATTGCGCAATGTTGGGACTCCTTTGCCATAATGGTCACGCCAATCACCCTTGATTGGCTTTTGCCAGAAAACGCATTTATCGCCATTGACCGTAAAGTGCAACGCGTAATGCGTAAGTTGGTCAAGTTGTTGATGCAACCTTTTCAATGCGCTTTCGTTTCGGATAATGAACTGGTAGTCAATGACTTGAGCTGCAAAATCAACTCCGATGGCTGCGATGTTACCCGGCTTTTGGAATGGGTTATCATCGCCAGTCACGATGAACAACTCTCCCAAACCCGGTCGCGGGAATGAGATTAACCTCAAATTTTTTGGCAACCAACCAAATTCGTTCATCAAAGGTGCACTTGGCAACTTGTCGGAAAAGTTTTGCCATAGCCAACGGTGGACAAATCGGTTTGGGTCATCAGTGCTGGGCAAATTCGTGTGCCAAAGGATGCGGAAGTGACTTTCAATCGTCTCGTTACCATTCGGGTAACGCAATTCACGAAAACCTTTGACAGCGTAGGGGAAAACGAGCGCAAAAAATTCCCGTCCCAAGTCACTTGTCACTCGTCCCGCAATTTTTCCTCCATTGTCCCTTGTCCC
>JANXAS010000061.1 GCA_025062195.1 Armatimonadota bacterium
ATCAAGATTCCTTGAGATCGGCTGCCGAGGAGCAAAAGCACCTATACCTCTTTTAGGATTCCCAGAGAAGGTATTCCATAAATATCCAATTGTATCATACACATCCATCTCTGGTTTTGATTCACCTGCTGCTTGATGGTCAAATACAATATCGCTTATATCAACTATATAATTTCCAAGATACCATGTTCTTTGAACCCCATTTAAAGAGGGTTGCTTTCTAAAGGCACATCCAAATTTATAAATAAAATTGTTAAAGTAAGCATGTAGGAATCCTCCAACTTCTATAAAGGCAGCAGCGTTGCATAGGGTTGTTCCAATTTGGTTACTTTTTCCTATGGCAATATTGTTAAAAAAGTATCCTTTGTATTGACCATCCGCATAATAAGCAAATCCAAGATTTGCCGATGAATATGTAAAATCTCTTTTGTTTTCCAATGTCCAGACATATTGACCTCTTCTTGGACCAACAGGATTTATAACTATATTGTTGTATACAATAGCGGGACCTCCCTGCCATACTTCTATACCCCCATAATCATTTGAATGTAAAAGGCAATCCTTAACTTTATTATGATGAATGAAAACCTTTATTAATGGAACATCTCTTATATCATGATGTTTGCCGCAAAACACATTAATCCCACCGCCGTAGCATTTTTCAAGAATATTTCCCGCTATTTCCACTACTTCCCCTGAATGAACATAAATTGTAAATGGGGTGTAATCTCTCAAAGGTCTTGCTCCATCATGATAAAATTTGTTTCTCAATATTTTGACCTCTTTTATCCTTCCAAATGGCGGGATTGTTTTTCCCCACAGTTGACCATCCTTAAATTCAACAGCATTATGTTCTGTATAGGAGAATTCGTTATCTGTTACTTCAATCTTGTCTACTATATCATCCGAATCCTTTGCATAAAATCTTATTCCTTTCGTCAAATATTCAAATTTACAATGATGTATTCTTATATTCTTACAAGTCCCCGTTGCCCTAATCGCAGCAGTGTATATTTCTGTTGTGTCTATCCACCTCAGAAGCGGATCAGGGAGTGAATTGTTAAACCTAAAACTTATTCCAGATATTTCTATATTTGACTGATTAATTATCTCTATTAAATTAAATTCCTTTGCAAGCTCCATCGTTTTTGTGTTTGGATTTTCATCGTTCGGCAATCTTATATACAACCTCTTTCTCTCTTTGTCATAATAATACTCACCAGGTGAGTCAAGGAATTCAAGCTTGTCCTCTATAAAATATCTGCAGCCCCTTACAGGTGGCTGTCTCCATCCTCTCAGAAAAGTTATCTCACTGGTTTGAGGATTATAATCAATAACCCTTGAAGGTGTAGGAGTAACAATTAAATTATCTCCTTCTGTCCAAACAATAGCACCTTTATAGTAGTTAGGGTCAGGATTTGTTAAGTTTTTAGAATCCCTACCAATCAAGTTGTTTCCCCGCTGAATCACTCTTTCCCATACCCACCAGTTTCTTAATACATCGTCAGGATCATCCTCAATCCAGTCAGGCTCTCTCGCTACTGGAATTCTTGTCACTTTTTCTCCTTCCACTAACCATATTGCCCTTGGAACAAAATCCTCTTTCATGTCAATATACCATATCTTATCTGCTTCGGGAACATTCAACCTCTCAATGCATTTTCTCCATCCGCCTGTTATCTTTACTGAACCGTATATATACGCCTCGCCCCTCCCCCAATCTGGGTCAACCGTCAGCCTTATTGGTTCCTTTTCTGTCCCAGAATCTCTCGCTATCAATCTTCCTCTGTATACCACTCCTTTCTTGAAAATATATGTGTGAATCCCTCTACATTCTTTCGCTTTTCCTTCTGCTTTTTCATCCCATGGATGATGTTTCCATGGCGTATTTTTAGTAAGCCCGTCGTTGTTGTCATTCCCATTTTCATAGTCAATATATCTTATTGATGAACCTTTCTCAAGAATGAACGGCTTTGGCTTCCACTTTATGTCCCCATCAGGCGTAATCTCGCAATGTGTCTCTTCCCAAGAAAACCTATTCTGATATCTTGCCGATTTCTTTTCTATCTCTTCCGCAATCCTTTTAACCGCTGCAACCGAATGCCCTTGCTTTGGTGCACGAATCTTGGCAATCCTGCCGTCCTTAATGGTTTCATATTTACCCCTTTTGCCAGTATTGATGTCAACCCAACGGACATCAAATTTCCCGTCAAACCCTTTCAGACCAAGTCCAACTTCGCCTCCGTCTGTGAAGTAAAGGGCGTAGGCTTGCCCATGTTGGGCAGCAAGATATGCCTCGTTATCTTCTCGGTCGGTCAAAAGATGGCTTGCAGGTTCAACTTCCCAAAGTTTAATGAGTGACTCCTGTTTTCGTGCTGCTTTTAGCGAAGCCGTTGCGGGAGCGGATAAGCTTATCCCCATTTCGGGACGATGGAAACAAGCTGTTGCACCTCCGATGACAAGCCGCCAGAGGCGTTCAATCCCATCCCTCGTGTTGCCCACCCTTGAAGCGTGGGCCTTCGCCCAGAATGTGGTGTCCAAATAATCGCCATTGAAGTTTGGCCATCGGGATTTGTGCATATATTTGTAGCTCATAAACACATCATACACCTTAGTTTTGACTGGTGCTTTGTAAATGTTTCCTGAATGTTGCAACCAACCGCTGACCGGATCGCAACCTGTAATCAGAGGCTTTTCGCCTGGGTAGGCGATGAAACTCTGCCCCCTCTTTGGATAAATTACCTCCCGATACACACCAGCCCGCACGAGGCACGTGTCACCCGAGGACATGAGCTTTGCTGCCTTACTCAAAGTCCGCCATGGCGCAGCAAGGGTGCCCGGATTAGCATCATTGCCTCGAATCGCATCCACATAGTAGACTCTTCCACTTTTCTGCTTCGGCAATCCAGCCACATTAAAACCTAACAGGGCAATTAGCCCTACTCCCGTGAGTAAAATTACTCTGATGTTCACTACAGGTTGTCTTCTTTCCATCGGGAACACCTCCTTTTGCCTTTATCCCTCAAGTTGGCTAATACATCATGTCCAACGCCTCTGAAAAGTTACGATGTGCACATCATCAATGTCAAACCCAGCTTCAGGAACTGGATCATCCACATTATGGGGCACATAGTAAATCTGCCCATAAGCACATGTTCGTGAGAAGTCATCCAAGCAGTATGCGCCGGTGCGGAACTCAAGACGTTCCACTGTCCAGACCGGGTAAATTAAGCTCATATCGGTCTCAGTGGGTTGCTTGACCTCCCTGCCGTCAATGAACAATTGGTAGGCCTGCTTGCAGGTATTGATTAACACTCGGAAGGTGGTCCATTTGTTCGCCCTATACCGTTTGACGCTTCGCATGGAGCGAAAGGGATCGGTGCGGCGGAAACGCACCTGGTTGGTGTAAGAGTCGTAGAACAGGCGCACAGCTACATTTCCATAGCGGTCAGTGATGTCAATCTCTAAGAAGCCGTATCCCTCCTGCCACGCCCTAACGCGAAATGATAAGTCCGCCACTTCGCACTCCGGGAAAACCCTAACCGCCTTGGCATAGTTGTAGGGATCGCGATCTGATAGGGACAGGAAACGATTCCCCGCCTCTTGTCTGACAGTTACTCGGCACCACGCTGGGTTGAAGATGTTCCAGCCGACAACTCGTGCCCCTACCGGATTGGTCTCAAAGTCATCGTGCATGTCTTCATCAACCCTGCCGCGGATCGGAAGGGGAATTTCAGCGATGTAAATATCTTCCTTGTTCATAGAGTAGGTGACATAAAGGAACTCACCTGGTGGTGTGCCGTTACCTTCAGCGGTGCCGCAAACATATTGTGGTCCAGAGTCCTTGTTATCGCCGTGCAACTCATCCCAGTTGCCCCGGCAAAACTGATACCGCTGCGGCGATATTTCCCCACAGACCGCCAACCAGTCTTGATCAAAATGCAAGCCGTCATCTGAGGTAGTCACCACCAGCGGTAAGCGAATACCCAATGTGCTGGCAGGCGCAGCGAGGCTGTAGACCAGGGCGTAACGCCCATCCGTTGTTCTTTGCCCCCAAACCTTTGCATAATCGTGCTCGCCAAGTCGCTGAGGGTTGCGTGTTGGTTGTGGCACGCGACTTGGCACCCATTCCTCTGCAACCGTTGCATAGGACTGCTTCCAAAGCCCTACGATCCGCCTATCTGGGAGATGGTAAAAACAGAATGCCTTGGCTTCAAATCCGCGGGATTCGTTGATGACATAGAAATTCGGGTCACGGTCTTCCTCAAACATCTGCTGACGAAAAAGGGTATCGTTTAGGAGGGCTTTGCAAGCGGCTACGAACTCTGAATTGCTGCTTTCAATATATAGCCGGTAGGGAGGCACATCAGCTAATGTTCGGCCTCGGTTCAAGCGCAATATGAAAATCGGTCCGTAATCGCTGGGACTGCGTGTCTCGCGCACGACTCTGGCAAAGCCATCACCTCGGTTCGGATAGGGGTGCTTTCCATGAAATCCGGTCGCTAACAGGCGACTTTGGTGTGAAAAGAACACCATGCGCTGGTGCATTTGCGTGTATTGTCCTTGCCATTGACAGGATGGGAAGAGGATCTCAGGAGGCATCCAGCTGAAACCATCCTCAGACCATGTCAAGAAAGTGTGCACCGGTGGATTCAAGATGCCCTCGGACACAGCGCCAATATATGCCAGGTAAAAGCGTCCGTTGAAATAAGCCGAGTCGGGCTGATGATTATAAGTGGCACCCACACCATCCTTTTCATGAGACTTCTTAGAGCAAGCACGAAACACCCCGATGTTGTGAACCCCCACAGCAGGGCGAAGCCCATTGTCGTGGCGCGAGAATTCGCGCCCGCGGCTGCCAAGGTAGATCGGCGCTTCAACTGGAAGCCGCGGAATTCCGGGGGTAACTTTGGCAGCACGAAGGCTGTTATTCGCTCTTATGCCCTTAGCGGCGCGACCCGACTTTTGCAGGACCTGTTCTGGAAACACAGGGCATGCCTTGATCAAATCGCAGCAAAGCTTAACATCGGCGTATTGCATGTCAGGCATTACGGCGTCGTCCAGGGCTGGGATGTAGCCTCCGGTGGCTATTAGCAATGGCACCTTACGAACTACCTCAGCCCGGATTGCTACGGAGCCGCTCATGATCGCTGCACGGGCTATATTGCCAATGAGGCGGAGTTCTGGGAACTCCTGCCGCAGTTCTATCGCATCTATCTCCGCAGCTGCTTCTACCGGCGCTATGAGGTTGATTCCGATGTCTAACAGTTCTGGCAACAGTGTCCGCAAGTTGCCGCTTGAGTAATAACCAATGATATCAATCCCGTGCCTTTTGAGGAACTCTGTAACCCGTCTCATATAGGGAGAGTATAGGCGGCGAAACATTGTAGGGGAGACCATGGTAGAGGTCTTATAGCCCATCCCGTCATCTTTGAACACGAAGGCATCTAATCGCAAGCGGTCAATGAACGAGCTCGTTAACTGAATTATAAAGTCAGCCCAGAAATCAAATATAGCTTCCAGCAGAGCAGGTTCGTCGGTAATAACTTCCATGAAACGGTTGAAGCCTAACATGTAACCATTCTTGATTCCTCTCCCCGGCCCCCAGTTCATTCCCAGCACTATGGGTTTTTCGGAGCGATTGCACTCTTCAAAGAACCCGTCACCCCAGTAACTGGGGAAACGGCGGGGGTCATGAGGGTTGTATCGGCGTGGCATCTCCTCCCAGTCACGACGTGTCTTCACCGGTCCATCTATGTAGACATACTGCCGAGGAGTAACAGCAGTCGCTTTGTTGCACCACACAATGAAACCAAACTCATTGCACATCGTCACAGTGCGTTCATCGGAAGATGATGTCTTCGGGATGAAAGCTGGTAATGGTAATTGGTTGCTCAGGTCTAAGGTGATAAGGCAAGAATCAAATCCGAAAAGCTCGTGACCCTTGAGCCCCAATGGGAAACCTTCCTCTTTGCACCACTTGTGTATCGTCTGCTCAAAGATGGGTTCCACCTGCCAGAGAGGTATCCGATCCTGCGGACGGAAATGCATGATATCAATGAATAATTCGCGTGGTGTCATAGCGTGGCTTCTTTCACCTCCACTTCGGTATTGTAACCTATTAGCTCAACTTCAAGGTTCTTTAACGCAGCAATCCTATACCTTCGCTACAAGCCCTTTGGTTTAAATATTATCTTCTAATGCATCGTCAGGCTTAATGACTCTTAAAGTTGTTGCTTAGGGAAAAGGCACTTCTACAACAAGGTCGCCCATAAACATCAAGAGTTAATTTCCCTTGCCATTGAGCACCTACCACTTCAATGATCCAAGGACACCCTTTCTTAAAATTAGGTTAGCACGCTTTTCGTAAGGCACTACAGGTCCTGTTAGCTGGTTCTTGGGAATGATTTTCATCGCTAAGTATTTCATCTCGGTAGCCTCGCCATTAGCACCTTGTGGATGGAAACTGCCATCGCGCCCGGTGAAAAAGAATAGATCACCCCCTTTCCACAAAACGGCAAAGTTCAGCTGCTGGCTCGCCGAAGGAGGGTTAATATAGTCAATCAATTTGAACTCCGTCCACGACTCGCCACCGTTTGGACTGATGACCACACCGCTGGAACGCTGATCCTTTTCTACCACCGTAGCGCTGGTCTTGTAGCCGTTCACCACCGCTAAAACGGTCCGCGTGCCGGGAATCACCGTTAACTCCGGTGGATTATCCGAGCCGCACCAGGTCGCGCAGGTCCGTAGCTCTTCTGTGAATGTCATGCCATTGTCGGTAGACCGGAATAAGTGATAGAATGGTTCAGCTGCTATCTTAGATCGGGCAATTATCAACACGGTGTTCTCGCCGATATATGCTGCAGCGGCTTCACCCAGTGCCTTGCCGCTTATCAGTGTAGGAGCAGTCCAACTTATCCCTTCATTGTCTGAATAGGTCACATAAAGCGCGTGTTGGTTGGGAGGTGCCGCCTTGCATAATACCGAGATTAATCGTCCGCCGTTACCTACACAACCGCTCGAATTGCGTCCGTAGAAACCATCGGCAATAATCACTTCATCCGACCGGGTGACGCCATCATCTACTGTCCAGCGAAACGCGCGCCGTGTTGTGTTGTTAGTCCAGGCAGTATATACCATGCTGATCTTTTTGCTGTTAATCCGGGAAAACTCTGGTTTGCCTACACCAGCATATCTACCCCTCCTCAGCAAGACGAATTCAGGTCCCCAGGTCTTTCCATGGTCTGTGGACTTGCGTACAACGGTGTGGGCATTGTAGTTGGGTAATCCCTTTGTATACGCTAACATTATAGTGTGCCCATTGTTGAGCACAACAGCGTCTGGAGCATATAGGCAATTGGTGGGAGCAACCGATCCGGGTATACCCGTGCAAATGTTGGTGAGAGAAGTGGTTGATCCGGGCTGAGGCAGAACCACACTGTCAGGCAAGGAGAGAGCACTCTCTCCAGCGTCGTTGAATGCTGCCACCGCATACTGCCATATAATGCCAGGTGCTGGACAGGCGGCGTCAAAAAAACGCAGATATCCTCCCCTACCTGACCCACAAGGGTATAATCCTCGCCGATCAGCCTGCAATAGATACGGTATACCGTTTCTCTATTGACACCCCTCCATGTGATCCGAGCACAGGAAGGATCGTGCACAGCAACTTTTACCCCTCTGGGAGCAGAGGGAACCGCGAATAAAAGCGATTCTGTTAACATTGATGGTGGGGAGATTGGGTTTCGGCTACGCCTTTGTCTGAGTCGTGTATTGGGTGTGGTGACTTGGACTTCGTTAGACCAGGCTGAAACACCAGCAGTGTTGAACGCGCAAACGCGATAGGTGTAGGTCTGTCCAGATTGGAGACCGTAATCAGTGAACCGAGGCAGGTTTGCAGGCACGCGCCCGGCAGCTACGACCCACTGTTCAGCCCCGTCCTTACGGCGCTCAACGCGGAAACCTTCTTCGTTATCGCTGTTGTCTTCCCATTCAAGGTTGATCTGTGATGGTGACACCGCTACTGCTTTTAGGTTAGAAGGAGCCGCAGGCGCAGTTACACCAGGCGTAGTCACGGTAACTTCTTCCGAGTAGGCTGACAGCCCACCTGCATTGTAGGCTGCCACACGATAGGTGTAAGTCTTGCCTGGCAACACTACATTCACGGCGTCATCTACGCACACGGTTGTTCCAGATCCAGTGGTCTTGACATGGAACCATATACCCACATCAGCGCGCTTGCGCTCAATCCGAAAGCCATCTTCGTTTTGGCTGTTGTCTTTCCATGTAAGCCAAATGCGATTACCTTTAAGTGCCATCGCTTTCAAACCTGAAGGTGCTACAGGCACTGGGATGCCTGTGCCCGGTTGCAGTCTGATCCAAGTGCGGTAGCGCATGGACAACCCAGGTTGACCTGCATCGGCAAACGACACTAAAGCACAGCCCTTTGCACCAACTAACGCTGGGCTAATGTAAGCTTGGTCACCAATCCAATTGAATGGCAAAAAGTTTGGCATGGGGATCAACTTCGCACCTGCTTTGGCGTTCACCATAGCCACATCCAGATTGCTCTCGGCACCTTGACGCGCCACCAGCGTTAATACTTGTGGTCCATACATGAAAGCGAAATGCCCCGGATAACTCGCCCCGCCAGGTATTAACCGTTCGCTCATATCTATTGTGATCTTCACTGTGTCACCTGGCTTCCAGTTGCGTTCCAGATTCAGGAATTGCCCTGGCTTGCCGACATAAACTCGTCCTGCAACAATGGCTCTAAAATCTTTCGCCCAACCAGGAACACGCAGGGCGAAGCGGAATTTGGCTTTTCGTTGCGGCTGTATTCGTAAAATCACCTCACCTGACAAAGGAAAGTCGGTATCCATTTCAACTCGCACAAAGACTGCCTTCCCATCGGAAGTCTTGATGGTGTCTTCCATCCAACATTTTTGGTAAAGCACTACCCCCAGACCACCATTGTTAAATTTCGTCCACACTGCCTCTGGAGTGCGGGCAATCTCGCGCATAACGCTTGAGATGCAGCAGGGCGGAACCTTACCGGTAGGATCGTGATGGGCGAAATTTTTTATACCGTTCAAGGGAGTGTAGTAGGACTGATAGCAATCTTGCGGTCTTTGGCTTGCCAGTAAGTAGTTATAAAGCGCATTCTCAATAGAGTCGGCATAGCGAACATCGCCAGTGATTTCAAAGAGCACACGGCTGAGATAAATCCAATGTGCAGTGACGCAGCCTTCGGCAGGATTATCGTAGGTTTCGGCTGGCAGACAATGGTCATCCTTGAAGCATTCATCCGCACCACTTGAGCCGGCGATGTATAGACGATTGGCGCTGATGTCCTGCCACGCGTTAGCGACTGCCGTCAGATATTCCGGTTTCCCAGTGAGTTGATACATTCGTGCCAGCCCGATGATGCATGACAGCATTTCGTAGGCTTTACTTCGGTTGCGCACCTGACCGATGCGGGGAGCAAACATGATTTCGCGTGCAGGGCGCATCGCCCATGGGTCTTCAATATCGCAGACTCGTTTTGAGCCAGTAGTCAGGATGCTAATAAGTTTAGGTCCGGTTGGTCCCTCAAAGGCTTCTACAATGTATCTGCAGAAATCAAGGTATCGGCGTTCACCAGTGAAGCGGTAAAGATAGACCATAGGTTCAAGTATGCTTGCCGAACCCATCGCCCAGTGTCCCGACTGCATGATATCACCTAAGTTCGGTCCGATGTTGGCGCACAGTAGATCGCCAATCTTGCAAGCCGCCTCTAAGGCATTAGAATCGCCCGTGAGGGCATAGTAATCCAAAAGACCCAGCAGCACATATTTGTGTTCCCAAATGTCCCAACCCCTGAATCGCTCACCGCTGCCAAGCCAGCCATCAGGCGCTTGGACTCGCCTCCAAGTAGTGATAATCTTATCCAATCGTTTCTTGGCATCCACTTCACCAGTGTAGCGATACATGGCACATAAGCCTTGCACAAACTTGCCAAGATATTCTCCAACAGGCCACTTCGGTTTTTTGCCATAAGCGCTTAGATAGAGATTCACATCAAAAGTCTTCAACAGACCGATGCGGAAATTGATATCCACTCGCCGTCCCAAATAGGACTTAGGGTCAAGACATTGTGCCTCGTAAGCCACGGGTTGACAAGCATTGAATGCTTTGTTTGGCACCAATGGAGCCTTTGTTCGTATTTGCTTTCTGGGCTTTACTTTAGTCATCCCAGCGACATTTGCCTTAGCATTGAATTTTTGTGTTATGGATGTTATAGAGGGGGTTGCAAAATCTCTTTTGGCTTTTGGGTCTTTTTCATATGGACGAATTCGGTCAGAGTTTGTTGCGATTTGTTGCTTTTCATCTATTATTCCGGCACATCCCAACCGCCACGCAAGGCAGAAAGCCAACGCCACAAGGCAGCAAGCCAACACCAACAGCGAACCGCAATGAGGCAATTGCAAACATTTCAACCTCGTCATTTACATTCCTCCCTTACTGTTATACCAATTGCGATCTCAGGTGATCTTAGGAAAACTCGCAAAAGGCAGACGAAGCCTGCCCGAATTTTTGGACGGATTTCATCTGTTTGCAAACCTGTGCTTTTTCAGCACCATAAAACTCCTTCGTTCTTTACCTCAAAGTGTGTTGGTGGCACAACCTATGAGGTCATCACTCGCAAAAGGAGGTGATTTTCATGGCTGTGCCACCTCTGCTCAAAATCTTAGCCTCAGAAGAAACCTGTGTCAACATCCTTAGAAAGGCTTGTTGGGAAGAAGGTGTCGTTGCCCTAATGCTTGAGCAAAAAGTCATAAAGTGGGGGAATTATCGCAAGCTCTATCAAAGATAAAGGTGCGAAGGTTGCCTTAAAACCTTTAACAACAAAACGAAAACTATCTTCGCTTGTAAACACTTTCGTTCTCTACTTCAAATGCTTTGGTGAATGTTTTTTTTCACAAACATGCTATGGGCTTTAGCCCTATTCGCTGACGAATTTTTGGGTGCCGTCTTTAGACGGCGGAATTTTTTCGCCGAATGAATTCGGCGCTTGTAAATTCGTCATCAACCACTGGCTAAAGCCAGTGGCATGGGTAACCGAGCATCAACAAACTTTGTAGTAAAGAGTGAACACTTTTCCCTTAGAGGTTGGTTTTTCCTCTTGCTTTTGAACTTTTATGGTCAATTTGCTTTTAGAAGGGAAAGTAAGTTTCTTTCAGTCAGTGATATGACATCTTTTCGTTTTTTCGTTATGGAAAGTTATTGATTGGGTTGGCAAAGGCTTTTAGTGAAAGGGAAAAGAAAGGCTTTTGGGGGGAGAAACAGGGGAAGGGGATTGAAAAGGAGAGGAAGGGACAGATATGAAAGTGACTTTTTGCCAGTTATTGCTTTTGTAGAAAAGAGGATGAGAGTAAGTAAAGACATGAAGGGGAAAAAGCTTAAGTTTCTTGTGAGAATGGGTGTGAAAGAAGGGAGTCTTTTGTTCACGGACGATTACCCTTCATACAAAGTTTTGGAAGGAGATTATGAAAGAAGGAGCATTAATCACAGTAAAGGAGAGTATGAAAAAGGAGAGGTTCATGTCAGCAGTTTTGAGGGTGAGTTTCCAGTATTTCGGATATTACTTTCAGTTCATCGTAGAGTGGCAAAGAACAATTTGGGTTTATATGTTGCAAGTTATGAGTTGCATCGTTAAGTTAGATAGATGTTGAAAATGCGTTGTTTTACTCGGTTTTGGTGATGATGGGAACAGGTATAATTTTGTTTGTTTTGCTCTATCTTATCACCAACAAATTTTTGAGTATAGAGCGCATTTTGTTTTGGCTTGGGTTAGTTGCCGCTGTGATCGGTTTTTTCTGCGCCCTAAAACTGAAAAACTTTACAAGTTCTTGCTCGGTGGATTTCTATTGACGGGTTCAAAAACATTTTGGAAGAGATATGAATGCTACCATATGGAATGCAAAATACAAGGCGCGGACAAAGGACAATATTGCACCTACGCTTACCACATCGCACCAATACTTCAAAGCCATCCCGCTACTTCGTGAATTGTCATGTGAACTCAAAGCAAATCCAAACCAAACCCTGTTTCATTAGGCACGATGATTTGACCGTCAACGAGTTTGTAAGCAGAATAGTCAACGCCTTCGGTTTTGCCGGGGATGCCTTCAACGATGATGAAATTGCCCACACTTGCTGCCAGTTGAGCGATATAGTAAGTCACGGGATCTAAGCCCAAGTTAACGATTGTAAGGGACGCCCAAGGAGTGGAGTGCATCATCAACCTAATTTGCTACCTTTGACTATCTTGTTCTTGCGCTGCGCCAATATTAGTGGCATCAATTGGTTTGCCCCCTGGTTTTACGGAAAAGTATTGCTGAGGGCGACCACTTCCCCAATATTCCCAGCAAGCATAAAGTGTGCCACTTCCGTTAGGATCTGCGGTGACTCTTGTGCCAACTGTGAACGCTTCCGGCAGACCTACTGAGACTAACTCCGGCGGTGACCATTTTCCGCCCGAAAAACGCCTACCATAAACGCACCTAACATTCCTCGTGTAGGTGAGGTAAAAATCATTAGAACCAGGGATGGCAGTAACATGAGCATATCCGGTCTTAGCTTCTAAGGACATTATGTCGCTCCAGCCGAAACCAGGTGTGTAAAGTTTGGACATAACAACTTCGTTCACTTCCCAAACGACCATTATCTGACCAATTGGATTGACAGCTATGGAGTGTCTGGCAAAGAATGGTCCTGTATAAACGACCACTTCGGGTTCCCAATGCTCTCCATTAAAACGCCGAAAGACAAGAGCCCACTTGCCGTCTCCAAGTCCTTTCCCATAAAGTCTATATACGGTTCCATCCTGCAGAGAGCGGCACATTCCCTCAATCATGTAGTGGTTATCGGGCTGGGAGCCAATTTCAACCACATTAGACCAGCGGCGACCGTTAAACATGCTATAGTAGATGGAGTTAGGCTCACCTTGAATTATCTTCGTAAAGCTCATCAGGACACGGCTGCCATCAATAGGTCCAAAGGGGACTATTAGAGGATGCTTGCAGCCAAGCAATTTGGTTAATCTTTCCATTGACCAAGTGTTCCCACCATCAGTGGAAACTGCGTATCCAAGGAAATTACCTTCAGACTCCCAATCTTCCCACACTACATGAACATGACCGCTGCCATCCTCGCATATCTCTGGGTTCGCTGCAAAATTGCTATCAAGTATCTTGACAGGACCTATGCGCCCATTGGTATACCTGCGATATTGCACCCTGTGCGGATCACAATTAAGATACACGGCATGGAAACCACCATATTTAGAAGCCCAGATCCGAGACGATTTGCAAAACGACTCTTCCGGGAGATTCAGCAATTGAGCATGCTGCCATCCTTTTGCGTGCGCTTGACTTGTAGCGGCAGCAGCCAGTGTTAGCAAACTCAAAATAAGGTGCAAAGGACTAATACTCATGATTAACACCTCCCCCAACTTAACTTTGTTTGGTAGCGAATTTGATTGAGAACCCATTCCCTAAACATTGTGCCATTCTGAATCTTCACAAGTCAACCGCAAAGCGCCAAAGATTGATTTGCTCCTTCTGTAAATGGACATCAAAATAATGTCGCTTACCGTCGTGCAAAACTTCAACACGATAGCGACCGAAGCCAATTAAACTTAAGCAACTCCACGAATTTGAAAAGTTGTTTGAACCATTGAAAGTGAAGCTGAGCATTGTAATGTCTTGGTCTGGGCGGGCATCCAAAAAGGAAATCATGGCTTTGTTGAACCACCTGCACGGAAACGCCAACAGCAGGCGAACTATCTGGAAGCACAAACTCAACAATCACCTCACCTTTGCGATGCTTCCCCATCCCATCTGCTGCTTGAGCCAAAATTTATTGCGAGTCGTCGTCACTCACTTTTATGTTCTTCACTCCTTGACAAATTGATCAAATGCCCGAAACGGCTTTGAGAAACTTCCTTCCGTTCATCTTAATCGTCCCCGTTTGTAGTCAGACATTGTTGTTCTTAGTTAGTAGCGATGCCAAGGGTAAGAAGGCATCCATTGTTTACTGAAAAACATCTTTGATAGACACCTTTTTCCCAACCATGCTGCGGGCTTTAACCTGTAATCGCTTATGAAATTTTTGAGCCCGACCTCAAGATGGCAGAAAAATTCCGCCCGCTCTTTACTACAAACTTTGTTGGTTAGGTTCGTAGTTAGCCACGAAGCGAAAGCGGAGTGGCGTAAAATCGGTGCTGAGTGCGATGTGCGGAGTGCAATGTTGTTGTCTTATTTTGCACTTAGCACTCTACACCTTGCACTCAATTACGGCACTCCGCTCTGCTCTGTGCCTTACTACGAACCAACAAACTTTTGAGTATAGAGCGATTCCGTCGAACAAATTTGCCTCTCCTCGGTTTCGCCGTTCGCTCTTTAATGAAAAGTTTGTTAGTGGCTTATGTAAGGAGCAGGCTTTAACCTGTGCCAACAAATTTCTCAATAAGGAAAACGACAAATTTTTCCCACACCATAAGGGCAGGCGAAGCCTGCCCGAATTTTTTCGGCAGTTTCATCCGCCCTCACTTACACCAAAAACTTTTGCGCTCTATACTACAAACTTTGTTTGTGGCTACTTTTGCCAAGCTATGTTCCATGTTTTAAGCACCGATGATTTTTTGGAGGGGTGCATCTCCTGATGCACTGTAAATTTTCGGTGGCTCAGGAGAGCCACACTCCATTGAATGTGGTTTTAGATGTAGATTTTGAGCACCAACAAACTTTTGAGTAAAGAGCCAGTGCATAAAATTGCAAGGATGTCAAAACAACAACCTCTCTTTGCTGGAGAGTTGACCGCTACGAATTCGCTCCCGCAACTCATCGGGAACTTCCGCTAAATAGATTTGAGCAATGCCAGTTCGGTCGGAGGTGAAGAGAACAAATCTGCCATCGGGACTAAACTGAGGGTGAGGATGAGTCCACTGGGGATGACCTTGTGAACTGCGAGCGTAGCAGAGTGGACGGTAGTGCCCTGTAGGAACATGGACCAACTGCAACCCCTCGTCAGGCCAATTAGTGTCAGCGACGATCCACTCCCCATCTAAAGTGGAAGCAGAGTGCCAAAAGTAAACGCCTTTCGCGATGTAAGTGGGTCTCTCTTCTCCGAGACCGAGATGCAAAATGGCTCTATCTGGTGGTAAGGCAGTTCCTTGTATACGCCCCGTTCGTCCCAAGAAAGTCCAATGAGCAAATTCATAAGATTTCGTGAAAACGCCTTTTTCTTGCCCATCATAATCCAGCAG
>JANXAS010000062.1 GCA_025062195.1 Armatimonadota bacterium
GGACAAGAGACATGGGACATGGAACACGGGACATGGGACAAGGGACATGAGACAATTTAGGACGCCACTTCGCTTTTGCTTCGTGGCTAACTACAAACCTGGTGTTTGGTTCACAATAAGGCATGGGACGAAGCAGAGTGTCGTAATTGAGTGCAGAGTGCAAGCTGTGAAGTAAGACAACAGCGCTGTGCACCAATTTCATTGTTGTCATTTCATTGGAGGGTGCATCTCTTGATGCACCGTTTTTGTTTCGGCAGTTCAGGAGAACTGCCCTCCAGAAACTTGTTGTTTGGTTCGTAGTGAGGCACGCAACGAAGCGGAGTGCCGTCAAGAATGGGACAAGGGACAAGGGGCAAGAGACAATGGACAATTTAGGACGCCACTTCGCTATTGCTTCGTGGCTAACTACGAACCTGGTGTTTGGCTCGTAGTAAGGCACGCAACGAAGCGGAGTGCCGTCAAAAGTGGAACATGGAACACGGGACAGGGGACAAGGGACATGAGACATGAGACAATTTAGGACGCCACTACGCTAACGCTTCGTGGCTGACTACGAACTTGGTGTTTGGCTCGTAGTAAGGCACGGAACGAAGCGGAGTGCCGTCAAAAGTGGAACATGGAGCAAGGGACAGGGGACAAGGGACATGAGACAAGAGACAACTTAGGACGCCACTACGCTAACGCTTTGTGGCTACGAACCTGGCAAGCAAGGTTTGTAGTAAAGAGGGTTGAAGTTTTAAAACTGCAATGCCGCTATGGACGCCAACCCTGCATTAGCATTATCTCGCTTACAGAACGATTTTCATGTATCCTGAGGATTGCCTCAGCGAGCAACTCCGCCACTGACAGTATTGTTAGCTTCGGGATTTGCTTTTCCTTGGGCACCGGTATCGTGTCGGTGACGATGACCTCCTCAATTGGCGATTCCAAGATTCGTTGGACAGCAGACCCAGAAAGCAGAGCATGTGTGCAGCACGCATATATTTCGCTTGCGCCGCACTCAGCGAGCGCATTTGCTGCCGCAGTTATTGAGCCAGCGGTGTCTATCATATCGTCCACAAGTATCGCACGCTTCCCTTTTATCTCGCCAATGACATTGAGCACTTCGCAATGCTGTGCTTCTGGGCGATGCTTCACCACTATAGCCAAGCTTGCCCCTATGGCATGCGCGAATGTTGTGGCTCGTTCAACGCCGCCAACATCCGGAGAAACTACGACAACGCTATTTCCAGCCAAGCCCCTTTGCCGAACATAGTTTGCCAATATAGGTCCGGCAGGCAAGTTGTCCACAGGTATGTTGAAGAAGCCCTGTATCTGACCGGCATGAAGGTCAATAGCGAAAGCCCTATCAGCGCCTGCTGTAGTGAGCAAATCGGCAACGAGCTTTGCCGAGATTGGTTCCCTTGGGCGTGCCTTTCTATCCTGCCTCGCATAGCCGTAATATGGCATGACGGCTAC
This sequence comes from Armatimonadota bacterium, assembly GCA_025062195.1. GTDB lineage: Bacteria > Armatimonadota > Fervidibacteria > Fervidibacterales > Thermosaccharophagaceae > Thermosaccharophagus. The sequence goes on from JANXAS010000062.1 coordinate 1,459, forward strand.
TATGCGCCCGGCTGAAGCGCGTTTGAAGGCATCAATCATGATGAGCAACTCCATCAGGTTCTCATTAACTGGTGGGCATGTTGGTTGGATGATGAACACATCTGCGCCCCTGACATTCTCAAGGATGCGCACCCTTACCTCGCCATCAGCAAACCTGTCAACCATTATCTCGCCAAGTTGTATGCCAATCTTTTCTGCCACAGCTTCAGCAAGCTGCGGATTTGCGCGCCCCGTGAAGAGCTTTAGTGAAGTTTCAGCCATCGTTGATCACCCCCAATTTGCTTTTAGCGTATCCACCACAATCACAATTTACAACACCGCAGGGTTATGCTGGGGCAAAAACAAAAGTGGCTGGGGCGCCAGGACTCGAACCTGGAGACTCCGGATCCAAAGTCCGGCGTGTTGCCAGTTACACCACGCCCCAATGTGAGGCAGCTGATGCCATAAACACATTTTAGCACTCTATCTCTGTTTTTCAAATGGCTCGGCATCAATCCCTTCGGTTTCTCGCCCGCCACTTCCTTTCCGCCTCAAAAAGCGAAAGCTGCTCACTCATGCACGAATCGCCGCTAAGTCCAAGAAGGGCAGCCGAACGCGTTGTGACAACTCGCCCATGCGGTGTCCGTTTGATCAAGCCCATCTTGAGCAAATAAGGTTCAACCATCTCTTCAAGCGTTGTCGCATCCTCTTGAAGCAATGCACATATAGCGTCAATTCCCGCCGGTCCGCCATTGTATTCTCGTATCAGAACTTCAAGGTATTTTCGGTCAAGTGCATCCAAGCCGTGCTCATCAATCCCTTCCATGCGCAATGCTTCATCAACGATGCGCCTTGTAACTCTCCCATCCCCCTTAACCTCGGCATAATCTCTAACCCGCCTCAAAAGTCTGTTTGCTATTCTCGGTGTCCCTCTTGAGCGCTTCGCTATCTCTTCGGCTCCAAAGTGGTCTATTGGTATGCCGAGCAAGCGAGCCGAGCGCTTCACTATCTCCGTAAGTTCGTCAACACTGTAAAAGTCAAGCCTGACGCATATCCCGAAGCGCTCGCGTAGCGGCCTTGAAATATTTCCGGCTTTTGTCGTGGCGCCTATAAGAGTGAATGCCTGAAGTTTGAACTCCGGCGGTTTGGCACTAACTCTCCTTGATGTCGGGAAGCTCACCACAAACCTGTCCATGACGCCGTAAAGGAATTCCTCAACATGCCTTGGCATGCGATGTATCTCATCAATGAACAAAATATCGCCACGACGCAAGCTCAAAAGATAACCCATCAGGTCGCCAGCACGCTCAAGCGTCGGACCAGAGCAGACATGTATGTTCACATTCAGTTCATTTGCCACAACATGTGCCAATGTCGTCTTGCCCAACCCGGGTGGTCCATAAAGCAGCATGTGTTCAAGAGGCTCACCGCGCATCTTTGCCGCTTCAATTCCGATGCGCAGCCTCTCAATTGCTCCCTTTTGCCCGATGCACTCATCAAGTGTCCTCGGTCTAAGCGCCCAAATTATACCCTCATCTTCGGCATCGTATTCGTGAGGCGTTAGCAACCTCCTTCTCAGCATGAGCTATCACTCCAAATTCATCCGCGTGATTCACAAATGTGATGGCAAATGGTATATCATCCTGCGAATGTTCCTCACTCATTCCAATGGAGCTCGTAAACAATCCTGATCAGCTCTTCCACATCGGTCACATTTGGGCGATGCTCAATCGCTCTCTTAAGCATTTCTTGTGCTTCCTTCCTCTTGTAACCAAGTTGCAGCATGACTTCAAGCGCTTCCTTCAATACAGCTTTTGCATCCGGCTGCGATGGCAAAGCTACCTCACCCTCAGAAACTGACGCCTCCTGCCGCATTGCAAACTTAGCCATCCTGCCCTGAAGGGCTGCCACTATATCTCTTGCGCGCTGTCTCCCAACACCGTGTAAGCTCGTAAGGAAGTTTATATTGCCCTGCTCAATTGCCGATGCGAGCGTTGACATTGGCACACAGTATAAGCTCAGCGCAGCCCTCGGTCCGAGCCTCGGCACCGATAACAAGCGCTCAAAGAACTCACGCTGTAGCTCATCCTCAAATCCGATAAGGAATGGCATCATGCGAGTTTGCTCAACTTGGAATATGCAGAGCGTCACAAGCTCAACTTCCTCACCGCAACTCTTTCCCTCAAGCTTCTTAGCCAACACCGCCGGAAGATGCACTTCGTATCCAACGCCTGCAACATCAAGGACAACCTTGTTGTTGCGCTTCATTATGATTCGCCCTTTTAATCTGCCTATCATGCCCTCAACCTTCCATCCGGTTTGCTTTTTTTCAGCGCATCAGATACTGTGGCAGCTGGTAAGCTGCCCGTTCACTGGTTGCTTTGATAGGTGGACTTTAACACGCCCGTGCAAAAGCCATCACCTGCACAGCCATGATTTGATCGGCTGTGAGAGCGCGTGGCAGACAGCGAGCGCAAGTGCATCCATAGCATGCTCACATAAGCCTTCCGCTTCAACATCGGCGATGCCAATTAATCGTCTCAATGCTTCGTGTAGCTGCCTTTTAGTGGCATTGCCCTTCCCGACGACCGTGCGCTTGACATTCGTAAATGTGTATTCAGCGATGGGTAAACCATAAAAAGCCATCGCAGCGCATACGGCACCTCTAACATGCCCAAGTAAAAGCGCCGAGCGCTCAAATCTGCCCCTGCAATAAACATGCTCAAGTGCTGCCATATCGGGGGAAAATTCCTCCACCACTTCGCTCATGCCCTCAAATAGTTCCTTAAGCCTTTCAGACAACGGCTTCTTTGGTGAACTGACAATCACGCCTGCTTCCAACAATCTAAACTTTATGCCGCTTGACCGAATGACTGCATACCCTGTAGCTCTTAATCCAGGGTCTATGCCAATGATGACCATGCAGCGGGATGCTCCTTCACTCTCCGCATGAGCTTTTAGCGCTATCGCTTTTGTAAGCTGTTTGTTTTGCCTCCTGTTGCAACTCATGCCAGCATCACGGTTTGAGCAAGTGCAACATAGCTTGCTGCCGCCTTCTTCATCTCGCGCTTGCCAACCATACCCCATCAGGAGCTCACTCAGTTCGGGGCGTTCGGATGAGCTGTCATTCACTTTAACAACTGAGTTTCAAAATAACTCCAACTGTGTAAGCCCATGACATATTAGCCGCCGGCAATCGGCGGATAGATGCCTACGACATCGCCGTCATTGAGCTTGTGGGAACGGCTCACCGGTGAATCGTTCGCTGTGATGACGCACTCTATATCGCCTATATTTAGCGCCCTCAGCAGTTCCTCAACCGTTGCTTCATTGTCCAACTCCAATGTAGTTCTTTGCCCAACAGCATTCTGTGGCAGATATCTTTTGAGCGGTCCAAAGAGCCTGACTTCAATCCTCATACTATAGCTCACCGCACGAAAGTTTGAGTTTGGCTGCAGCAGCTTGCACCGCCTCAAAAATTTTCACATAGCCAGTGCACCTGCAAAGGTTTCCAGATAGAGCTTGCTTTATCTCCTCAAGCGTTGGGTTTGGGTTCTCATCAAGCAGCGCCTTTGCAGCCAATATCATTCCGGGCGTGCAAAAGCCACATTGCACAGCACCGCATTCAATGAATGCTTGTTGTATTGGGTGAAGTTCGTCACCGCTGCTCAAGCCCTCAATTGTGACTATATCCCGTCCGTCGGCGCTCAAAGCTAACACAAGGCAAGATGGCACGAGCTTGCCATCCATGAGCACCGAGCACGCACCGCAATCACCGGTGCTGCAACCCTCCTTTGTCCCGGTTAAGCCCAAGCGATATCTCAACACATCAATCAAGCGCTCATATGGTTGCACTTCCAATTCACGCTCATCACCGTTAACGCGCAGCCTCACCCTTTTAGTTCCGACCACGCTCATCCCTCCGCATAGTTTTGATGTCGGCTCTTCAAAGCTCAAAAGCTCGTCTCTGCGGGGACTGCACAATTGAATTTTGGACCGCGTTAAGCCACCACCGTTATTCTGTTTTGCGGGACATCATCCGCCGTTAAAAACGCTACCCTGGTTAACTTCCAACTGTGTTAGCTGTTGCTGTTCACCAACAGCCCTATGAAATGCAGTTTTGAGCGCTCTTTTGGTTAGCACCGCTGCCATCAATCTCCTGTATTGTGCTGAAGCCCTGTGATCGGATATCGGTTTGACCTCGTTCATTACGGAGTGTGCTGCCTCTTCAATCAGTGAATCAGTGATGCGCTTCCCGGTGAGCAACTTTTCAACACTGTGGGAAAGCATGACAACAGGCGCAACCGAGCCGAGCGCCACTTTAACTTCGCTCACGATATCCGAAGTAGATTCGCTCAGCGTGAGCTTAGCTGCAACGCTTACAATTGAGATATCCATAGCGCCGCGCACGCCGAGCTTGAAGAACGCCCACCCAGTGCGCGGCTTCGGTGGTGGCAGCTGTATGCTGACAAGCACATCTGTAGCGCACAACGCAGTCTCACCCGGACCTTTGAAGAACTCCTCTATCCTGACCATACGCTCCCCGCTCGCCCCGACGATATGCAGCAGTGCACCTGACACCATGAGTGTTGGTATCATATCTCCTGCCGGCGATGCTGTGCATAAGTTTCCGCCTATGGTTGCAAGGTTGCGTATTTGAACCGAGCCAACTTGGCTGGCTGCCTCAGATATGTGTGGGTAAAGTCTTCTTATAACGCTGTTTCGTTCTATCTCGCGCAGCTTTACGCATGCACCAATAATAAGCCCGCTTTCCAATTCGCAGATTCTCGTAAGCTCACCGACCCTTGATAGCTCAATTATGTGCTTGGGAGCTATCCGTCCATGCCTGATGAAGACGAGCAGATCGGTTCCGCCGGCAAGCAACTTAGCTTCGGTGCCCAATTCCGTCAAAAGTTTTACGACCTCTTCAAGCGTCGTTGGAGCATGATGTTCAAACCTGTGCACACCCATCACACCCCTTCCACCTAAACAGCTGCCGCTCAATCGCTCAATATCTTTTCACGAATTACGAAGATAAAACAGCTCCCAAACCCACCCTCATTGCAAGCGCTTTTTAGCCATCACCTCAACCAACCTGTTTTGAATGTCCTCTCAGTCCCATAGCATAGTTTGAACCTCACCGAGTTTAAACCTCACCAACTTTGAAGCACATCAAGCTGCGCTTTAAATTGCCGTTTAGTTCTCGCCGGTGCCTTCGCTACTCTTAAGAAATTCGGAGAGAGTGTCTATCTTTCCGAGAAGGTCACCCATCTTGGATACCTCTTCATCTGTTATCCTACCAAGCCTTTCAAGCTTGCTTATCTCCTGAGGCTCTGTTGGGCGTTCGGTTTGTGTTACCTCCGTGTGCCTGCCGGATTGAATTTCAGCGCGCTGGATATGTTTGAGCCTCTGCTCAACTTCCTTTGATAGCTCGGGTGCTATCTCAATTGTTCTTTCATACTCCCTCTTTGCCTCGCTATGTCTTCCAAGGGTCTCATAAACGATGCCAATCCAAAAGTGTAGTTGTGCGTCCATCGGCTCCGTCCCGGCAGCAGAAATGCCGGAGCGAAACGCCCCGATTGCCCTCTCGCATAGTCCCTCAAACGCCTTCCTATCAGTGATGATCGCCCTTTGGGTGGTTGGCTCAACTTCAACATAATCTTGAAGCGCTTGCCTGTATATGTTGAATCCGAGGGCGAAGTATACAAGCGGGTGGTCACATCCAGCCTCAATGGCTTTATCAAGTGCCTCAATCACTTCCCCTGTGTGCCCAAGTTGATAGAGGCATTCAGCACGCAGCAGCTGAAGGGTTATTACCTCAAAGGAGTTCTGTGGATATATTCTCTCAAGCTGCCGAAGCAATTTAACCAGCGCGTTCCTCATCTCTATACCGAGCACGAGTATCAAGTTCATATTTGAGGACTCTTTAACCGACCGCATAGCCTTGTGCCGCCATGCCTCATATTGGAGCATAGCTTGGAATGCCTTTAGCCACTTAATTCCATACGGGGCAAGCCCATCAATGTAATTCAAGATGAGTTCGTAGTAGCCGTAGAGGAACTCCGAGATGGATAGCGAGTTTTTTAACTCCTCAAGTTGTCTCCTCGCCTCAGCTATCATTGTATACCACTCATTGTTTGCATCAAGCCTGTCATCTGCGCTCATAGCCGCTCACCGGACACCGAGCAATCTTGCCCAGCGTCCATCTTATTTAGAAACTTAACGCACACAAGGGTGCTCTGCAATTCCCGCGGGCAGGTTACACTTTAAGCAGTTGCTGGTAGAATGGAGAATTGATAGATGTTGGGCTACCCACAATTATGTTCATCTTTGAAAGCGTTCTTTGCTGCAAATTTTGTTAGTGGACATATTTCACAACTGTGCTATGTGCTTTAGCCTGCAGCCGCCGGCGGTGTTCCTGAGAACTGTATTTAGAGGGCAAAGTTTCTCGCTGAGTGAATGCTGTTGCCTCTAAACCTCACTTCACGACTGTAAAGTAGTGCTCAAAGAAACGCCCCACATCAACATCAGTCGCTATTTTGTGCCCACCGCCCCCGTTCGGATGAAATGTTGTCTCCCCAAGCGCATCACCATCCTTTAAGTTCACGGTGATACGCCCACTTTCATACTTGCATATTTCGGGCTCAAATATGAGCGATGCAGCGAGCGGGTCGTGAAAGACGACCCTTTGAGTGCCCTTGAACCATACCTCAGCCATCTCACGGATAAGGTTAAGCAATGGCGACCCGTGAAAGCGCTTGCGAAATTCCTCAGCGCTCATCGCACAGCGTGTGGTCACATCCAAACCAACTGCCAAAACCGCTCTAACGGGGGTGTTGAAGACAATCGCTGTGGCGTGTGGGTCTACGATGGCATTCCATTCGCGCTTCCCTATCTTGTAAACTCCGCACATCATCACGAGTTGGTTGAGCATTGTGGGTATTTCCGGGTCCATGGCAAACAGCAAGCCTATGTTGGTTAGCGGACCAACTGTCAGCAATGTGACCTCATTCGGATATGAGCGTATAATCTCTCTCATGAATTGGACGGCTTCAAATCTTGGCATGTCGGCGCTGTGCTTCCACCGTGACAGAACTTCAGCCTGTGGCGCTGTCTTTTGGCGCTGCTCAATTAGCAACGGTTTTGGCGAACCCGGTTTTATCGGGATGTCGGTCTTTCCGGCTGCATTGCATATCGCGCTTGCAAGCATCGCTCTCTTTTCCGGCTCACCAGTTACAGTCGTGATGCCAATCAATTCACATCTTGGCTGCATGAGCAAGTAAGCCAAGCACAGTGCGTCGTCAATGTCTGAGCCGATGTCGGTGTCAAGAAGCACCTTTATTCGCCCCCTGTTGTTTTCAGCCACGGCGCATCACCTCAACTAATCACGCGATGAAGTGAGCGAAATTGTTGCACACAAGTGCCAACCTTCGTGCCCACAAGGTTGCAACAATTATGCATTCAGCGTTCCTCTCGGAAGAGAGCCGCAAACACGAATGCGCATATCAATGTAATAACACCTGGCACGAGGAAGACGATGGTGTAGTTCGTCAAACCGGATTCAGGGGTGCAAATATCCTTCAACCAACCTGCAAACCAACTTCCAATGAGCAATCCGACACCGAGCACAGCTACATTGATCAATGACTGCGCTGATGCCCTAATGTCAGGTGGGGTAACCATGTCAGTGTAAATGAAAGCCACCACGAAGAAGAAAACATAGCAGAAGCCGTGCAATGTCAGCGCTGCAATAGCGAGCCACACAAAATTCGGTGCAGTGGCGTAAAGCGACCACACAAGCGAGAAGATGAAATATCGCACAGGCCACGCTATCAAACCTATGAGGAGTGAATTTCTGACACCCCACCTTGGAAGCCCATATGGCAGCATAAATGTCATCACAAATATCTCGGCTATCTGCGCTATGGTCATGTATGCCGGAAGATTCTCAGTGGTTATCCCGGCGACTTTACCCTCCCACTGCGAGAGGAACGGGAATGTGAGGATGTAGTAGAGTTGCAGTTCGGTCGCCACAATGAAGGCAATTATGAAGAAGATCAGGTATGCGCGATTGCGCAGGAGCACAAACGCCCTTCGGAAGGCGAGCGGGTCTGGTGCCTCTTTAGCTGGTGGGGTATGCGGCAATGTTAATGAGGCAATGCACATGATGAACGAGAGCACGCTCCCAAGGATATACACATCAATAACTCTCACCTCCGGGGAGAGTCTCCAACCCTCGCTCCCGGCGAACTTGCGCAAGGCAGTTAACAGCAATCCAGCAGCTATCCAACCTATCGTTCCCCACACCCTTATCGGACCAAACTCCCTTTGTGGGTCTTTAAGGTTGCGCAGCGCTATTGTGTTGGTAAGGGCGAGTGTCGGCGCATATAGCAAGGCGCAAACCAGCATCAGCACAAGCAGCACAGGGAAGTTGCTTTGGAAAGCCATAGCGAGCATGACGAGACCGCCAAATAGATAAAACAGGCTCAATGCGACCTGTGCTGGAAGCCACCTGTCTGCGACTTGCCCTGCTGTGAATGGCACGACCAGATTGGCGAGCGGCAGGGTGCTGTATATCCATCCGATTTGCTCCCCAGAAAAACCAAAGTGCTTCTCAAGGTAGCCTGAGAGGGCTGGAAACCAAGCCCCCCAGACTGCGTATTGGATGAACATCATCAGGCTCAACCTTGGCTGTGAAAACGCGAGTTTAAATGCTGTGACGAGTTCCTCAGCCAGGCTTCTTTCACTCTCTCCGCCATCGGGCGACACGCTCCCGGAAGCTATCTCGCCCTCGCTTTTCCTTTTCAACCCGGAATTCCGCTTACACCACACCGCCAGCTTCTTGCGAGCAACACTTAGCATGCCCTTACACACTCGCATTTCTTTCCACCCCCTTATGCATCTAATTCATGTGACCTCATTATCACACACCCCGTATGATTAGGATGCATCCGCCAATCAGTTTCAACTGCAAATTGTAACCGTCATTGGCGCCCGGTGCATTATAGGTGCGTCTCCGGAATGAGCATGCCAAAATGCGAATTTGTGAATTGAGCATATATTGATGCAAACAACTGTTGATCGGAACGCTGTCATCGGGAGGGGTCAAAAGTGACAAGCTATGTCTTCAGCTACGATGTTGAGCATCCGCAGCTTTGCATTAAGGCTTTGCCAACCATCGTTGAAATTCACCGCCGGTATGAAGTGCCTGCAACGCTCTTCATCCTTGGCAGAGTCATTGAGGAGAAAAGCGAGGAGTTGCGCAGGCTGCTTATCGGAGATAGCCTCTTTGACATTCAATCGCACACATACTCTCACAAGCTGCTCAAGGACAATGAAATGCATGGTAGCGGGATATCGCTTGAGGAGATGCGCAGAGAGCTTGAGCTTGGGAAGCGCCTTGTTGAAGAGGCATTTGAAGTTGAGTGCATTGGTTTTCGGACACCATGCGGGTTCTACAAAGGTATGCAGGGCGATGTTGAGCGGCTGAGCGTTATTTGGTCATGTGGGTTTAAATTCATCAGCAGCGATGCGAGAGGACCTGCGGACTCAATTCCATCGGGCTTGCAACAGGCGTATTGGTATGATGTGGAGGGTTTCCCGCAATTGCTTGAGCTGCCCGCACACGGTTGGCATGACAATGTGCTCAAAGACCCGAATGGCTCATTGGAGCCTCGCCTGATGCTTCCTTGGCCGGGCTTGCTGCAATGGGGGATACCAAGCCGTCCGCCAAGAACTGCGGAAGAGGAGTTTGAAGTGCAGAGGGTGTGGATTGATAGGGCATTGAAATATGGGCTTGATTATCTCTCCCTCGTTTACCACCCACACTCGATTTATCGTATGAGCGAGGACTGTCGCATAATCAAGTTGCTGATAGAGTATGTGCTCTCGTTGGGCATGCCAACCCTGACATATTCTCAGCTTTATTATCGCTATGCTGTTAACCCTGAGCTTGTCCCTGGCAGAGATAGGTGGACTTGGGAGATGGAAACTCAGCAGATCAAGTTCTCGGTGAGCACTTGAATATGGAGCGAATGGGCAGAATGAGTGAGCAGGCAACGAAGAAGTTGAGCGCGTTTGTTGAACTTGCAAGACCGCTCCAATGGAGCAAGAATGGGCTGCTCTTTGCCGGATATATCTTTGCCGGGAGATTAAAAGCACCGATGCCATCTGCTGCCATTGAGCTTTTCGCTGTCGTCCTTGCCTTCCTTAGCTTTTGCCTTCTCTCGTCATTTGCATATGCCATCAACGATCTCAGAGATAGGGAGAGAGATTCACATCATCCGCTCAAGCGCCACCGTCCATTGCCATCCGGACGCATAAAGAGTCATGAAGCGATACTGTTTGCCATCCTCTGTTTGCTATTTGGTCTGTCGCTCTCAGTCGCTGTGAGCGCGATTATGCATACGCCCACTTTCATACTTGCAGCTGTATCCTATCCTGTTTGGGCGATCTCATATTCGGTGCTCATGAAGGACATCGTCATCGTTGATGTGCTTGCAGTTGCAGCTGGATTTGTGCTGCGTGTAGCTGCAGGGTGCATCGCCATTGGGGTGAGCATTTCCCCATGGCTCCTGCTCTGCACACTTTTACTCTCGCTATTCATAGCGCTTTGCAAGCGCCGCCATGAACTGCTGCTGCTCGGTGACAGGGCTCATGGCTTCAGGAATGTTCTCCCAAAGTATTCGCCGGGAATGCTTGACCAGATGATCGCCGCAACAGCTGCAGCGACAATAATGGCTTATTCGCTTTACACATTCACTGCGCCACACATACTGCTTGGCAATTCAAACTCGCCGTGGCTTATGCTCACAATACCGTATGTCATCTATGGCATGTTTCGTTATATGTATCTCGCATATAGCACGGATGTGGCTGGCGAACCGGAAAAGATGTTGCAAGATGTGCCGCTCTTGCTCACTATACTGCTTTGGATACTTACCGTAATCGCCCTCAGCTTCATCTCGGGCAGGTGAAAAAACAGGGCGCATTAAAGATCCGGCGCTCTTTACTTCAAAGTTTGTTGGTGCTTTACTTCATGCCGCTGGCTTTAGCCAGTGGTTGATGACGGATTTACAAGCGCCAGATTTATTCGGCGAAAAAATCACGCTGTCTAAAGACGGCGCTCAAAATTCGTCAGCGACTATGGGCTAAAGCCCATAGCATGGCTGGGGGAAAATGGTCACCAATAACATTTGTAGTAAAGAGCAAAATCCGATGTGCGGGGTGGATGTATCATGGCTTCAATGCAGCATGTGCAGAGCCAAGCTGACGATAAGTTGATTGTCGTAGTCGTGCCACACACGCATTGGGATAGAGCTTGGTATCTAACATTTGAGCAGTTTCGCATACGATTGGTGAGGCTGACAGATAAGCTCATTGACCTGCTCAAGTCCAACGACAGGTTTAGTTGTTTCGTATTTGATGGTCAGACGGTGGTCATTGAGGACTACCTTGAGATCCGCCCAGAACAGTGTGGTGAGCTAAAAAAACTTGTTAGCTTGGGAAGACTGCTCATCGGACCTTGGTATGTTCTTCCCGACGAGTTTCTTGTTAGCCCCGAAGCGCTTGTGCGCAACTTGATGCTCGGTCATAAGATAGCCCAGAGTATGGGTGGCGTGATGAAGGTTGGCTACATACCGGATCCGTTTGGGCACATAGCGCAGCTGCCGCAGATACTTTGCGGGTTCGGGATTGACTCCGCAATATTCACAAGGGGTGTCGGTGACGAGGGTGAGGAGTTGGGGAGCGAATTTTGGTGGGAGGGCTTGGATGGCAAATCAAGGGTGCTTGCGGTCCACCAGATTGGCGGCTATTGCAATGCCGTTCACCTCGGGTATGTGCGCACTCAGGAGGGTCTCAAAGTTGACTGTGAAGCCGCCTTGAGGCGCACAGATGAGCTTGCGGGGCGCCTGCGAAAATATGCGAGGACGAATGTGCTGCTGTTCAACAACGGGTGTGACCATGTTGAGCCACAGCCTGAATTGCCAGAGATCATTGACTACATCAACGAACGCTGGGACGATGGGAGACTCATCATAGGCAGCTTTTACGATTACCTGAACATGGTGCGCCAATTTGGAGAGCGTTTGAAGACATACAGAGGGGAGTTCAGGAGCGGTCGGTATCAATATCTCCTTTCCGGTGTGTTCTCCTCACGGATGCCCATAAAGCAAGCCAATTGGAGGGTTCAAACGCTGCTTGAGCGATATACAGAGCCGTTGTGTGCAATCGCATGGCTTGTCTGCAATCAGCCATATCCGTCATGGCACATATGGTATGCGTGGCGCACATTAATGAAAAACCATCCGCACGATGACATATGCGGGTGCAGCATTGACCAAGTGCACCGCGAGGACATGTATCGCTACTCACTTTCGGAGCAAGTTGGCGAGGCTATGGCGCAAGAAGCACTGTCCAACATTTCCTCTCATGTAGATGCCATCTCCTCAGCGCCGTCAATGGATGCGAAGGCATTTATAATCTTCAACACACTTCCATGGAGGCGCACGGAGGTCATAGGAATAAAATTGCCATCAGATGGCTACGGCAAATTTGTGGATGCCAATGGGAAGATGTTGGCTGCCCATAGGGAGCGCATTGAGGACGGAGTGCAGTGGCTCGTCAAAGTGGATGAAATTCCAGCGTGCGGTTATACGACCATCTATTTCGTTCCGGGCAGGTCAAAGGTTCAGCAAATGATCGGCGATATCAGCGTCAGCCCCAACTCAATTGAGAATGAGCATTATCGTATAAGCGCTAATGCAAATGGCACATTGGATGTATTTGTTAAGGCGACTGGCGAGACATATAGTGGCATCCTGCTGTTTGAAGATGCTGAAGATGCCGGAGATGAGTATGACTATTCACCGATTGAAGCTACGCAGGTTTTGACGACCGATGGCGAGAAGGCTCGCATAAGGACAAGGCAGCTTGGCGCAGTTGCTGCGGAGATGACAATAAGGCTTAATTGGAGTTTGCCATGCGAGTTGGATAGGAATAGGAAAGCGCGCTCTAAAAGAGCCTGTGTTGTTCCAATCGTGACTGTTGTGAGGTTGCATTCTGGCTCTCCGAGAGTTGACTTCACCACAACCGTTGACAATAGGGCTAAGGACCATCGCCTGCGAGTCCTCTTTCCAACTGGGATTCATTCCGAGAGGGCGATAGTTGAGGGGCACTTTTGTGTTTTAGAGCGTTCACTCAAGCTGCCGTCGGGTGAAGGTTGGGCGCAAAAGCCATTGCCTACAAATCATCAATGCTCATTCATTGAGGTTAATGATGGAAGGCGTGGATTTGCAGTCATCAATCAGGGCTTGCCCGAATACGAGGTTAAGCAAACTGAGAATGGATGCGTGATTTGCCTAACGCTGCTAAGGTGTGTCGGGTGGCTATCTCGTGGTGATTTGCTGACTCGTCCCGGACACGCTGGTCCAGCAATACAGACACCTGAGGCGCAATGCATTGGAACGCACACATTCAAATATGCAGTCATGATACACAACGGCAGTTGGTTAGAAGCCCTTGTGCAACGCTGTTCTCACGAATTCAATGTGAGTCCACTCGTTGGCGAGTTTCGCCCAAATAGGGGTGCGGTGTTGCCGCCTTCGTTAGGTTTCCTTTCGGTTGAGCCACCAGCTGCGGTCGTAACGGCACTCAAAAAATGCGAATTGCGAGATTCGCTCATTTTGCGTTTCTACAATTCAAGCGATAAGGCGCAGGATGTAATCGTTCGCCCGTTCAGGAAGCCGACAGCAGCATGGCTTACAAACTTGAATGAGGAGAGGTTAAATGGTGGCGAGTTGGACGTA
>JANXAS010000063.1:0-9521 GCA_025062195.1 Armatimonadota bacterium
AACAAAAGTAAGGTAACAAATTTGACGCCACTACGCTAACGCTTCGTGGCTAACTACGAACTTTAACAACGAAGTTTCTGTCTCGGCAGAGCCTTGCCCTTCCCGCTTTGTGGCTAACTACGAACTTAACAAACAAAGTTTGTGGTAAAGAATTAAGAACGTTATTATTTGGGGTATAACCTTTGTGCAATTGCAATTCTGGGCGCAAACTATTTGTGCAAAAGATAGCGGTTGCGCTCCTAATTACACTTGCTATAGGTGGTGATTTTAAGTGCACTCATTGGCAAGGCTGCAGCAAATTTGTAGTGAGAAGGCGATATCTTTTGATGTTCAGATAAAGCGAAGGGAATTTATTGGCAGCTTTGTTGGAGCAGTTTTGGCTGGGAATTTGATTTGGCGAGGTGAAAATTCAATGCAACTTCCTGAACGCCCTAACTTCCTTTGGATCACCTGCGAGGACATGAGTTCAACTTTGGGCTGCTTTGGTGACTTGTATGCCTTTACTCCTAACCTTGACAGGTTAGCATCTGAAGGCGTTAGGTTCACTAATGTTTTCACTCACTCACCAGTTTGTGCGCCTTCTCGCTCTGGCGTAATCACGGGCATGTATCCAACTAGCATTGGAACTCACCACATGCGTTGTCAAGCCGTCCCACCGCCTTTTGTTCGTTGCTTCACTGAATACATGAGGGCTGCAGGATATTATTGCACTAACAATGCCAAAACCGATTACAACTTCGTTCACGACCCTAAAATTTCAACTGCGAGTGCAGAGGCTGCGCCTTTGACGGCTTGGGACGAAAGCAGTTCAAAAGCACACTGGCGCAACCGTATAAATCCAAAGCAACCTTTCTTTGCCGTCTTCAACATAACTGTCACTCACGAGAGTCAACTCCGAAGCCGTGACCCAAACCTTTTGAAGCGTATTGAGAAACTGCCAATAAAGGCACGACACGACCCAGCAAAAGCACCAGTGCCACCATACTTGCCTGATACACCTCTTGTCCGCCGTGACATTGCACAACATTACGACACCGTCACTCTCATGGACATGCGAGCTGGTGAGATTTTGCGTGAGTTGGAGGAAGATGGCTTGACAGAAAACACAATTGTTTGGTTCTGGTCGGATCACGGTGTTGGGTTGCCAAGAGGGAAGCGTTGGGTTTACGATTCAGGCATTCGTGTCCCGCTCATCATTCGCATTCCAGAAAAGCTAAGAAAGTGGGCATACCCTGACAACCCCGACCGAATAAAGCCTGGGTGCGTCATTGACGATTTGATTGCTTTCGTTGACTTTGCTCCAACAATGCTCTCACTTGCTGGCATACCAGTCCCTAAGCATATGCAAGGTCAAGCCTTTCTTGGACCACAAAAATCTGCGCCTCGCAAATTCATTTACGCTGCCCGTGACCGCATGGATGAAACTTACGATATCATACGAGCTGTCCGTGACAAACGATTCAAATACATCCGTAACTTTGCACCGCATTTGCCTTACGCCCAAGAGGTTGAATATGCTGAGGAGACACCGACAATGCAAGAATGGCGCCGACTCAATTCCGAGGGAAAACTCAACGATGTTCAGGGCTTTTTCTTCCTGCCGACAAAGCCAATTGAGGAACTTTATGACACTCAAACTGACCCTTACGAGACAAGCAACCTTGCTGACGACCCGCGATATCGCTCAGTGCTTGAAGCAATGCGAGCAGAACTTTTCCGTTGGATGCGTGAAAGTGGCGATGTCGGACTCATTCCCGAGCCTGAATTGATGGAAATGATGCGACCGAAGGGGCAATGGCATAAGACTGCTCAGCCAAAACTGCAAATCTTGAAGCAAACTGAAAATGAAGTGACAATCGCACTGGATTGCGCAACCGAAGGCGCTTCCATCGCTTACCAAATTGATGCCAATGGCAAGCAAGGTCGTTGGCAACTATACACGCAACCTGTAAAAGTGCGCAAGGGCGAAACTTTGATTGCGAAAGCTTGCAGGTTAGGTTGCATTGACAGCGATGAAGTTAAATGGACTTTCGGGGAAGGCGAATCTACCCATGAGCTTAAAGGTTCAACAGAAGCCTCACTCCATCAAGATTTGAGCGTTCCAAACTGGCGTGCAGAGATTGACCAAAGCAATGTTTTAGAACGATTGTTGAAACTCAAGATGCTGGACGGTCAGGGAGAGAAAGCACTGGCTGCTTTCTTGCAAGCACTTAAGGATGAGCATCCTGCAGTTCGCTATTGGGCGGTCGTGGGCATCTATTATACTTGCAAGAGCGAGACGCAACGAAACCAATTGGCAAAAACTCTAAAAGCGATGCTCAATGACCCATCTCCAACTGTTCAAATTGCAGCAGCACACGCACTTTGTGATTGGGGCTGGGATGAAAGCCTATCAACTTTGACAAATTTGCTCCATCATGAGAATGAATTTGTCCGCCTTTATGCCATCAATGCATTGAGGAGCTTGGGCGAAAAAGCAAAGCCTGCTTTGGAAGCAGTCAAAAGGGCGCTACGTGACCCATCAGGCTATGTCCGAAGGGTTGCCAGAACAATTATGAAACGATTTGGCTAATGCGATCGGGTGCGCAAAAAGAGGGTGTATGAAAAGGCAGGCGCAATTTTTCGCTCTTTGGTTCAAACTTTGTTGGTGGTTTATGTAAGGCAAGGTTTTAAACACTGTTGGCTTTTTGATTGGCGGAAATTTTTCTCGGCACGGAAGTAAATCCACGCCCTGCTAACGCTTAAAACTTCACCAACAAACTTTGGAGTAAAGAGCATTTGTGATTAACTATGAGCAAAGTTGCCTCGTAGTAAGGCACGAAACGAAGTGGAGTGCCGTCAAAAGTGGAACATGAGGCAAAGGATACAGCACAGTGGACGGATTTAACGCCAATTCGCTATCGCTTCGTGACTGGCTACGAACTTTTTCGAAGGTTTGTAACAAGGCAAAAAGTGGAGTGAAATGCTATCAGAGGTGGGGGGTGAGAGCGGTGCGAATACTTTACATTGACATTGACACTTTGCGTCCTGACCATTTGGGCTGTTACGGTTATCATCGTAACACCTCGCCAACTATTGACTGGATTGCTTCGCAAGGCGTTCGCTTTGAGCGTTGTCATGTCAGCGATGCTCCATGCTTGCCTTCACGAACTGCGTTAGTTACGGAACGATTTGGCATCCACACAGGCGTTGTCGCCCATTGGGGACGAGCAGCAGACCCATTTCCAATTGGAGCCAAAAGAGGTTTTAGTTTTACGCCCGGTTTTGAACCTTGGTTTACGATGTTACAACGGGCGGGCTTTTACACTGTTTCCATCAGCCCATTTCCAGCAAGGCATTTTGCATGGTGGTTTGTCGGTGGTTTGCGTGAATGGTTCAACACAGGCAAGGGCGGTATGGAACGGGCAGATGAAGTGAATATCTTTGCGATTGAATGGCTCAAAAGAAATGCCCAAAGGGACAATTGGTTTCTGCATGTCAACTATTGGGACCCTCATACGCCTTACCGAACGCCAGACGAATATGGCAACCCTTTTGAAAATGACCCGCCACCAGATTGGCTAACAGAAGAAATCTTGCAACAGCATCTTGAAGGCATCGGAATAAGGAGCGCACAAGATTGTTGGTCATGGTGGAGTGCACCTCCCTATCCGAGGATGCCTTCGTCTATTGCTAATTTGGACGATTGGAAAAGGTGGATTGATGGCTACGATACAGGCATCCGATACGCTGATGACCATGTTCGCCAACTTTTGGACATTTTGGATGAGAAGGGCGTGTTAGACGAAACAGTCATCATCGTTTCATCCGATCACGGTGAAAATCAAGGTGAGCTGAATTTCTATGGTGACCATCATACTGGCGATTTCATCACGACAAGAGTTCCGCTCATCGTTCGCTTCCCTGGTTTGACGGATTCGCAAAAGGGACGCATTGACCGAGCATTTCACTATCAGTTTGACTTTGCAGCGACTTTGCTTGAACTCTTGGGTGTAAAAATCCCTGAGCGTTGGGATGCAAAAAGTTTTGCTATTGCTTTCCGTGAAGGGCGAGAAGAAGGGAGACCATTTTTAGTCTGCAGCCAGATGGCATATACCTGTCAAAGATGCGTCATTTTTGATAACTGGGCTTTGATACGAACTTACTTTCCCCAACTGAGCGACTTTCCCGAAACCATGCTCTTTGACATAGCAAATGACCCGCACGAGTTGAACAATTTAGCGAATGAACGAAGGGAGATTGTTGAACGAGGCTTGGCTTTGTTGCAACAATGGCATGACGAAATGATGACTACGGCGATAGAGCCAATTGACCCATTGCTCATCGTTTTGAGTGAAGGCGGAACCTTTGAGGCAAGAACCCAATGGCAAAGATACTGTGAAAGGCTGCGTGAAACAGGGCGAGAAAGATACATACCGATGATTGAGGCAAGGTTCAAAAAGCAGCCGTGAGATTGCTGCGATAGTTGGTGGAAGTCATATCTTGATAGGGTTGAGTTTTAATCCTTGACGGAAGTTATGACTGTGTTCACGATAGGCAATGCTAAAAGCTAAGGATTTGTAGTGTCGTGGCTTATCTACAATGTGAGGTTTTCGTTGACTGAGGTTGGCGCTCAAAAATACGCCAATAAGTTGCAGGTGGCAATGATAGCGTGCCGAAGAATCACCACAAAAATGGGTAGTGGGAAATTAGTAAGCGACGATTTTAATGAAATGAAGGAGAGGATCAATGTTCACCAGAGGAGGATTGTCCGATGACAAAAGAGAACAAGTTAAAATTTTCGCTGAATGAGCTCGGCGCTCATTTTCTTCGCCATCCACCAATGGCTAAAGCAGCGGCGTGGATATAAAGTGCCAACAAACTTTTAAGCAAAAAGGGGCTCATTTTTCCCACCGAAATTTGCCGGGGCATTTGTGAGACTATTTTCCCGAATTCTTGCGAATTCGGCTACTTGTGAATTTGGCAGAATATTTTCGCCAAATGAATTCGGCGCTCGTTTTGTTTGTCATCTTTTAAAAACCACGCCAAAGGTTTTAGCCCATAGTTGATGACGAAATTCCTGAGCGCCGTATTTAGGCGGCGGTATTTCTTTGCCTCATTTTCTTCGCCATCCACCAATGGCTAAGGCAGTGGCGTGGATATAAAGTGCCAACAAACTTTTAAGCAAAAAGGGGCTCATTTTTCCCACCGAAATTTGCCGGGGCATTTGTGAGACTATTTTCCCAAAAAATGATTATGGGCTGCCCTTTGCAGTAGGACAAGGCAGATTTTGGCTTTTGTCATTGGAGATAAGGACAAAGAGAAAAGGCGTCATCTTTTGGAGGCAATTCCTACAGAATATCGCCATTGCCTTAGCTTCAGTGATTTCTGGGAAGCTTATAATCTGGTTTTTCCAAAAGAGACTCATCAACAGGTTGACAAAAGGAAGCTGACAGCACATTGCCAACACATTTTGGAGTAAAGAGATTGGGTTCGCTCTTTATCACAAACTATGTTGATTAAGTTCGTAGTTAGCCACGAAGCAGGGAGGGCAAGGCTCTGCCGAGACAAAAACTTCGTTGTTAAAGTTCGTAGTTAGCCACGAAGCGTTAGCGTAGTGGCGTCCTAAACTGTTCCTTGTCCCATGTTCCATGTTCCGTGTTTCATTTTTACGGCACTACGCTTCGCTTCGTGCCTTACTACGAACCAATAAACTTTTGGGCAAAGAGAGAGTTTCCTGATAGTTTGCACCGAAATGCCTGTGAGCATCCAAGCAACTGTTAAAACTTCGCTTTCACTCATTTCTTGTTGCTTGTCACCTTGCATTCTTAAGGCTTTGGTGACATCATCACCGATGCAAATGGCGAGGAGGATTTTGTCTTTCCAAATTTTTGCCACATTTTTCGCCTAAGATGGCAGAATTTTGCGACTTCTCTTTGGAGAATTCTATCCCTTCAAAACAAGGTAGCAACTTAGGTTAGAATTGTTAAAGTGAAAGCATTGATGGATGGCACTTCATTTCATTTCGCACCTTACTATGAACTTTTTCAGCAAAGGGGGTAATGCTGATGGATGAGGTTGCAATGTTGTTTGAAGGATTGAGAGTTGCTGATGTGTCCGATGGGATGGATGCAATTGGGCTGCGTGATGTTGGGTTAATGGACAAGGCGATAAGAACGATTTGGAAGGGGGCACGCGTTTTCGGGCGAGCAATTACGGCAAGGTATGTTCCAACTAATGAGGTCGTTCCAAAAATGTCGCCAGAAGAGTATGCCGAATGTTCTCGCCGTTGGTATGCTGAAAAATGTCCTTACACATTCCTGCAAATTGCTCAATATGGCGATGTTCTCGTCCTTGACTTGAGCGGACTTGAGGTTGGATTTTGGGGTTCAAATGTCGCACTCGCTGCAAAGAAGGCAGGCATCGTTGGCGTTATCATTGACGGTGGTTGCCGAGACACTTATGAGGTTGAAAGGCAGCGTTGCCCGGTTTGGGCACGACATGTGGCAAGGACAACGGTGATCGGAAGGCTTGAATTCGCTGGGTTGAACGAGATAGTAAACTGTGGCGGTGTCAAAGTTCGCCCCAACGATATCATAGTTGCCGATGATGACGGCGTCATCGTTGTCCCAAGGGAATTCGCACCCGAAGTTGCCAAGTGGGCACGAAAGGAACTTGAAGCCGATAAGCAAGCAAGACGAAAACTTTACGAGGAACTCGGTATGCCGTTTGACGAAACCGTTTGACTTTTAATGGCTCAGTTCACAATGAGGTGATTGAAATGACGAGGCGAGACTGCCTTAAGGCTATAGGTGCAGCAATCTTGTTTGGGGGTGAAATGGTGATGGGTGGTGAGCGAAGGCACCGTTTGCCAAATTTGCTTTTTGTCCTTACCGATGACCAAGCGCAATGGGCAGTTGGTGCATACGGAAATGCCGACATTCACACACCAAACATAGATAGGCTTGCCCGTGAGGGTATGCGCTTCAATTTTGCAATGACTTGCCCAGTCTGTTCACCATCACGAGGCATGATTTTATCTGGTCTTCATCCGCACCAAATTGGGCTTGATGATTACATCGGTGACGAGGAAGATGGCATTGACCCTAAGGTTCCATTACTTTCAGAAGTTCTAAAGCAAGCGGGTTATGCCACTGCTCTTTTTGGCAAGTGGCACCTTGGGCACAAGCGTCAAGAATACCATCCAGTTCGTCGTGGCTTTGACATTTTTGTTGGCTCTCGTGGCGGTGGCTTCGCCAACAAAGACCCAAAACTTGAAGTTGGGGGGAAGGTGCAACAGTTTTCCGGCTTCGCAATTGAGGTTTTGACTGAGCATGCACTTCAATTCATGCGACAAAACAAAGATAGACCATTTGCGCTATTCTTTCACACCCGTGAGCCACATATGCCTTATTTGCCCGTCCCAGAAGAGGCAATGAAACCATATGATGGCAAAAAGTTGAAAGTGCCAAGGGTTGAAGGTGTGTCGGAGGAAAGAATGCAAGCGGAGTATCGTGCTTATTACAGCGCCATCACAGCCGTTGATATCGCGTTGGGGCGATTGCTTGATGAGTTAGAAGTGTTGGGGGTTGCCGACGACACAATTGTCGTGTTCATGAGTGACAATGGCTACATGATTGGGCAGCATGGCTTGGAGACAAAAGGGAACGCTTGGAAAATTGTCCCGCAAGGTGGGACGATAATCGGGACGAAAATTTTGGGTGACCCGAAGTTGCGCCGTCCAAACATGTTTGACCTTTCAATCATGGTGCCATTGATAATTCGTTGGCGCGGTGTTGTGCCAGAGAATTCGGTTTGCGATGAGTTGGTTATCTCAGTTGACCTAATGCCGACATTTATTGACATCCTAAGGCGAATTGGCTGCGATGTCCCAAGCAATCTGAAGTTTGAGGGGCAAAGTTTGTTGCCATTATTGCGTGGTGAAAAGGTCGCATGGCGTGATGTTGCGTTTTTGCTTTACGACATGCATCACGGTGCTGTTTCCCAGATGAGGATGGTGCGGACGAAGGAATGGAAGTTGGTCTTGCACCTTCGGGGAGGTAAAACTCTTGCGGAGCCAGCATTTGGCGAACTTTACGACCTGCGCAACGACCCTGAAGAGGAGCGTAACCTTTACGGCGACCCGTCAGTAAAATCAGTGCAAGATGAGTTAACGGAGCAATTGAAGCGATGGCAAAGGAAAGTTGGCGACCCAATGGCATTGGGAAGGTGAAATAGCTAAAAGATGTTCTTAGTAAGGCACGGAGCAAAGTGGAGTGCCGTCAAAAGCAGTTACGGTGGAACATGGGAGACGGGAAAGTTTGAACGCCACTTCGCTATCGTTTCGTGGCTAACTACGAGCATATAGACAAGAAGAGCTGAACACCGCTTCGCTATTGCTTCGTGGCTAACTACAAGCATTTAGGCAACGGAGTGTGTAAGTTGGGTTCTAAGTTCTAAAGCCCATCCTACGGGATGAGGACTTTTTGAATGGGGTGTAACGCATGGGAATGGTGGACGAGTTGAAGCGCTTTCAAGGTTGCCTTGTTGGATTGGCAGTTGGTAATGCATTGGGTATGCCTGTTGAAGGTTGGACAAAGGAGCAAATACGAATGCGCTATGGCGTGCTAAACGAGATGGTGAATGGAATTCGCCCAGCTGGCACAGTCACTGATGATACAATGCAGGCAATTTGCATCGCCGAAAGCATCGCTGAGATTGGTCACTTTGATGCCGACGACATTATGCGCCGTTTGCTCAATTGGTATCGCACCGACCCTTTTGGAATAGGAATGCACACATGGCGCGTTTTGAAGCTGGTGGATGCAGGCGTAGATTGGCGTGATGCAGTTGAGCGAGTTGAGCAACTCTATGCGCCAATGACGGCTGGCAACGGTTCGTTGATGCGTTGTGCGCCGATCGGCATGCGATACTACCGTGAGATAGGGGCGTTGCTTGAATACAGCGCTGAGTCTTCGCAACTCACGCACTTGAACGAACTCTGTGTGGCGTCATGTGTTTTCTTCAACGCCGTGCTTTCACGGGTTTTGCAAGGTTGGGGGAAGACAGAAGCTGTGAGCTTTGCAGTTGAGGTCACCGAACATGTCTCACATGAAGTCCATGAAAGGGTTGAGCATGCAATGGTTAAAGATGCCGATGAGTTATCTACGAGTGGCTTTGTGCTTGACACATTGGAGTGCGCTCTGTGGGCATGGTGGCACTATGACGATTTTGAAATGGCATTGGTTGCGGTGGTCAACCTCGGCGGTGATACCGACACAAATGGTGCAGTAACCGGTGCCTTGATAGGTGCACATTGTGGCGTTGATGCGATACCGAAAAGATGGCTCAACAAAATGACGGTCACACAAAAGTGCATTATGCTTGCTACAAAGCTCTTTGAGCTTGCGCAGATGAAGTAGTTCAATGCGACCTTACATCGTTTTCATAACCGGAGAGAAATTCTTAGGGCATGGCTACTGCCTTGCCGAAAAATCAAAACGAAAAATCGGCAAGCCAGTAGGCTTACCCTCCGAACGCCA
>JANXAS010000063.1:9620-14949 GCA_025062195.1 Armatimonadota bacterium
TTTGCTACAAACTTTTTCGGTGATTTGTTTATCCATTCCACTGGCTTTAGCCATTGGTTGATGACGAAGCAAATTTTCGCCGAATTCATTCGGCGAAAATTTCTACGAACCAACGGGAGGGCGAGGCTACTGCCGAGCCAAAAACTTCTTTGACGGCACTCCGCTTTGCTTCGTGCCTTACTACGAACAAAACACCAGGTTCGTAGTTAGCCACGAAGCGTTAGCGAAGTGGCGTTAAGTTGGCGCTAAGTGAGATGCTATTGTTTTTACCTGCACTTTGAAGTTGCATTCACTTTTACGGCACTCCGCTTTGCTTCGTGCCTTACTGCGAACCAATAAAATTTTGAGTGAAGAGCATTTGACTCTCTTGATGGTGCTTTGGTGTGTGCCTTATTCAAACACTTTTTAAGCGTGCTCATGCCTGTGTGGGGCTTTGACAAGATGGCATTGTCAATACATTCTGTTCTCTTGAACAACTCAATTCGCACAACCTAATGATGCAATGGGGGTGAATGGTTATGTGCGTATTTGGTGTTGCGCTCATTGCAACGACGCTGGCAGGAACAGTGCTCGGTGAAAGAATTGGACGTGGCTTAGTAGCGATTGAGTGTGATGGTGGTGTCTTCCTGAGTTGGCGATGGCTTGCTACGGACTCAACCAATGCCCGATTTGTCGTCTTAAGAAGGGAAGGCAACGCAAGCTGGCAGCGTCTCACCAAGCAGCCGATCACTGCAACTAATTTCACCGATACGCAAGTGCTCAAGGGAAACACATATAGCTATCAAGTTGTCACCGTTGAAGGTGGCAAGGAAGTTGGGCGGAGTAAAGAAGTGACGATAAAGCTCACTGGCAATCCAAAGCCTTATATCGCCATACCGCTTCGGGGAAAGTATCGTGCGCAAAAAATAGCCATAGCCGATTTGGATGGCGATGGTGAGTTTGACTTCGTCATCAAACAGCCTGACTTCAACGTTGACCCCTACCAAGCACCGGGCTATTGGAAGCCAAGCCCAGACACTTACAAACTTGAAGCTTACCTAAGCGATGGCACATTCCTATGGCAATACGATTTGGGCTGGGCGATTGAGATGGGCATCTGGTATTCGCCATATACCGCCTACGATGTTGATGGCGATGGCAGAGCTGAAGTCTTGACGAAAGCTGGCGAGGGTGACCCGAGAGAACCTACTGGGCATGTCATGAAAGGTCCAGAGTGGCTCCTGATGCTTGATGGGCTGACTGGTAAGGAGAAAAAGCGAGTGCCTTGGCTCTCACGAGAGGGTTATGAGGACTACAACCTGGCGAGCCGAAACTTCCTTGCGATAGCATACCTTGATGGTCGTAACCCATTTGTAATAGTGCAGCGTGGGACTTACGGGCTGATTCGCATACTGGCGTTGGATGGGCAACTAAAAACAGTCTGGCAGTTTGAAGCGCCACGAGGCTCCCCAGCAGCAGCTCAGGGTGCCCATTGCCTGCATGCTGCCGATGTTGACGGTGATGGCAAAGATGAGTTGGTCATCGGCTCTGCCTGTATTGACGATGATGGAAAGTTACTTTGGAGCACAAGGCTTGGTCATCCTGATGTTTGCATTGTTGCCGACATTGACCCTGGCAGGGCTGGGTTGGAAATTTTCTACGGGATTGAGCCACGCCGCCAAAGAGACGGCATCTGCCTCGTTGATGCTCGCACTGGTCAAATCATATGGGGTTGGGATAAGCCGACAACACACATACACGCTCAGGGAATGGCTGCCGACATTGACCCGAATCATAATGGCATGGAGTGTTTTGCTGGCGAGCGCGACTTCCCAGAGCAGCGTTGGCTTTTGAATGCTCGCGGCGAGATTTTGCTTCAAGGCAAGATACCGACGCTTTCACCGATAGCAGTTTGGTGGGATGATGACGCACAAAAGGAAGTGCTCATCGGTAGCAGGCTAATTCACTGGGCGACACAAAAGGAGTTGCTCAGAGTTGAAGGGACAATCATTGGCATCGCCGATGTCATCGGCGATTGGCGTGAGGAGATCATAACCTGCGTTGGTGGTGAGCTGAGAATTTACACGACAACGATCCCGACGAATCGTCGCCATCGCTGCTTGATGCAGGACCGAAATTATCGCCTCGGGGTTGCCGCAATGAGCATGGGCTATTTCTGCCCGCCTCAACTTAGCACTTTCAACTTGCCGTGAACAGCGTTTGCTATTGCCACACTTGTTGGGTGAAATTTTTGCATCGCTTTCCATTCTTGGCGAGCGCCATTAAATCAGCCTTTAGGGGCAAATCACGATGTTACAAAAATCATATTGGTGTTACATTATGGATGGCGTATGAGTGACGGCAATTAAATTCACCTCTGCAAGTGGTGGGAGGGGACAGGCTTAACTCCCATGAAAGTCGCTGTGACTGGTGGTGTTGGTCACATCGGAAAGGCTGTTGTTCAGGGGCTGATGGAGAGAGGCGATGATGTCACCGTTTTGGACATAAGGGAACCTGAAAGCCGTAAGCTTTCGTTCTCAAAGGTTGATGTGACTGATTTTGTCCAAGTGGCTCATAGCCTTGAATCGTGTGATGCAGAGGCAGTCGTTCACCTTGCAGCTATTGCGTATCCTTTGCATGAAGTGCCACACGAGGTCATAAGGGTGAATG
The DNA here is from genome assembly GCA_025062195.1 of Armatimonadota bacterium. Lineage (GTDB taxonomy): Bacteria > Armatimonadota > Fervidibacteria > Fervidibacterales > Thermosaccharophagaceae > Thermosaccharophagus. Next base: position 12,270 of record JANXAS010000063.1, read on the forward strand.
TGACGGGCACTTACAATGTCTTAGAGGCTTGCCGTCAGTCTGGCATCAAGAAGGTTGTTGTAGCATCCAGCATAAACGCCGTCGGATTGAGTTACAACAAGGTGCGCCCAAGAATTGATTACTTGCCAATTGATGAAGCTCATCCAGCTCGCCCTGAGGACTGTTACAGCCTTTCAAAGTGGCTTGGTGAGCAAATCGCCGATGCGATTGTCAGGCTTGAGCCGAATATGAGCATAGTCAGCCTCAGGTTTCATTGGGTCACAATTCCAAAATGGTATTCTCATTGGCGGAAATATCATGGCAAAGATTGGGGCGACTTTAAGGGGTTGTGGGGATATGTTGACATTAGGGATGCTGTGAATGCCGTCTTAAAAGCGCTATCTGTCACATGGACTGGTCACGAGGTCTTATTCATCTGTGCCTCAGATACCACATCTAAAGTGCCAACGATGGAGTTGGTCAAAGCCTGCTATCCTGATGTCCCTTTGAAGCGAGAACTACAAGGCTATGAAGGCTTGTTTGATTTGAGGAAGGCAAAAGAGCTTTTGGATTGGAAGCCATTGCACTCATGGCGTCAAAATGGCTATAGTGATGAGTAAGTTGTCTCTGACAACGACCGATGCACTATCTTATGGTTGAGGTTGGTGACTGGTGAAGTGAAATCTCAAAGTTGGTCACCACGCGAAAGAGTTTTGGCAGCAGTAAGCCATACAGAGCCGGATAGGACACCACGGGATTTTTGGGCAGAAAAGCCAACTATGAGCCGAATTTTTTCAAGCCTGGGGAACTGCGACGAGGAGAAATTGCTTGAAGATTTGGGAATTGATATTCGCCACATCAATGCAATTGAGCCACAGGAGCGCGAGATAGCGCCCGGAGTTTTCCAAAACTTTTGTGGGGAGCGTTACGTTTACAAAATGACTGCATGGGGCAAGATGAGGGAAGACATCAAAGGTGCACTCGCATCAGCGAGCACATTTGCTGAATTGGAATCCTTTCCCTTCCCTACACCAGATTGCATGGACTACTCTCAACTACCAATGCTATGCCGGCGTTATGAGCGTTATGCGTTAGTTTACGGCTTTGCCGATGTCTGGCAGCGCCCAGGGCTTGTGCGCGGCTGGGAGGAATGGTTTGTTGACATGGTTGAGCGCCCTGAATGGGTTCACTTCCTTTGTCGCAAATTCACGGACTTTTATCTTGAGGATTACACTCGCGCTGCAGAAGTTACAAAAGGACGCATTGACATCTACTTGCTCATAAGCGACCTTGGCAGCCAACATGGTCCGCTAATCTCAACTGAAATGTTTCGCAAATTCGTCGCACCTTATATTGCTGAGATGGTGCAACTTATTCACAGCATTGGTGGCAAAGTGCTTTTTCACAGCTGCGGTGCAATTTATCAGTTCATTTCCGAATTGATTTCGCTTGGTGTTGATATCATTGACCCAATTCAACCTACTTCACCCGAGATGTCGCCCGAGAATTTGAAGCGGGAGTTTGGTGGAAAGGTTTGCTTTCATGGGGGAATTGATATGCAAAATTTGTTGCCAAAAGGTAGCCCACAGCAGGTGCGACAGGTGGCTCGCAAATACTGTGAGATTCTCGGTGAAGGTGGCGGCTACATTCTTGCTCCCGCACACTTGTTCCAACCAGATGTCCCTCCAGAAAATATATTTGCAATGTATGAAGTAGTCTGAATGAACACCCGCTATTGTCAGAAAATCTGCCTTCGGGGGCATGCCATGAGGTTACAGCTTGTTTGACTTAACGCTGTTCTTGTGGGCGAAGGTTATTCAAACGGCTGCTTGAGAAAAGTTCAAAAGCTACAGCTTTGCCCTAACACCGTTCTTGTGGGTGAAAGTTATTCAAACGGCTGCTTGGAAAAGTTCAAAAGCTGCAGCGTTGCCCTAACACCGTTCTTGTGGGTGAAAGTTATTCAAACAGCTGCTTGGAAAAGTTCAAAAGCTGCAGCTTCGTTCTAACACCGCTCTTGTGGGCGGGAGTTGTTAAAATACCGTTGTGGGCAAGTCATGGTGGTATATCCAGCGAAATCAGGATTAGCTTGCGAGGTGACTAATAGTGGGAGGAATGCTCTTCATGTTGACTATCTTTGCAGCTTTTCCGGGTGAGGCGATGAGGATTGAAAACAAGCACTTGCAAGTTGCTGCGCTGAGCGAGAAGGGACGATATTTTGGCTTTACAATCCAGCCAGCAGGTCGCCACGAGCCTATAGCCAAAATACGCTTGGGAAGCATTGGCAACATTGTCGCATCTTCAGCTCGGGTTCGTAAGGAAGGGACAACGCAAGTTCTAAGGTTCAGCCAAATTAAAGCCGAGCCAACCCCAGAACTTGACAACTCTTCGTTCATTGAAATCCGCTTGTTCGCCAATGACCCTTACCCACAAGTTCGGTTCAAATTGCAACTTCAGAGTTTTAATGCTTCGGCGTGGCAAGAAGCTTTTGGGCGAGTCCCGTTTCACTTTATCGCTTGCTCGCTTCACGGTGCTGAAATTTTTCACCAACGAGGTTGGATGCTCGGCACGCCAGTAATTGACAGATACATCCTGCTTGACGCTGGTCCGACAAACTTCATTCAAGCACAGTGGGCAAAAGGTTGGAGTTATGCACCACCATTTGGCGCTTACCCGTTGCCCGTTGCCGGACTTTGGAAACCAT
>JANXAS010000064.1 GCA_025062195.1 Armatimonadota bacterium
GGCGAAAAAGTTGGAGTGATGTTTCCCGGACGGGAAGTTGGTGGCAACAGCGGATGGATTGACATGGTTCACGGCATCCACGCACTCAAAACTTCATCGGGCGATTACTTGGTGGTCGTTGAGGAAGATTGGCGCGGCAAAAACTTGGTTTATCACTGGAGACTAAGCCTACGACGATGACTGCTGCGTCAAGCGAACTTTTAGGAGGCACTGCAAAGTTGTTTGAAGGGTATTGTTTCCATAGCGCCCAATGTTTTTCGGTCGGGCAGTAGCCTGACTTTTCGAGACTTCACAAATGCAAAGCCGAAACTTAAGTGGTGCTCCTTTGTTAAAATTTCGCTCACGCTCTTTACTATGAACTTTGTTGTTTAGGTTCGTAGTTAGCCACGAAGCGAAAGCGAAGTGGCGTAAAATCAGTGCGTAGTGCAAAGTGCAATATCTTTGCCCTGCTTCGCAATTCTCACTCCGCACTTAGCACTCAATTACGGCACTTCGCTTCGCCCTGTGCCTTACTACGAACCAACAAACTTTGGAGTAAATATCGTTCGCTCAAAATCTTCACATGCCACTGCCTTCAGTCAGTAGTTGATGATGAAAAGGTAGTAACTCCCTTTGGCGTTGGTAAAGCGAAAAGCACATACGAAATCCGGCTTTTTGGGCATCCCTTGAAGCGTGAGAAAAAGACAATCTGAACTGACTTTTGAGATTTATTGCTACCCATAAGGGTCACTATCGGCGTATGGAAATCCACCCGCAAATTTTTGAATAAATAGCGAGTTCGGTAACGCTGAAAGAAAAATGACGAAGCATCGCCCATGTGAATGGTAGAATTAGTGTGCTGCCCAGGGAGGGAAACCAAAATTTACCCAAAATCTTCCAGATTTTTTAGGGCTTTTAGCACATGTTGACGCATCTCCTTTGGTGAGGGCAACTCTGCCACAAGCTTTCCATTGCGCAAAAGGGGTTGAGTTAATTTTACATATTCATTAGCGCACTTGCATCGCTTCTGTGGGCGACAATTTAATGGCACGACAATGTTCTGATAACATTCGGGACATTGGTAAATATCTTTTGCACCTGACATCTTGCCTCGCTTTGCCAGCGGCTTCCCATCAACTTCAACTATGTCCATAGCGAAGTTGATGACAGGTGCATTGCTTATAGCAGTCCCAACACCATACACATCAGCAAACTCATTCAAACGCTTTATCTCATACTCATCAACGCCACCACTTACGAATAATTTCACATGGTTGTATCCACGGATGTCAAGTTCCCAACGGACTTCCCTGAGCAATGCGCACATATTGCCTCGCCTTGATGAGGGCGTATCAAATCGCACGGCATAAAGCTTTTCACCAAGAGCCTCGGCAGCGCGCAGCGCTTCAAACTTCTCATCGGCGAATGTGTCTATAAGTGCCGTCCGACGGACACTTGGTTCAATGAATTTGTCAAACAGCTTGAGTGCCTCAACCATATCACCGACTACGATAATCAATGCATGTGGCATAGTTCCAACTGGTTCTATGCCCAGCAATTCAGCGCTTTTGATGACAGCCACACCGTCGCAACCGCCTATGAATGCAGCCCTGTCTATCATCGGTGCAAGTGCTGGATGCATCCTTCTTGCACCAAAACTTACAACAAGCTTTTCGCCAGCAGCTTTCTTGCACCTTGCAGCCTTTGTAGCGACACCCGATGCCTGACATAACAGTCCAAGCAATGGCGTCTCAAAAATCGCAAAGTCGGTATACTCAGCTTCAACCCTTAATACTGGTTCGCCAGCGCGAAAGATTGACCCTTCAGGAATGCAGTCCACATTCACCGGCTTGCCCTCAAGCAAGTGCACAACTTCGTCAATGCCAGCAAGCACTGCCCACTTATATCCATCTGGTAGGCTTGAAGTTGTAACTTCCATCACGACGCGCTTTTTTATGCCAGCGGATTGAAGCGTCCTAACAGTGCGCACAAAGTAAATGTCGGTGACTTTGCCGGAGCGTATCTCTTCATCGCTTGCAACATTGAAGCCCATAAGTTATGCACCTCCAAAGGCTCAAATGTTACTGGTGTTATCTGGTTCGGTTGCAACTCTACTCGCTGTGATCATTCGCTAAGCCACTGGAGCTTTAAAAACCTCTAACATGCTTGTGGGAACTCAATTTATGGGCAAGCAAAAGAATGCCCATTAAAGCTATCTGGGTTGGACACGCTTTTCAGGCGAAGGTTTTTCTGATGGCTGTTTAACTTCGGTGTGTGGGATGCTTTCTTTGGATTCCGTAACACTGACAAGCAGCCCTTCAAGGGCTTCCACCTTGTCAATCATTTCATCAACTGCAGCGCTTGCTACTTTTATGCTCCCACGCTTTACAGCACTTCGTGCGTCCCTCAAGCTGGCGCGAACATCGTCCATCAATTGAATAACTTCACTCACGCGCACCATGTCTTCAGTCCTGCGCAAATGCTCAAGCGCCTTAACTTCAATATGAGCGAGCCTAACAAGCACTCTTAAAGAGGCTGCTTCAACCCTATCAGGCGATGGCGTTGATATAGCACTTTGCAACTCCGAAAGCAGTGTGTGCAGCTTCTTGAACTCACGCTCCAATTCAGGTTGCGGTGCGACTTCCACATCTGGCGCAACAGGCTCGGTAATTTCTTTCTTTGGCACCTTAGTAGCCTCAACCGGTGGTGTTTCCACAACACTTACAGGCGGTGCTATAGTCGCGATTGGTGGGGCAATTGATGTTGGTGGAGTGACAGCTATAAGTTCGTTTTGGCTGACCCTTTTCAATCGTGCGCAACCGAGCACAATTAGGGCTGCACATGAGAACAACACTGCCAATGCAAATGTGAGCACAACTATGCGTGTCTTCATCGTTTATCACCTCACATGAGGCAACCTTAAACAAATAGCGATTAACATCCCTCCTCATGAAAGCCTTGCAATAATATTTCTCTTTCTCACTTTGGTTTGGTGGGCTGCGGAAATGCTCCCCTGAATCGCCATCGCCTTGCAGCCAAGTTTTTAGCACGGTGTGAAAGTCGCTCAACGCTTATTACCTGCCTTACAGTCATAGTGACACAATCTATGGCACAAATCAACAGCGGTGCTGCAAAGCCATACATGCCTGCTCAAGGATTTCCAATTAACGATGGCACTGATAAACAGTGGCGATGGTGTTCTCGCCTTAGATAAGCGCAGTGCCAGATTGTGCGGTTGTATGCGTGAATGAAATGCACATTGAAGAAAAGAAAGCGTTGTGCATTGCCCGCTGGGGATGAGTTACCAAGGAGTGCGGTTGTGCATGGCAGGTTTTATGTTTGGAATGACGAGCATGCCAATACATTTTACGCCTTATTCACCCATACGGCTTAATTGTCGGCTGGAATATTAGCCTGTGCAATAGCGTTGTGGGTAATTCCGCCATTCACGAGGCTTCGGATTGCATGCGTTGGAAGTTGAGCGGCAAAGGTAGTGTTGGCGCTTAAAGGATTTGTGAGGAGACACAACCGAAGCCGGAATGAAAGCCGTATGCGCAACTTCATTGAGGCATGCGCAGCTGTGCGGCAACAAATTCCATAATTGAAGCTGTCTATTTGCGTCGCAGGCTCACCGGATAGGCAGGAGATGGTGTTACGATTCTGAAAAACATGTTATGATACCGAACGGATAACTTCCGTGGCGAGGAACCTATACGGTGTTTTGCAATCGCCTTACTGATGGCACTGAGCGATGTGGACGGAGGGATGGCAGCGGCAATGCGCTTTGCAATACAGGGTGATATCCACAACTTCAACCGTGTTGCAGAGAGCTATCTCAAGCGAATGCTCGCAGACGCTTCAAGAATTGGCTGCAAGTTTATCGCTCTCCTTGGAGACAACCTTGATGGTGCAAGTCCGAATACGATGCGCTTGAGCGCAGAGAGTGCAGTGCCAGTCATTTGGCAGCGTGGTGACCACGAGTTCTTCAGCGAGTGGGGCAGGACTTGCATTATGTGCCTCAATAAAAGGCATCATTTATTGGGTGGAGAGCCAGACCCGACCGTTTTCATGCGCGGTGCAATGCCTCGCTTTGAGGCTATGACTGGACAGCCAACTGCGTGGGCATTCACATTGCAAGGCATACTTTTCGTTATCGCGCACAACGGCAAAAACCATGTCTGGCACGATTGGCAAATTCGTTGGCTGCGTCAGTTGCTCGCCGAGCATCGCCATCGCACAACCGTTTTGCTTTCACATCGGACTTTGGATGAGCGTGGCGAGACAGCAAACGCATTGCGCAGCTTGCTGAAGGAGTTTCCGCAAGTCATCCTGTTCTGTGACGCTCACATTCACAGCCCGCATCCACTTCGTCTCATCGGAAACACACTGCAAGTCGGCACAGAGGGCAATGGTAGGGATAATGGCAAACTCACCTATGAGGGCGACTGGTATGTTGTCGTTGAGTTAGCAAAGGATGCGGTGCGCATCTGGAGGCGGCGGATGAAGACAGACGAGATGGTGTTACTAAATGAGCGAAAAGTCACAACGACACTCAATGAATTGGAGACGGGCAATGTGCATCTTGCATTTTTGATGAGCGATAGGGGTGTTCGGTTCAATCCAACAATTTGGCTGAGGGATGCGAAGTTGAGGGTTTGGGGTGTTGAGTGTGGGCAGCTTTTGCCTATGACGGCGAAAGTTGATGCTGATGAGGATTGGCGCAAGTTAGGCATTGACAGAGTTGAACAGGTGACCATCTCTCAACCCGATGACTTGATTACGCTTAAGGAAACCATCATACCTGTCCGTTTTGAACCTGACCCAAACAATGTTGGGATCGCAGGGACAGTTGGGGATGGAACGCAAGTCATTCTGATGGCGTTGGTGAAAGCGCCAAAAGGTATGAGGGTGCGCCTTGAGGTTGATGCATTGAAAGAGGATGGGACGATGGAAAGCCGGCACTGGATTGATGGTGAAAGCGATGGCGGAATTATGGCACTGCAGGGCGTAGTAGGACATATCTACTTGGGCGCTCAAAGCGCATTCGGCGAGCGAGAACCGATACAAAAGTTTTGGCGGTGGGAAGGAGTTGATGGCAAGACAGAGATTGACATGCCACATCCCGATGGCAAGCCCCGTGAGGCAACGAAACTCATAGTGCGATTGAAATTGGTCAAACCTTTGGTTGGCGCAACGGTGTATTTTGCCCTGTTTGCCTTCCCCGAACAGGGTGGCTTCTTTGTGGCTTCGGAGGGCAAGCAGACGATTACGAAAGTGGTAAAGGTGCGTATCGGCAAAAGCGAATTTAACATTGGTGATTTGGCAGCGGGCGAATCCAACGAGATTGAAGTTGGTGGAATAGCAGGTGGTGAGCAAATTGAGTTGCGTTGTGCCGGCAGCAAGTTGGCATTAATAGAGCTGATTGGCGAGGCGGACGGAATTATGTGCCATGCGTTGTGCAAGGTGAGGCGAGAGGATGAAAAATTTGTCTTGGGTGAACTAACCGAGCAGGCGAAGGGTTTTGATTATTACGGTTGGGGTGAAATTGCAGTCACATGCCTTTGGGACTGGAAAGAAAACAGATGGCTGATTGTTAGCCAACGAGCAAGTAAAGGTGATGATCAAAAGAGTTCAAAGAGTTCGTAATGAGGCGAGAAATGAAGCGCTGCCAAAAGACGGAACATGGGGCAAGTCAAATTTGGTGCCACTTCGCTATCACTTCGTGGCTTACTACGAACTTTGTATTGCTTGCAGCACCCTCACTGCCAATTGTTGGAGGTGGACGAAATGGTGATGATGATGGTTTACTGGTTGATGCTCGCCATAGCTGCATTGGCTTTTTCATCGCTTAGCCACGCTCAGGTATTGCATGGGCTTGAAGGGTTTTGGAGATTAGATGATGGTGTGGGTGAAGTTGCCAGTGACGCGTCGGGCAATGGAAGACACGGCAAGATTGTGCGCGCCGAATGGGTGAGGTCAGATAATGCTGATGCCTTTGCTCTTAAGTTTGACGGCTTGTTTTCCTTTGTGGACATTGCAGGTGAGCCTTTTCAATTCCGCGAAGAGGTGACGATTGCGGCATGGATTAACCCGTCGGATTTATCCTCGGAAGGCGCAATAGTTAGCCTTGGTCGTGAGCACCCTTCAAGCGGCTATCATCTAATTCACAGCGGTGGGGCGCTTAATTTTCTCGTTGCTACTGAAAAGCGTGCGAGGGTTGGGTCAGGAGCGCTTTTCAGGCTCTCAACGAAACCTGTTTTACAATTGGGTAAATGGGTTCATGTGGCAGCAACCTACAGTGCCAATCGTGACGAAGCCATAATTTATGTGGATGGAGAACCTGCAGCTAAGTCAAAGGCTGACGGAAAAATTGCCTACTATGCTGTGTGGGGCATCCAGTATCCACCAATAACTATAGGCGATAGGAGTCATCAAAAACCATTCTGGTCTTTTGATGGTTTAATTCGCAATGTTCGTATTTACAGCCGCGCATTATCTTATGAAGAAATTAGTGCCATTTATTCCGATGAGGCGCAAAAAATTGAGCCATTAATGTTTGTCCAATCAATCCGAAAATTGTCAAACCTCACATGCAAACTTCTCTTGGAAGTTGTTGATGGGACGACGGGAAAAGCAACGCCAGCAAAAGTTTTCATCACCGATTCTGAGGGCAATGGCTACTACCCACCGGAGGCTTACGAAAATGGTGTCGTTTATGGGCTTTTAGAGCGAAGAAAAGCCTTTTATACTGATGGAATTGTCACGGTGCCGCTACCAGAAGGGACTTTCACAATTGAGGTGACTAAGGGTTATGAGTTCATGCCAAAAAGAGCCAAATTAACGGTTAAAAATGGGGAATTTAGGGCGGTGCGCATAAAGCTGTCAAGAATCGCAGATATGACCAAATTTTTCTGGTTTTCTGGCGAGCATCATATGCATTGTGTTGGGCACGGTGTCCAAAAATATGACCGCATTTTTGGCGACCCAAAGAAATGTCTAACGACCTTAAAGCTGATTTTGAAAGCTGAAGGTCTTCACTTCGCTTTTATGGTACCACATGGGCTTAAATTCGGAGAAACTTATGTTGAACACGACTTTCTGCTCCATGCGAGTGACGAATGTGGTTCTGGTGGGACTGGGGGAGATATTTGCCTAATTGGAGCCAAAATCCGCCCAAAAATTGGGAACATTTTTGAGAACATTTCTGCATTCGCTACTGCGCATGAAAACGGTTGGGTGGCATTGCACACTCATCCAGATTGGGGGAGGATTGACAACCCAAAGGACTTGGGATTTGCCAGGGATTTGCCCATTGTTGTCGCGTATGGTTTGGCACCAGTTTGGGACCTGTTCTGTTGGGCACCGAGCGAGGAAAAATTGCAATGGTGGTATCGTTGGCTAAATTTGGGGTTTAAATTGGGCATTACTGGCAGCACCGATACCTACTTCAACAACCCACGAAACATTATTTCTCCAGGACGCAACCGAACATATGTGCATGCGAAAAGCCTTGATTTGGATGCCATCGTTGATGCCTACAAAAATGGGCGCACTTTTGCCACCACAGGACCGTTACTCATTTTTCAAGCTCGTCTTGCAGGGCAAACTGAGTGGGCTGAAGTTGGCAATGTCATAAAATTGCCAGGTTTAAAGCCACAGAGGCTTGAAATAAGGTTGCGATGCTTCTCGGCAAAGGGGCTTGGGCGTATGGAGTTAGTATGCAACGGAAATGTCGCTTGGGTGGCAGACGGTAATGGCGAAATTGAGCAAGAGCACACCATCAATCTGGCAGTTGATAGCACTTGTTGGCTTGCCGCAAGATGCTATGACATTGGAGCAAAAGATGTCAGAGGCGGATTTGCTCACACAAGCCCTATCTATGTGCAAGTGGGGGATGAGCCGATGGAGCCTAAAGATGAGGATATTGCCTTTTTTATCCGTTGGCTTAAGGATTACGAGCGTGTGCTGCCAATTATAGCCAAAGATATAGGTGTAAGTGAGGATAAATATCATGGATTAATTGAGCACATACGAAAGGCAAAAGAAATTTACTTGAGCCTTAAAGCCAAGCCGAGGCGATGGGTTGAATAATTTAGATTCGTTCCCTGCTCAAAAGGTTTGGGAGTTATGTAGTTGAAACTATGTAGTTGAAGCATTGCAGGATGAAGCGGACGGAAACCATGATTTTAGGGAATTTCTTGGGGATTTTTCCCGCCACGGAAGAACAATTTCAATTGCCTAAGTCCTGAGGTTATTGGTGGCTGGCTATCTACCGCTGGCTTTGGTTAACCGTTTTAGATTGCTTAGGGTGGTTCAGCAGTCATTACCATATTCAACACATCCTACCAAGATTCGCACTATTGAACTCAAGCGTCGTTTCATGCGAGCTGATAATATACCGCCAAAAATGGCAAATATCCCTGACAAATAATCAGTTTCACTTTTTGGACTACAAGCCAAATTCGTAGGGCGAGGCTACTGACGAGTCAAAAATTTGCGTGTTATTAGGGACAGGAAAAGCCTGTGCAAAAAATCGGCAAGCCAGTAGGCTTGCCCTCCGAATTGGCGAAAAAATCGTGACGGAAAAACTTGGAGGGCGAGGCTACTGCTGAGCCAAAAAGCTTTTGAGAGAATTTTCACGCCGTCTAAAGACGGCGCTAAGAGAACTCGTCAACGACCATGAGCTAAAGCCCATAGCGTGATTTTGAAAAAGCACTCATCAAAAACATTTGGGGTAAAAAGCGAACGAAAAAAATTCGGGTGCTATTTATCAAGAACTTTATTAGCTAAGTTCGTAGTTAGCCACGAAGCGAAAGCGAGGTGGCGTTAAGTTGGTGCAAAGTGAGATGTTATAGTTTCACTTGCCCTTGGCATCCTACACTTATTTGACGGCACTCCGCTTTGCTCCGTGCCTTACTACGAACCAATTTGAACAAGTTTTGTGTCCTAAAGCTTTACAATGCATTTTTATTGTGTTCAAGTTAAGCTCAGTAAAATTGAACAGAGTTTTATTACGCAGGGAGTTTGTTGTTGTGAGGTGATGGCTATGAAAATGAAATATCAACAAGCAATGATTTTGGTGATGACTCTACAAATTTCGCTATGCTTCTCAAATGCTCAGCATCGCATAGCCACAGAAGATGGGCTTTTTCTTAAGGTTGACAATTATGGTGTGGTCACAGGTGTGAGCATTGATGGGCGTCAGTTGAAACAAAGCGGTGTAGGTGGCTTCTTCATTGCTGAAGTCAAATCAATTGAAGCGAAAGAAGTTGAGTTGGTTAAAAACTCAAGTTTTGAGTTTCTCAAAGATGGAAAGCCAATTGGGTTTAGCATTGGTAGCGATTGGAGTGTTGATGAAAAAATATCACACTCTGGCAAGGTGTCAATGAAGGTAATCATACCAGAAGGTCAAAAACGCTCATCCGGTGCCTTGGCAGTTGAAATCCCGGTGAAGCCAAACACTCCTTACCAAGTTTCAATGTGGATGCGAACGCAAGGTGGAGCACCGTGCTTTTACATAGTTCAGATGGATGCGCAAGGCAAGACTCACCCTGATTATCCGCAAATCTGCGTAAGCCATTCAAGGTATCATTCAGATTGGTTTCGGTTGACTCACTCATTTGTGACTGCTTTCTTTTGCCGAAGGATTCTTGTTTACACCAACCTTTGGCAGCAGACTGGAACTGCTTGGGTTGACGATGTTTCGGTAATTTGCTTAGATGATGACTACATCACGCCACAAAGGCTTGTGGTTGGCAAGGTGCAGAAAACAAAAGAAGGCATAAGGCAAGTCTGTGAGGTTAAAGATTTATCGCTTTTCTTTCAAGCAAATTATAGAGCGATGCCAAATTATATCGTCATTGATGGCGAAATTCGCGATACATCCAAGCAAGACAGGGCAATAACAATTTCTTTCAGGCTTCCAATTGATGCAGTTGGCTGGACTTGGTTTGAAGACATTCATAACGAGCAAATGATTGAGGACGGTATAAGATACGGTTCAGCAAGACTTTTGAGCGAGCGAGGCGTGATTGCACTTTACCCATTTTCAGCGATCAGCAACGGAAAGAATGCTCTTGCAATTGCGGTTCCAATGGACATGCCAAGAATATTCCGCATCTGCTATGAGCGAAGGTTTGGCTACTTCATCAATTACGAGTTTGGTCTATCTCAGGATACAAAGAAGTTTCCAGGAAGTGCTTGGTTTAAGTTCTTGATTTACAAAGTAGACCCGAAATGGGGCTTTCGCTCCGCGGCGAAGCGATACTACGAATTCTTCCCGCAATTCTTTGTGAAGCGAGTTGAGGATGAGGGCTGCGCTGGGTTTATGGTTGACAAGGAGACGATTGAATCTCCAAAATTCATTGCACCAAAGTTTGCAATTTTTGACTATCAACACCGCGACGCAATTGAAGCCCATCGTCAAAAGTCAGTAAAGTTATTTTCGTATACCGAATTTGTAGGCTGGTGGGGCTGGGCAATCGGAATTACAGCAGAGAAGGCGAAGATTCAACCAACACCAGAAGAAGCATGGGCTTATGTTGAGAAGCTGGCGCATAGCGAGCCGGCGCATAAGGTTGCACAATGCATTCTCAATTGTGTCCCATACGATAGGGATGGGAAAAGAAGATTACATCACACTTATGTTCCTGAATGGGGCGGCTACAACTACTTATGCAATCCCGACCCGGAGATTGAGGGCGTTGGTGGAAAAGTGAACCGATACACGCTAACTTATGAGCGAGAAGTTTCGTTAGTGGATGCATACAATTTGGATGGTATGTATTTTGATTGTGGATTTGTCTTTGCTGTTGATAACTTTCGCCGTGAGCATTTCAAGTGGGCTGACAACCCGCTCGCATTTGACCACATCAGTAAGAAGCCAATTATGCCGATGGCTTTTTCAATCTATGAATGCACAAAGTCAATTGCCGATGATATGCACAGGCGCGGAAAATTGGTTATGGCGAATTACAGCGTGACTGACCATCCTACGGATATGTTCTGCATTCAGTTCATCGACATAATCGGAAATGAGATGCTTTGGACTTGGACAACTGATGCTAAGCTCGCATTGCAAAGAACTCTTGCTTATCAAAAGAACATCTGTATGTCATGGCAAGAAGCAAAGAAAGACTGGGAACGGGAGCGAATAGAGAGCGAAATGAAGCACGCGATGTTTTATGGGACTTTCTATTACCTGAGCACAATGGACAGAGTAATTTATGAGAGCTGGCATCCGCTGACAGTAAGATTGGCAAACGCTGGCTGGGAGCCAATAACTTATGCAAGTAGTAGCGATAGAAGCGTTATAGTTGAAAGATTTGGAAGTATTGCAAAACAAAACCTGCACTTTACTTTGCGCAACAAAGCAAGCAATGCGAAAACGATTGAATTAATTTTTGATTCAAATTCACTCGGTTTAAAGGAAGAAAATGTTTGGCTTATGCTTGATTCGTTTACCTGCAAGAAGATGGAAGTGAAGCGAGCGGAAGGAAAATGGCTTGTCAAACTTCATATACCGCCCAACGATACTGTTGTGCTGCGATTGGGAAAAAGATGAGTATGATAGGTGAGTAGTTATTTGACGCTTGTCAAGTGAAAAACTTGAGTTAAAGTAAAGAACAAAACGCACTAAATTTTAGTGAGTAGCATGAAGTGAAGATGAGTGATATATTGTCGTGTAAAACGGGCATCGCAGGGTATATCAAATACCGAGGAAGTTAGCTAAAATTCGCAAAAAGAGAAATCCGTGAGAGCATTGAAACCTTAAGCAGCTTGGAGGAGCAGTTATTGCCATAAGCCATAGGAGTTGAGGCTCAAAGCTCTATACCTTCTTTCCCAAAATCTAGATTGAACTTTAAGGAAAGTAACAGTTATCTTAGGTCGCTCAGAACGCATTGTGGCGGGAAGCACTACAAAAATGACATGCTTAATTGGGATTAGTATTAGCCACGAAGCGTAGCGGCGTGAAATCGGTGCATAGTGTGGTATTGTTGCCTTAATTTGCATTTCGCGCTCAATTACGGTGCCTCGCTTCGTGCCTTACTAAGAACCAACAAACTTTTGGGTAAAGAGCGTTATAGCTTTTAAAAGATTCGTGGCTAAAGCCACCTTCGCACAATGTGCCATTTATGGCAAAAATTGCCAAATATGGCGATTCTGTCAGCTTAACAGCTGCCATTAAATTCAACTGCGCAACTTCCACCTAAATTTCAAAGGGGCGATTAAAATGCAAGGAGAAAGGTTACGAAGTCGGACATTGTGGAAGGACGAGTTCAGTGGCAACTTGGCAATATTTTGCAGCGATGAAAGGTTTGCCGGCGCAACAATTGAGTTCTTAAAGCAATACTTGGGTATGGAACGGTGTGATTTGTTCGTTGTCGCCGGAGGTCCTGCGTTCATAGCTCAAAATGAGCCTTCATTAGTTGAGCGACTTGAGCTTTTGATTGAAGCGCATAAAATCAAATATGTCGCCTTGATAGCCCATGAAGACTGCGGCTATTACAAGCGCTGCTACCCTGACTTAAGCCAAAGTGAATTGAAGCGTAAGCAAGTTGAGGATCTATCAAGCGCAATTTCGCTATTGCGCCAAAAGGGTATCCTCGTTTGCAGCTTTTTTGCCCTTGTTGAGAGTGATGAGGTCGTGTTTGAGAGATTAAGCTGCTGTGCCGCTGAAGACTATCAATCCAGAGGCTTATCCTCCGAGAGTCAAAAATGAGTTTCTCTTCAGATTGAAGTTATCGCTTACCCGAAAATTACTGCAAGGAGGGTGGGGAAATGACTGGGCGAGAACGCTATCTTCGCATCATGAGCTTCCAAGAAGTTGACCGCTACCCATATTTTGAACTTGGCATATGGGGTCAAACATATGAAAGATGGCTTGCCGAAGGACTCAACGAGGACGAATTGGCAGGTGATTGGTTCAAAGGGGAGCCAAAATTCGCAAAGTTGGACAGGCGTGATTTTATCCCGTTGAACTTGGGTCCGATACCTGGCTTTGAGCAAAAGGTGCTTGAGGAAAGCGAAAGACATATCGTATTTATTGACCAATTTGGGAGAAAAAGGCGCGCGCTTAAAGTTGGCACTGCAAGGGGCACAAGGATGAGCATGGACACATACCTTGACTTCTTTGTCAAAGATAGGGCTTCATTTTTGGAAATGAAAAGGCACTACGACCCGAATGAGCCATCACGCTATCCGAATAATTGGGAAGAGCTCAAGCAACAATACAAAGACAGGGATTATCCGCTCTATCTTTACCCAAATTGTGCCTTTGGTGGGCTTTATTGGAACTTGCGTGAGTGGATGGGCACCGAAGCCCTTTCATATGCCTTCTTTGACCACCCAAACCTCGTCCATGAGATGCTTGATTTTATGGTTGAATTTTTCATTGAAGCCAATAAAAGGGCGCTAACAGAAGTTGAAGTTGATGCATGCATAATAAACGAGGACTTCGCTTACAACGCAGGACCGCTCATTTCGCCGAAAATTTATCGTGAATTTTTCATGCCAAGGCACAGGGCAATTTGTGAGTTTTTGAGCGACCATGGCGTGAGAGTGATAGAACTTGATAGTGACGGGAATACTGAACCATTATTGCCACTGATCATTGAAGCTGGCTTCAATTGTCATTGGCCACTTGAAGCTGCAGCTGGAATGGATCCAGTCAAAATTAGGCAGAAGTTTGGGAAGAATATCGCTCTCATGGGCGGAATTGATAAAAGAGAGGTCGCAAAGGGGAAAGAAGCAATTGAGAAAGAGTTGTTAAGGAAGGTTATTCCGATGCTTGAAAGCGGTGGCTATATACCGACACTTGACCATACATTTCCCCCAGATATTCCCCTTGAAAATGCCAAATATTATCTTGAAATCAAGCGTGCAATTGCCGAGGGAAAAATGAGATGAAGCTCGGGGCAGGCGGCTGTGATGTGGCGAATTCAATTTTATGTTCACGATTTTGTGGAAGAGTTAGCTGCTGCTCTATTACAACCACCTGAATTGAGGCGTCGCAATGTTGGTGCAGAAGCCCTAATTGACCAACAAAGTTGGACTTGGCAGGAACTTTTGCGTCGTCAACCAATGGCGCTTTCAGGGACACCGTTAGCATCTTTACCCGAATATGAGCAATGCAATAATATTACAGGTTGGAGTTTTTACCATCGCTGGCTGACAGCGAACTATTAAGGGCAATTGTCTATAAATTTTTCGTCACTCTCTTTGCTCAAAAGTTTGTTGGTTCTTTGTTGGTTCGTAGTAAGGCACGAAGCGCAGTGCCATCAGGAACGGGACAAAGAACAAAAGTAAAGTAACGAATTTGACGCCAATTCGCTAACGCTTCGTGGCTAACTACGAACCTTAACAACAAAGTTTTGGCTCAGCGGTAGCTTCGCCCTCCGAGTGATGAAAGTTTGTTGGTTTGTTTGTAGTAAGGCACGAA
>JANXAS010000065.1 GCA_025062195.1 Armatimonadota bacterium
CGAATTTTTTCATTATGAGTTTTTTTCATTACGAATTTTTTCATTACGAATTTTTGCTCGGATAGTAGCTCAACCTTACGATAGTTTTCACTGCCGGCTTGCCTGAATTTTTGTTCGGCAATGGCATCACCATACTATGTCTCCAAGTCTCCAAATTCCTATTCCGTCGTTTGTCCAACTTTTTCGGCTCACTCGGAGCCTTTGACCTACGCAAGCAGCAACAAACTTTTGTGAAGGACAGCCATTTCCACCATGCTTGTGAAGTCAACCCTTGTAAAACTGATCATCTACCACTTAGGTTGCCTAATTACTGGTTAGCAGGAACTGGACTATCCAAATTACCAACAAACTTTTAAGTAAAGAGCTGGCAAATATTTTTCTCCTGAGCATTTTAAGCAAGCTAATCATCCTCACCTTTCCATGCAGCCTCAATTGCCTTAATTGGATCAAACATTTCCTCAATCTCACCAAGTTGTTTTTCCAATTCACACGGTGGCTCATAAGTTTCAAGGTCTTCACCATTAGCAAAACCTTTGAGCAACTCAACCATGTAAAGGAAATTTCGCAGCGGGACATCAGGTGGCACACCGTGATCAACAGCTGGGATGTAACTGATGAACTGACGAGTCACACGGTAGCGCTTAACAACCTCAGCACGAACCCTTTCACGAGAGAAACGCAGCTCTCTCTTATCTATTCCGCCGAGTAAAACTAACCCAGGGTGTTTTTGCATATAAACTTCGGGGTCATTGTTTGCAGCGATTTCAAGCGGCAATAAGCCATCAATTGCCTCTGGATAAAATACCTCCAGAATTTGGGAGACATGACCATCGCTGTCCATCATCACGCATTCAACACCATTGGACTTGAAGAAGTCGTAAAGCCGTTTGTAACGGGGCAACATAAACTCACGCATCATCGTTGGCGAAATCATTGATGCAGTTTTGTAAGCCATGTCCTCATTGAGTATAACAAGGTCAACTTTGATGTGAGTTAATGGCTCCTTAAGCAACTCAATGACGAACCAAGTCCAAAATTCCATCATTTCGTGCACTAACGAGGGTTGATCAATACACATGATTGAAAGCCATTCAAACCCACACCAGTCGCGAGCTGTCCACCAAAGCCCAGGGACTGAAAGACTAACTGGCAATTCGCTTTTGTTGCAGATTTCAACTCGTTCCATCCAGTGCTGTGTCGCTTGATAAACTCTGTATCCGTCGGGGTTCATTGTTGGTTTCAAATTCTCACCGGGGATTGGTGTGAAGCGCTCTTGTGAATATGGGTCATAGCGTTTTTTCATTTCCTCAAAATCTGCCTTGTTCTTTACAGGGAAATCAATGTATTTGCGCGTTGCAAAACCAGGGGTCGGTTGTCTTATTGCATCCATTCTTTTGACGCCGTAATGGTCAATCCAAATGCGGATATTGCCCCTCTCTTCTATCACCTGCTCCTCAAAAGGCGGAACTGGACCGAAATTAACCTTGCCAATACCGATGAAACCTTCTTCGCCGATAAACTCGCTCCAATTTCTTTCTTGCTCTTCTGAAAGCCCTTGCTTTCGCCAAGCAGCAAAAGTTGAAGCCCTCGGGTGACCGAATATATAAGGCATTCTGTCGGGAATTTGCCCACGAATTATCATACGAAAGCGTTCTCGCTGTGTCATCGTTTGCCACCTCTATTTTTAACGCTATCGTAATTCATAAGTTTCATGGGGTTACCATCGCATATGCCTTAAAACAATGATCTTTTATCAAGAAAGGTTTTAATGCGTTGGTTTGCCAATGCCACATAATTTGGATTAACTTCATAGCCAACAAACATTCGCCCAAGTCTAAGCGCTGCTATTGCTGTTGTTCCACTGCCGATGAACGGGTCAAGGACGACCTCGCCCTCAAAAGTGTAAAGTTGTATGAGACGATAGGGTAATTCAACAGGGAAAGGGGCGGGATGCCCAATTTTTGTGGCAGGTTCGGCTGGAAAGCGCCAAACGCTCTTTGTGAATTCCAAGAACTCGTCACGGCTTATTGTGGGCTTGCGATTAAATGGATTGGGACGGCTATAAGTTTGCTTGCAAAAAACAAGGATGTATTCGTGAGTATCCCTAAGTGTTGGGTTTTGTGGTGAGCACCAACTCCCCCAAGCAGTGGATGGACTTGCGCTTGATGCTTTATCCCAAATGATTTCGCCACGCATTAGAAAGCCCAATTCAAGCATGTCCTGAATGATAAAGGCATGTAACGGCAAATAAGGGCGACGACCTAAATTTGCCAAATTTATGCACGCTCTACCGCCCGACACAAGCACACGATACACCTCAGCCATCACTCTCCTGATGAAATTCCGATACTCATCCAGCGTCAAATCTTCGTCATATTCCTTGCCGACATTGTAGGGTGGGGAGGTGACCATTAAGTGAACAGAGCAATCGGGCAACTCATCCATGCTCTCAGAACTTTTGCAAAAGACCCTATTAACACATTCTGGTGGCAACGGTGCTTCACAATATTGCACTTTTTGCTCTTTTGGCAGATCATGGTAAAGTTTTCGGTTGTAGAAGATTGTGGAGTCATGAGAGATTCTCCCAGAAACGCCAAATTGGCTTGTCTTTGTCCTTTTAGGTCGCCCCATCGTTTCCCCCTCCTAAGGGCTTTTGTTGTTTCACCGTCAAGTAACACGTGAAACAGTTTTGATGTCTCAATGGCTTAATCCCCTCTCAACCTTAATTATCGCTTTAGCCATGTCCGAGATGTCATCATCGCTCAAAAATTCGTGTAAAGGCAGGACAATGAGCCTGTTTAGATAGTCTTGAGCATTTGGGCAAGTTGTCTCGTCATATTTGACTTCCCGGCTGGCATGGTCAAATGGGAACCGTGAATCACCAAACACCTTTTGGCGTTGTATGGCTTCATGGCATAGGAAAATTGGCTTCCCTATGTAATGCGCCCAACATGGTATCCCTTCAGCACTTAAAGCTCTGGCAAATTCGTCAGCTGTAAACGGGGCATTGCGTTGGATGAGCAACTCGTAATGCCAATAGACGGCTTTGCAACCTTGAAGGACTTTCTGCGGCTTAACATACTTGCATTCAGAAATTAACTCATTAAGCATTGTCCCTTTACGGTGGCGCTCCGATGTTACCCAATCTAATCGCTTCATTTGCGCTAACGCAACAGCCCCAGTAATTTCATTCATGCGGTAATTGAGACCGAGCATGAGATAACGGCGATGGGGCGTCATAGCGCCTCGTTCCCAACCCTTGTCCATAAACAGCGCCATCTTTGTCGCCAATTCCTCGTTATCAGTAATGCATATTCCGCCATCGCCAGTTGTAATATGCTTGCTCTGCTGAAGGCTAAAGCAACCAATATCGCCGATTGTGCCGACAAGCTTGCCCTTATACTCGGCTTGATGCGCCTGGGCGCAATCCTCAATCAAAATCAAACCATACCGCTTGGCGAGATCAACAAAAGCGTCCATATCACATGGATTGCCAGCAAGATGCACAACTAAAATTGCTTTTGTTCTCCCGGAAATTAGCCTTTCGGTGTTTTCGGGATCCATATTGCCGGTTTCTGGGTCAACATCGGCAAATAGCGGAATGCCCCCTTCTTTCAAAATTGGGGTAACGCTGCCAATATCTGTTATCGGTGCAGTGATAACCTCATCACCGGGATTGAGCTGCAGCGCACCAATAGCAAGATGAATAGCAGCAGTGCCTGATGTGCAAGCAATGCCAAAGCGAACTCCATGCTTCTCTGCGAATGCTCTCTCAAATGCTTCTACCTTCTTGCCGCCAAAGCGAAATAGCCAAGCGCTGCCAATTACCTCTCGCAACTCTGCCAACTCATCCTCACCGACCTTGCGCTCCTTTGGGAAGGACTTTTGACGGATTGGTTTACCGCCATGGATTGCCAATGACTCATTCACTTGAACCACCCCTTTGCATTAGATTGCTTCTATGCACTCATATTGTTTAAATCGGCTTCGCTGTTTAAGTGTAGCGCATCCTTTGTTTATGTAAAGCGGGACAATGAGGGTAACCGAGACGCAAGAATTATGGGATGAAAGTAGCTGAACTTGTGGGAGTTTTTAAATAGGTGAGGGAATTGCAAAATTTTTAGCTTGGCAGTAGCCTTGCCCTCCCATTGATTCGTGGTAAAGCACGGAATGAAGTAGAGTGCCCTCAAAAATGGGACACGGAACAAGGGACGATTTAGGACATCACTTCACTTTTGCTTCGTGGCTAACTGCAAACTTAAAGCAGATTTGACGCCACTACGCTATCGCTTCGTGGCTAACTACAAACCTAACTAACGAAGTTTTTGGCTCGTCAGTAGCCTCGCCCTACGAGTGACGAAAGTTTGTTTGTTCAATGACGAAAGTTTGTTTGTTCTTAGTAAGGCACGAAGCGAAGCGTAGTGCCGTCAAAACGGGACATGGGACAATTTTGGACGCCGCTACGCTAACGCTTCGTGGCTAACTACGAACTTAACTAACGAAGCTTTTGGCTCGGTAGTAGCCTCGCCCTCCCAATTTTCGGCTCGGCAGTAGCTTTGGTCTTTGAAGCAAACTTTGAATTCAAAACCTTGCACTACTGAACTTGATTTGGTAGGTGCAAAAAGTGACACTGATTATCTGTTAGCATGAAAGAGGGCTTTTCGGGCATTCTTTGGAATGTGAGAAAAAGGCAAGCCTAATTGACTTTTTAAGATTTATCACTATCCAAAAGGATTACTACCAAAATTTTTAAAGCCACGAAATTTTGTTTGAGCCCAAAGTTCCAAACTTGTTATTGTTCACCCCGCTTGCGATGCTCGTTTCCGTCATTTTTAGTGGACTATCATCCGCCCACACGAAGGGATGCCAACTGTGCAATCCTGGCAGCATTCGCAATTACGATTTTAAGCCCATCAATCCCATTATGCCTTCTTTTATGGTTGTCTCAATTTCTGGCGAGAATGGCGCAGGTAATTTCATGTATTTGAAGGATTCCAAAGGTTCGTAGCCACCCTCTTCAAAATAACGGCTTGGGCAAATATAGCCAACCATGCCATTGCAATAGCCCATTGGGATAATGAAACGGTCATGATATAGCCGTTTAATAAATAGCCCATAATCGCAGCAAATTTCGCCATTCATTGCGATGAGAGTTATCTCCCGTGCTATGTCAAGCCTTTGAATTGTTAATGGGCAGGTTGATGGTTCTTGTTGTAAGCTATTTGGTAAGCGTGCAAATGGCAATTCAACCACCATCATTTGACCGTTTAAGAGTGGAGTGACTGGAATTAATTCGCTTTGGAGGATGCGTATCACCTCTTTCCCCAAAGCTTCCCCAAAAATCACCACATCTTCGGGCTGGCCCAAACGAAAGCGTGTGCTGCCAATAAATGTGCAGTTTGGACGGATGTCGCCAAAACACCCTGGCAAAAAACCAGCCGAACAGTTTAGTGTCTTTTCAATGAATCTTCGTGCTGCCCCCGGATAATCAGCCGTGATGCGAAAGTCGCCCATAGTTGTCGGATGGCATGTGAAATGAAATAGCACAGCAATAACACTATCGCTCGTGATATCGTGAAATGCAATGACCGTTACATCATCATCACGAACACCATTAGGATTGGGTGCAAATAAGCAAACACCGTCACGAAATAGCCGACGATTAATTGCATAGCCTTCGCATCGTCCTCGTCCTATGGTTATCTTTACAGGGCTAAGGTTGTAGCGTGCTTGTGAAAGCGCCTCCAAAATGCCCTTACGGACAATAGTGACAACTTCTGGGATAAAGTCACCACATCCGACCATGTTTTCACAAGTTTGCGGACCAGAGTGAGTATGGCTTGCAGCTAAAAGCAACCTCTCGGGCGGCAAACCAAATTGAGTCTTAACTTTTGACTGTAATTCACCGGTCAATAATGAACCAAAGCTAATGATGTCGGCAGTGACAATAGCAGTCGCATTTCTCTTGTCAATTTCGTCCTGCAGCCAAAATGCTCTCACTTCTAAATCGTCCAATACCTCTTCTGCACCTTGATTTTTCCTATGGGCAAACCCTGCTAAAGGCGTTCCTAAAGGCGGTGTGATTGTGGCTTTACCAATGCCAAGCAACATTGCATCCACCTCCGATTACCCTCTAAATTTGCGCAGCTTTCACCTGCCTATACGGTTTTTTCATGTTTTGTTGACGGACGAAATTCAATCCATCGAACTTTGGTGACTTCGCCTGCCCATGTGATTTTCCATGCTTTTTGGCGAATGAAATCCATCCTAAGAGTTACGCAATTGAAGGTAGTAGCGGTGAAATCCACCTGAAATACCGATTTTTTGCAAATGCTCTTTAATTCAAATGTTGTTTGTGAACACTTTTTCACAAACATTCTATGGGCTTTATCCCATAGTCCCTGACGAAACCTATTAGCGCCCTCTTCAGAGGGCTTTGAAAATTATCGCCGAATGAACTCGGTGCTCATTTTGTTTGTCATCTTTTTAAGAACAATGCTACGGGCTTTAGCTCATAGTTGATGACGAATTCCTGAGCACCGTCTTCAGACGGCGGTGAAAATTATCGCCGAATGAATTCGGCGCTCATTTGCTCCGTCATCAACCGCTGGCTAAAGCCAGTGGCATGAATAAAAAGCACCAATAAACTTTAAAGCAAAGAGAGGGGTTTGAAATGCACTGAAAAACTTTGAATTTCAAATCATTCAATTCTTAGCTTTACTTTAATCCAAAAGAGCTTAGACATTAGCAGCATAGGCTTAAGACAATGAAATCACGACCAAAATGCTCATTTAATACACCAACAAGGTTCACAGCAATTAGCACCATCATTTATTTGTTCGGTTACTGCGCTGCAATTAGTTGACTCAAGATATTGAGTGCACCAGCGGCGAAGCTTGCTTCAAGGGCATTATTAGCATTTGCATGGCTTGATGAGAATTTCGCCGAAGTTGTATCGGACCTGAGCAGCTCTGCGAGGAATTTTGCCTCTTCAAGTGCCTTTTTCGCCTCATTTATGTTTTTGCCTCGCACCGAAAAATACGCCCTACAAAGCGCGTCGTAGAATTTCAGAGTTCTCTCTGCGTATGTGAATAGGCGCTCGTCCTCTTCTATTCGCAACTTGATCTTCTTTGGCAATGCCATTAACTTTGCCATGTCAATTTTTTCCCGGCAATGCCTTGTCCATACCAAAATTTCCTTCAAAGTCGGCCCAATTTTCTCCCTCTCATCAGTAGGGTCATAGCGAAGGTGTGGTGATGGGAAAAGGTCTTTTGAACCTACGCTAAGTCTTCGTGCCAATCCATATTTGAGTTCGCTAACATTACACAACGCTTTTTCCAAATACTCGTAAAATTGACGCATTAGAGATTGGGCTTCACCATAGCGTCCATGGAAATAATCATCCCATAGCGTTTTGCAATCAGTTTCTGGATTCCATAATTGGCGCGCCATTTGCCAGTTCGTAAATGCCATTGTGCCCCATTCACGCGTCTTGACATGCATGTAATGGAAATAACGCGCACCGATATGGTAATAGTATGGGATATCGTTGCTCATTGTGCTCATGTAACAAACTGGTAGGCATTTGTAACCCGAAACATTGTAGTATTCTCCGATGCAAATCTGCCCGCGATAATACCGATCGGGCTTAACTGCCCAACTTTGCAAAATTTCGCTATATCTTGAATTCGTAGGGCATGTTTTGTCGCTAAAACTGTGAACATAGCAGCGAACAATTGGGAAAAAAGTGGCAATACACATTTCATAGTCAAAATCTTTTGGCAGCGGCTTGGTTGGCGGTTGAAGAACATCGGCATACACAAGAAATAGCAGGCGAATTTTTCTTTTGATTCGTCCGAGGGCTTTTGCCCCCTTAATTTCTTGGGCAAAACGATGAACTAATAGCAAATAACGGTCGGTGGGTGAACCAAGGGCAATACACTTGCGACACTCGCACCATCTTCCACCATCAAGAGTCCATGCATTGATTAAATCGGCGTCTTTATAGCGTCCTTCGGCAAGATCATTTATGGCATTCTTCATCCACTCCCTCAATGCATCTTCGTGGGATGTGCAGAAGTTATCGCCACTATCGCCACGAATGTTATCACTGCGCTTCCCTTTGATAAGAGCAAACCATTCAGGATGAGCCTCAAAGTAGCACAATTTCCCATCGTTGTTGGCATCGCCCATATAATCTGTGCTGATTTGGTATGGGTCTTTCGGTTTGTCCTCATCACCAATGAAAATCGGGTGATTATAAGGGTAAGGTGAGCGTGGATTAAGATAGTAGTAGGTCAGAATGTGACCGCCACCAACAAGTTTAATCCCGAGTTTGCGAAGTAGCGGCTTTTGTGATTGCTCCACGCACCAGTAATTTAACCTATTTCGAGCCATCCAAATGATAAAATTCTCATCTGCTCTATCTTCCCATGCATGGAAGCCACGCAACAGAAACTTTGGTGATTCACGGACATCTAAGTCGGGTATGTCAATAAGCTCCCTTTGCACAACTTCCTCCCCAATTTCATCGGGAGCATACCAGCGAACACCGAGACGGTGCAAAAAATCGTATACACCATATAAAGTGCCGACCCGTTCACTTCCGGCAATCACGACAACTCGGCGTCCCCTTAAGCGAACAGATTTTATGATGTAGCCTTCTTGGCCGAGCCCTTTCAATTCCTTTTGAGAAATACCCACAGAAGGAGCAATAATTTTGGCTGCTCTGTTTGATGAAGGGCTGCCGACAATGATGATGTTACCAGTTGGCATTTTATCATCGTCGGCAATTTTAAACTTTTTCCCGGTAATTTTTTGAAGATAGCTTTGCAGCTCACAAGCCGCAAACGCCTCTGTGCAAATAGTAGCTTCAACTTCATCTTGCCAATTGGTGTTAGCCTCGTTAAATCCGGCTTCATATGCGGTGGCGTGGCGACCAAAGTTTACGACTATGGTGAAGCTTTCTCCACTAAATTGGGTCATTATGGTATTTATGGCAGCGAATAGCAAAAATATTGCGGAAATTTTGCTTGCCATCTTCATGCTTTTCACACCTCCGTTTGCGCAATAATATAAATCGCTCTACATTCAAAAATTTTGTGCTAAAATAGCTCAAAATATACATCTAAAACCGGATTTGATGGAGGGTGGCTCTCCTGAGAAAAATTCTCGGTGCATCAGGATATGCACCCTCCAGAAAATCATCTTTGCTGAAAACATAGAGCATAGCTTGGCAAAAGTAACCACCAACAAAGTTTGTAGTATAGAGCGATATAGAACATGCTGCCAGATCTTTGGAAAATTTCCGAGGAATTATGGATTAAATGCGCCAGATATTTTGAAGAAATTTTCCAAAATAATCTTTCCATGCAGGTAAGTGTCATTGTAGCACTCTGGATGAAATTGCACGCCATAAATTATGTGATTTTTGTGCCTCATTGCCTGAATACGGCACTCTTCCGTTGAGGCAAGAAGCACGAAGTCGGATGGCAATTTCTTTACTTCACAGTAGTGTGATTCGTAGACGATAAATGGATTTGGCAGCCCCTCAAATATAGGGTCATCTTGAACTATATGGATGGGATAAAATCCGAACTCCTTGAAAAAGCCCGGATGATAATCGCCACGAACATCGGGTTCACCGGGACGAAGTTGACGCATCGGTTCATCCATAAGTCGGCTAACCGAGCGAATGTCCAAGTTATACATGAATCCGAGAAGTTGATGACTGCCACAAATCGCCAAAATGGGGATATTTCCAGCCTTAATAACCTCTTCCAGCTGATAAAATGAACTTACTTCAAATTCTTGAAAGGAAGAACCAAATCCGCCAAGAAGCAAAGCTTTCGGTCGCAACTCCTTCATCAATGCTGGTGTCACCTGTGAGTAATGCAAAACCAAGCACGGCTCTCCACTTAACTTTTCAAGGCGGCGTTTTATCTCAAATCTACCACCACTTTGGTCGTATTGTTCCAATGTAGGCGTGATAATGACATAGATGACCATCTTGTATCACCCCCAAGAAGTTCGTCAATTTTCAAAATTTGACCCAAAATCCGGCACTGCTTTATGGCGGAATTCAGCCAAAGACTGTGGAAATTTTCAAACAGCCCTTTTATCCCGCATTACTAAAATATCTCACTAAAACAGGAAGAATCTGTGCCCAGTTTTACCACAGGAATAATCAATTACAAGCCAGATCCCGGCGGTTAAATATTCCCCAATTAGAAGTCCAAGGAAAAATGGGCGCCAACGCCTAAATGCGCTTAAGCCACCATAGTGCAAAAGCAACGCCTTTAAAAGCCAGCCAAGCATTGTTGAAAACCATAGTTGAATCATCGGCCAGCTTGGTCCCATAGCATAGCCAATTGGATGCAGCGGAAACCATATTAGTAATTGGCGCAGGCGATATAGCAGCAGTGTCACAATAAAACCGATGATAAAGCAACCACGACTCAATGGCGTTGGTTGGCGCGGTTGGTCAAAATATGCTACCGTAAAATCAAGAACTTGTCTTGGGCTATGTTGAAGAAACCACGCACCAGCATTTTGCATCATTGTATTTGCGCCTCTGCGATAGACAAGACGAAGGAAAGACCACGATGACGAAACAAGCGATATCACAATTGAAAGCCACATAGCTTTGACCAATCCATTAATAGGTATGTTTGCTACCTTGGCAATTCTGTAACTGTCCATGAAAAATGGCATGAGAAATGTCCTCAAATCAAACATGAACACTTTTTCAACAAAAGCCATAACAGTCATGTGGCGTTCACTAAATGGTCTTGTTCCAACAAGAGCGATAAAAAGGTCAGATGGACGAAATGCTTGAATGAAAAGCAAACCACCCTCGCTGACAAACCTTGTTAAAGCTATGGCAATAAAAAATAAAACAACCCAACTTAATAGCGACACAAAAAACGATGCCCCAGCTAATGTGCACCAAACTGTAGCTGCAATTAAGCAGCAAAAGAAGCCAATGGTGGCTTTTCGGAGTGCAGAGGCTTCGTTGCCCTCAATTCTTGCCGTGATTTTTGAGAAACTCCAAAGCATATGTGCAACAATGGCAAAGAATGCGCCTAACATTTGCAATCCTGCATGTGCAGGGGTAGCGTAACCTGGGAAATTTGGCGGTTGCATACCGAAACATGTCAGCATAATTGATTGAGCCATGAAGACGAAGAAGAAAAACCAGAGGCTAAATGCCAAATCTGACGGCAAAAGGAATGAGACACCTATAACCGAAAAGTGAACGATTGCTATGAATGGTCCGATTTGGCTGAATATAAAGCCAGTTAAGTATGGGTTTAAGGGAAATGTTAGGCGTATTTGAGGCACTGATGGAAAATAAAAATTCAAGCCATTTATGGTGTGGATGACGAATGGGATAACAGCACCGAGCCATATTAATCGTTGCCTTAGCAGGAAAGACAAAAATGTCCTCGGTTCGTCAATTCCTTCCGTCATTTCAAGTGGCGGGTGCGTTAGTGGGAATGTTAAGCGGTCATATTCTAACCATTGACGGCGCAAAATGATGCTGAGGCAAAATAAGGATGCAAAGAAAATAAATGCCAAAATTCCCCAGGAAATTATGGGGATAATCCAGAAGGAAACTGGCAATGGAGTCCCTTCTTGTGTCCCTTCGTAGAACATGCGCACAACCTCACGCCCTCCGGGTTGCAATGCCCGTGGCAAGTGTTCATAAAGTTTTGACCACCATGTTCTCTCTGCTACTGTGCCTCCAAGAGAGCGAGCTGCCTCAGCCACATCCCATGGGACAAACCATTGCGGAATATACTGAAAAGTCCTTTCAGCCCAGCGGTTCTCCGGACGGGCATAATAAAGCGTTCCAGCAAGTGTTGGGAAAAGGTATTCAGTAAAGCCGAAAGAGGGTAATCCAGAACCAGCTAACATTATGCAATATGCAGCCAATAATTCACGCCTTGTTAGGGAAATTTTTGGAATTATCGCTTTAACAAATGCGTTCACAAAAAGGAGCAATACAAAGAAGTTGAATACGCCAATTGGCAGATGACAAGACGCAATCCATGTCCCTTGCACGAGAAGGTCGAAAATCGGCACAAGCCAAGAAAGCAAAGCAGTCCCAAACAAACCGATCAAAACAGCCCTTAGACTTAGAGACGGTTCTTTAACTGCCTTGGCTGTTTTTATGGGTAATCTCACTATCATGCGCAATCGCATCCTATGACTTAAGGATTACACGGTCGGCATTATTTCGTTAGTGGCAGACGGCAACTGCCCGAAAAACCGAAGATTCAAGCCTCCTAATAGCCAACTCTAAACTTAACAGCATGATTCATTATGTCATAATACTACACGCCCCTTTTACCCGAGAAAAATAGCCATAATTGTCCAAGAAACTGGGAAATCCCGATTTAACCGTATTCGCAGTGCTCCAACACCAAAATTTATTATGCCGCACAATTCATAGCTTACAACTTAACTCACTGCAAAACAACCGAATAACTGAGCAAAGAATTCCCGCATTTTTATGCAAGATAAGCTCTCCCGCCTTTTGCTACGAGCTCTGTTGGTTAGGCTCACAGTTAGCCACAAAGCGTAGCAGCACCCTAAATTATCCCGTGTCCTCTGTCTTGTGTCCCATTTTTG
This sequence comes from Armatimonadota bacterium, assembly GCA_025062195.1. Taxonomy (GTDB): domain Bacteria; phylum Armatimonadota; class Fervidibacteria; order Fervidibacterales; family Thermosaccharophagaceae; genus Thermosaccharophagus. The sequence goes on from JANXAS010000065.1 coordinate 12,637, forward strand.
ACAGCACTCCACTTCGCTCCATGCCTTACTACGAACCAGCAAACTTTTGGGTAAAGAGCGTAGCTTTCGCTTCTTTACTTCAAATGTTGTTGATAAACGCTTTTTCAAAACCACGCTATGAGCTTTAGCGCATAGTTGCTGATGAATCCTTGAGCGCTTTCTTTAGACGGCGTGAAAATTATCTCAAAAGCCGTTGGCAAAATAGGCGGATTAAATACGCCAAATTTTTTCTTTAGCTCTTTACCCTTGGTAATATGCCATAGGTATGCCGTTTGCTTTTGGCTTGGCAGTAGCTTCGCCCTACGAGTGACGAAAGTTTGTTTGTTCGATGACGAAAGTTTGTTTGTTCTTAGTAAGGCACGAAGCGAAGCGTAGTGCCGTCAAAACGGGACATGGGACAATTTTGGACGCCACTACGCTAACGCTTCGTGGCTAACTACGAACCTAACTAACAAGTTTTTGGCTCGTCAGTAGCTTCGCCCTCCTATTCTTCTGCCTTGATTCCTTCGGTGGGCAGAAAATTATCGCCGAATGAATTCGGCGCTCATTTTGTGCGTCATCAAATCACTGGCTAAAGACAGTGGCATGGATAACAAAGCACCAACAAACTTTGCAATAAAGAGCGTTAGCTCCGCCTTAGATGGTTAATTCCTTCGCCGAATGAATTTGGCTCAAACTTGTTTCATCACCAGCCGGTGCTAAAGCCAACAGAATGGATAACTTGAACCAACAAATTTTTGGCAAATAGCGAACCATTTAATCGCCACGCAACCATGTCTTGTCAAATATGGCATGGCGAATGGTTCGGCGAAGATAAGTGTAAACGCAATGTATGTTGCCGTCTGAGGTTGCAAACAAGCATGGATAACTGAACTCGCCTTCACCCACCTCTAAGTCACGAATTATAGCCCAATTTTCGCTTTCATCAGCGGAGTAGGCGATGCTCAATGGTGTTCGCCTGATAAAGCTGTTATTAAACGCCAAAACTAACTTGCCGTCGTGAAGCCTTAAAAGGTCAACGGCACTGTTTGGGTTTGGCAAGTCAGTTGGCTCGGGAACACTCCAATTTCTACCGCCATCTTTGGAAACTATCCGGAAAATCCTTCCAACAGTGCTGCGGCAGTATCCTAACAATTTGCCATCTGATAATTCCACAATCGCAGGTTGAATTAAGTTGATGTGAGTTTGAACGATAAATTCATGCCAAGTTTTTCCCTCATCTTCCGAGCGCCAAACAATTGGCTGCCAGCGCCGTTCGTTGTATAGTGGCAATAGCCACGCACCATCATGCAGCACCAACGGCTTTGTGCGCGGCATTATTCCCTGAGCAGGCGATAAGAGTTGAGGCTCACTCCATGTCCTGCCTTCGTCGGATGATTTGGTCACGAAAAGCAGCGATGATATCCAACCCACCCCTTGCAGGGTAACGAAGAAAAGCCAAACAGTCCCGTTTGGGGCAGTGAAAAGCACAGGATTTCCGTCGGCTTTTTGTTGTGTGTCAATCAGCTTGCGTGGTTCTTCCCACACCCAATATCCGCCAGACTGCTTTCGTGCGCGGACAATGAAAATAGCTTGGTCAGCGGCAGTTTCATAAGCGCCCGCGTAAAAAGCGCAAAGTAAATCTCCACTTGGTAATTCTGTCAAAGTTGATGCATGAGCCATCGGATGTGATTTCATTGGCTCAAAGATGTCCAGTTTAGTCATTGCTTTCACCCCCACAATTATGTGATGGCGATCAATGTGCTCCCTGTCATCA
>JANXAS010000066.1 GCA_025062195.1 Armatimonadota bacterium
AAACAAGGTTCGTAGTAAGGCACGAAGCGAAAGCGAAGTGCCGTCATGACTCAAACAAACAAGTTCGTAGTAAGGCACGGAGCGAAAGCGAAGTGCCGTCTTAAACTACTTACAATCGGAGGTGGTTAAGGTGAGGTTAATTTGGTTTGGTGTTTTGATTGCATTTAGCGTTGCCGCTGCTGAGCCTCCACAGATTTGCCGAATTCAAGGTGGCAACACGAAAACGATTTGGGGAGTCGGGTTTGTTGAGGGGCAAACGGAAGTTTACGCTTGGGATGTGCCGTTTGATGCAAAGTCTGCCATCGCTGCGCTTCAAAAAACTCCCTACCGACCTTCTGACTTCCTCCCCAAAACACCTCCGCCAAACGCCAGAAAAATTCCAATCATCGCTGTTGAGCCGCGAGGTTTGGTCATGGCAGTTGAGTGGCATCCGCATTATGATGCAAGTGGCTTCTTTGATGCACTCAATGGCGGTCATGTTTGTTGGGTTCGCAATCAAGACGGTTTCTCTGCTCCGTTCCTTGTTCGTTCGGCTCAACCTTGGTTCGTTTACCCTGAAAGAGTTCACCCCGGCGAGCAAATTCGCATCTTTGGGCGAAACATCGCTGCCAAGTTAGTTGCATTGAAGTCTAGAAAGGATGGAAAAGTCACAATTTTGCGGAAGTTTGGTGGTGGTCGCCATACCGTTTACGAATGCTGGGCGATTTTGCCCGATGATTTGTCAGCGGGCGAATATGACCTGTTCGTGCACAACGGTGCAGGTGGCGAAGCAGGTTGGGGTGGTCCGATACGATTGACAGTTGAACCTAAACCCGAACCGCCAAAAGTTGTTTTGAACGCGAGGGACTTCGGTGCGAAAGGCAATGGATTTGACGATGACACAGATGCGCTACGAAAAGCACTTGTCAAGGTTGGTGAACTTGGTGGCGGTGTTGTTTTGCTTCCGAGCGGTTTGTATCCCATCAGCAAACCACTGTGGATTCCATCGGGTGTGAAGCTTCAAGGTGCTGGTGCTCGCAATTCCCTTCTCGTCATTTTGCCCGACCGACCCATGAAGTTTGATGTCCCGCCAGAAATTGCCAACGCAATGCCAACTCACTTTCGTGCCCGCCAGCAAGAGAGCAATCGCGGCGCAATGATTTGGATGCGCGATAGAAGCGCTGTTGCAGACATCGGGCTGATTGACGGACCGGGGACACTTCAGGCTATCTTTGCATCGCACACCGATTGCAAAATTGAGCGCTGCTATATACGGCAAGCTCATGGGACTGAGCCTGCGGTCATGATTGAGTGGGGCTCTTATGGCTTTGTTTTGCGTGATTGCGAAATTGAGTCGGCAAGCGGTGGGGTTTTTCTCGTGCATGGTCCGCACCGACAAGCATACATCGGCGGGAATACAATCCGAAACATTGTTCCGGGCACAGCGAACAACCTTTTCGTCCGCTCGTTCATTGCCTCGCTGATTGAAAACAACAGGCTCGTTGATGGTGACCGAAATTTCGTTTCGCAATTGAGTTACAGCAGCGCCTATCATTCAGCAATCATCGGCAACATTTGGGTCAACAACATCCCGCGCCGGCACAATGCAGGCGAGAACATGTATGAGTCAAGCCACGCCGTTTGGCACGGTCGTGTCTTGCAAGCCGACAGGAAAACCGTTTGGGTTGAAGGCAAACCTTTCGTTCCCAATGAATTGCTTAAGCGCCACCCGCAGTTGAGCAATTTGAAGCCAGCTTTCGTTTTGGTGCTTGATGGTCGTGGGCTTGGTCAATATCGTCGCATTGTTGACAACACCGAAAACTCATTCACGGTTGATTCAGATTGGGAAATCGTGCCCGACAAAACGACCTATATCATGGTTGGCATGGCATATGTTGAGACGCTTTGGATTGACAACACAGAAGAGCACACCGCAAACTGGACAGGCTTTTGGGGCAATTGTTTTGGCAATGTAATTGATGGGCACATTCTGCGCGATGGTGAGGGGCTTTACTTTTGGGCGTGGCACGACAGCCTTCCTTCACCGCTCGCTTTCAACGACATCATCGGTTCGCGAATCATCGGGCGAGGTAACATTGTCCTTCGTGGTTCGCTCGTATTCGGCAACACAATCCGATTTTGTGAGGTTGTTGACTTTCACTACCGCCCGAGCATGCACATTCAACCAGTCTGGTTGCAAGGTATGAACCCAAACCAGAGGGTGGGCATTGCGCTTGAACCAGTTTGGCAAAGGATTGCGGGCTTGCCCGAAACTGCACCGCTTAAGGACTGGAACATCATTGAGGGCACTCACATTTATGACGGACCGGTTGGCATCTTCATCGCACCTGAAGCGAAGTTTACGATTTTGCGTCGGAATGCAATCACGGTTGAAAAGGAAGCGGTCGTCAACAAGTCGGCAACAACCAAAATGTAGGGGCGGATAAAACACGCCCGGAAAATGGGCAGGTGAAACACGCCCGATAGAGAGCAACTGGAACATGTCAGATAGATGAGCAAATTAAGCTTGCCCAGGATATGTCCAGTTGAGAGTTGCCCGAAGAAGATTTGTTTTCGGATTTCATACGCCCTTACAACTGTTGCCCACAAAGAGCGATAGTATAGCTAATAGTCGTAGCATTGGGTTATTGCCTGACGGAATTCATCTTGTGTGGTCAGGCTCTTGCCTGATTTAAGGTTTGGCATGCCGAGATGTGTGCCATACAAGACAGAGGGTGAGCGAAATGGATGGCTTTGCGTTGATGCGGTGGGTTGTTGCTTTGTTCGCGATTGTGTTGATTACGCTCCTTTTCACGCTCAATGTCCGGCAACTTGCTGATGCGCAGCCAGTCACATTGGATGTTGAAATATTGCGAGATGTGCCTTTTGGTAAAGGTGGTGGAAGAACGCTCACAATGCATATCATTCGCCCAAAGGAAAAACCAGAAAAGCCAATGCCAGTCATAGTTTGGATTCATGGTGGTGCATGGCTCGGTGGCAGCAAGGACAGTGGCATACCGCAGCTTATTCCGTTTGCGAGGCGAGGCTATTTTGGCGCAAGCATAAGTTACAGATTCAGTCAAGAGGCAAAGTTCCCAGCACAGATTGAAGATTGCAAATGTGCCATCAGGTTTTTGCGTGCGAAGGCAGAAGAGTTTCATATTGACTCAGAACGAATTGGTGTGTGGGGGTCATCTGCCGGCGGTCACCTCGCAGCGATGCTTGGAGTTGCTGGCGATGTAAAAGAGTTAGAGGGTGTTGGCGGTTGGGAAGATTATTCAAGCAAAGTGAACGCTGTTTGCGATTGGTTTGGACCAAGCGATTTTATCAGTGCGATTAATGAGCCGAGCGTAATTGACCGCACGAAACCAAATTGCCCGGAGGCGTTGCTCATTGGTGGTCCGTTGCTTGAGAACAAGGAAAAAGCAATGAGAGCAAGTCCAGTCACTTATGTCACACCCGATGACCCACCATTTCTCATCATGCACGGTGACAAGGATATGGTTGTGCCATTCAACCAAAGCGTGCTTTTGTTTGAGGCACTTAAGAAAGCAGGTGTGGAAGTCACCTTAGTCAGATTGAAGGGGGCAGGGCATGGCGGGCAAGGTTTCAATTTACCTCGGGTGCATCGGCTTGTGGCGGCATTCTTTGACCGATATTTGAGGGGCGAAAGCAGCGAGTGGGAAAGGCTCGTTGGCAAAGGACGCTTCAACGAAGTTGAGATTGACGCCGAATGAATTCTTGTAGGCATCAGAATCGTAGTTGGCTTGAGCGATAACGAATACTCATAGGCAACGAGTTAATGCGTATGAAAAGCGAATGCAGATTTTGCCGTGATGCATCATCGGATAGGCAACTGCGCGAAGGCTTGAGTTTAAGTGCGCTTGGATATGGTCTTTTTGCATCACTTGTTTTGACCCTCCTTGCGCATCTTCCGGTATTGCTTCACATGCGCACATCGTTCCTTGGCTTAACAACGCTTGGTGATCAGGCTGTGTTTGCGTGGAACTTATGGTGGGTGCACAAGGCTTTAAGTGACCCAGCTGCATCATTGTGGTTTTGCGATTACATTTACCATCCAGGTGGAGTCAGCCTCGCCAACCATACTTTGATGCCGCTTCATTCATTTTGGCTAAGCATGCTTATGCCGAAGCTTGGCGTAACACTATGCGTTAACTTACTCACACTGCTCTCAACATGGCTAACTTGCCTTGCGGTCTACTTGCTTTCAATTGAAGTTGGGGCTACACCATTTGCTGCAATTGCATCTATGGTTGTCTTCGGACTCAGTTCATTTAGGGCAGTTGAGCTTTCTGGTGGGCACATAAATGTTGCAATGCTTGAGGGTGTCGCCTTCCAAGCTCTCTTCATTTTACGCTTGCTCAAGTTTGGTGGGTATGCAAATGCAATCGCATTCGCTGTATCTTTACTTTACATTTGTTGGACGGAGAAGATGGGCTTGCTCTTTGCTGTCATGCTTGATTTGGCTCTCATTATAATCCACCGTGAGTATTTAAAGTCAGCGTTTCAAAGGGCGCTTCTACCCATAGCTCTTGCAATGGCTATTGCTAAAGTGGGCATATTGCCGGTCATATGGCTAACCGTATCTAACCCGATGCCGTTTCCGAAGGAGCCATCGCTCATTCGTGATGCCACATGGTTTTTAAGATGGTTAACTGGGAAGGTCACATTTGAGCAAGCTCGTGCAGCAGTCCGAGGCAGTTGGGGTTCGGCTGGCGCTGAATCTGCAGACTTGTTCAACTTCGTCGGGATTCAGACACGCAACCCATTTGTCGCGCATGCCGAGGGAGATCCAACGCAACCACAGATGCCCCCAAGGGTTTTTCCGGGCTATGTGGCGATGTGCACGCTCTTTGCATCGTTGATTTTCGTTGGAGGGTTCTTCAAGCGCTCAAAGGGGTGGCTTGTTGCATTTCTCTGCTTCGCCATCTTTTGTTTAGGTCCGCTGTTGCGCATTGGTGGAAAATTGCTTCCGCTGCCACTGCCTTATGCGCTTATACACTACATTCCATTGTTGAACCAGATGCGTGCACCATTTCGGTTTGGCTCTCTCACCTCGCTTTGTATGGCTTTGCTTATTGGAATGGCTTTGAGTGAATTGCATAAGAGTCTAAAAGGAGCACCGCCATCCCGTTTAATCGGTGCGCGGTTAAATAGCATCGTTTGCATAGTTTTGTGTCTGCTTATGCTTGGCGAATCATTAAGTTGGTGGTGGCGTTTGCATCCGATGAGTGTGGGTATGCCACCTGTTATTAAGCAACTTGCATCTGAGGTTGATGACTTCGCGCTCTTGGAGATACCGCTTGGGCGGTGGGGTGGTATAGCATCGGTTGGCTCTACAGCGCCTGAATCACTTATTTACCAATGTGTCCATGGTAAGCGCCTCATTGGCGGCGTCGTTTCAAGAGCTACGATTGAGAAGGTGATGGAGTTGCTCAATGAGCCACTGTTTGCGACACTGATAGCGCTTCAAGAGGGGCGTGCAGATTTAAGCAATGTAAACTTTGACCGCAAAGTTGCTTTGGAGACTGCGCAGAGATTGCGCATCCGCTGTGTCATTGTCCACCGAGGATGGCTAAACTCGCCCGCACACATGGCATTGCTTCGTTGGCTACCGTTGAAGCTGCGTTACCGGGATAGGCACATTGCTGTGTATGATGTAGATTATCGGTGAACCAGCTGTATGAGCAGGTGAAACCCGACAAAAACATGGGTGAGTGCTTCGCCTGCCACTACAAGGTTTATGGGCAGGTGAAGCCTGCCTGAAAAGCGTGCAGGCGTATTTCATTTTGGCAACCAAACGAGCTGTAGTGTCACAGCTTATACTGACGATGTTTCAAAAAATCCGTTGCCAAAGTGGTGAGTAGCTTTCAGGTGATGGTCAAAAGTTCGTGGTGAGGCATGCAACGAATGGAGTGCCTTCCAATGAGGAACACAGTGCAAGGGAATTTTTTAGACCCAACTTCGCTGTTACTTTGCGGTTGAATGCGACCCTCTTGTATCATCGCAATGTTTGTGTGACTCTCACCTACAATGGATAGCGCTAACGATGAGCTGTTAGCTTGGCAAGGTGAACAAATGCAAAAGGTGAGGTGAGGACGGTGGGAATGAGTAGGATGATGGTGTTCAAACTCTTCATGTTGTCTTGCCTCATTGCGCTGCCACAAATTGCGCATGGTGCTTTAAGGGTTTTCTTCACGAGCGGTCGGAATGCGTATCAAACGAACGAACAGATTGAATTGGCGGTTGTGAGCGCTGGCAAAGAGGCGTTGGGTGAATCAACTGTGCACCTCAGGTTGCGTTGTGATTACGGCAGTGAAGTAAAGTTCACTTTCCATTTGCCTGCTGCGCCAGTTATTGAGGATGAGGCAGAGCGGATAGAGCTCTTGCGCATAAACGGTTGGTTGCTACGCCCGGGAAGGTATACACTTGAAGTGTCAGCTGGCGGTGAAAGCCAACATGTTGAGTTTGAACTTTATAGCCACATACGGAAAAGTCCATTCAAGTTGATTGATTGGGCATGCCGTTCAAAGGGGAAGGAACAATCATTGCTTGGTGAGGGCAGCATCGGCTTCAATCTTATCTATGCCAGTTATGGCGGGCTCAGCCCAGATGACTCAATTCGTGGCGGATTAGATTTCATGTGGTGTTGCACGATGGGCGGTGGGCACCAGATGGACCTGCGCACCGAATGCGATTGGTCAGACCCGTATGTGCTAAATGGCGCGATCGCAAGGGTGGCGAGGCAAGCTTTAAAAGACCGTCTCCTTCCAAACTGCATTGGCGTTCACTTTTATGATGAACCCGGCTTGACATGGCACAAGCACCCTATAACTGGCGAATGGACGCCGCACGGTATTCCAGCACAGGTGCGCTCGTTCAAGAGCGCTCACGGTGTGGAACCGCCAGAGTATTACAAGCTCAACCCGAATGACCCGAAAGATTTGCACCGTTGGATGCATTGGGGCAGATGGAAGATGTCACTCTTGGAAGCCGCATGGAAGCATTCTTCATTTACTGTCAACCAGATCCGCCCGGACTTCATTTGCGCAACTCAAAGCCAATACGGTTGGTTCGCATACGCTGACGGATATTACTTCAATGTTGTGCGCAGTCTGCCTGTGATCAGTGGGCATGGTGGCTATGATGATGGTGGCTACTTTTATCCGCCATTCTATTTTGAGATGGGCAGGATGCGGGAGCTAAACAAGCCTGCATGGTATCTCCCAACATGGTATTCAGAGATAACGCCAAATCGCTACCGCATGGAAGTCTACTTATGCTTCATGAATAATCTCCAAGGCATAGCTAAGCCGCCAGACTTGCAGATGCACCGTCCGTCTACGGTGAAAGCAGCCGATGGAGTTGTTGAAACCAATAAACTGCTTCAGCGTCTTGGGACCATCTTTACAGCGATGCCCGTTAAGCGCCCCGAAGTTGCAATGCTTTACTCAATGTCGCAGAACCTATACGCACAGGCTTATGACATGCGTGATAACTATGAAGGTGGCGGACAGCGTTGGAAAATTTACATGCTCTATCTTGCGAGCAAGATGGCTCACATACCAATTCAACCCGTTGTTGAAGAAGACGTGCTTGACGGGACAGTCGCATTGCATCACAAGGTGATTATCCTGACGGGCGTTAACTACCTTGAACCAAAGGTTATTGCAGCGCTTGAGCAGTTCATAAAAGGCGGTGGCATTGTCCTCTTGACCGATGATTGCAAAGTAAGCATAGGTGGCGCAGTCAGGCTTGGGTGCGAGCCAGACATAAGCCTGCCAAGGAAGATTGGACAGCTGTGGCAAGAAGGGAAGCATGGTGAAATTGCAAAGCTGCACCTTATGGGTAACTACCTTGAAGCTGCAAAGCCGCTGGCAAGGGCGCTCAAGTTAAAGCTGCTGCAATTCGGCATCAAGCCAATTGCCGAGTGCGATAACGAAAGCATTGTCCTATCAAAGCAAGCACATGGTGATGTTGAATATCTCTTCGCTGTCAATGCCTCATACGATGAGCGAGTTGGCTCGCTCAATTCAATCAAGCCAACAGTTGCAACTTTAGCTTTGCCGGATGACGGTCGTGCAATTTATGATGTGGTGCGCTCATGCGCTGCAATGGAGTTTAAGCGTCTCCGTGGCAAGCTCATTGCCAAGCTCAGGTTCGGAGCCGGTCAAATGCGCGCATATGCAATAACGAAGCGCACAATTGGCGGTGTGCAGGTCAAAGCATTTGTTGATGCGAGTGATTACACATTCAAGGGTTCGCCAATCGTGCTCCGAGTTGTTGCAACTGTGGTTGACGATACATCCGGCATCATCGCCGGCTCTATTCCAATGGAAGTGCTTGTTAAGGATCCTTCTGGTATGGTGCGCTATTACCTTTACCGTGCCACTGAAAATGGATTTCTAAGGCTGGACTTGCCGCTTGCTGTAAATGACCCTGAAGGGAATTGGCTTGTTAGCGTGCGCGAACTGTTATCTGGCAAAGAGGGCAAGTTGCAGTTTGCCTTCTCACCGCCAAGGCAATGTGGCGCAATTGCTGGTTTAGTGGAGCGCTCCTTTCACATACCCGATGACCGTGAACATATCTTTCGCTTTTTCCGGATGCACCGTCACATCATCATTGTAAAGGGTTCAAGCTCGTTCAATGATGCAGCTGCGAATAGACTTGTGGAGTCACTTAAACCTTGGGGCATAAGGTGCGAAGTCATTAACGCTGACGAAGTTCAACCGAGGGAATTGAGTGAGGAGGAAGCGCGGACTTGGTGTGGCTTGAACTACGCGCCATCAGGCGCGATAAAGCAGGGCAAAGGGAATGACCCGTCACTTGTTGGCTTTGATGTGCGCACGCCAGCTCTGCTTTTGGGCAATCCAAAGGATAATAAGCTCATTGCCTTCCTGCTCAAGCACGGCTTCTTACCGTATGCGCTAATTGACGGCTTCCCAGGGCGAAGCCGCAGCATAGTCGCATGGACTCGCGATGGAATCTCTTATGGGAAAGAGGCAGTTGTGCTTATCGCAAACGATTCTGAAGGTATGTCTGAGGCAGTCGGGACACTCTACGAGATGATGGCTGGAATTGAACCACTGATGCCTCTAACTGCACCATCTGTAGCTGAGTGCCATCCAGTTCGCAGAGCAGCACCAAAGCAAGCTGCTGATGAATTGGGGGCGCATTGGAAAATATCGTTCCCTGATAAAATCGCCTCGTTGAAGCCTATTGGGGATGATAGGCTTATCTTGCTTTCTCAGGATGGCACATTGGCGCTCGTCTTTGCAAACGGCAGGGTTGGATGGCAGCGCCAAATTAGCGGCGGCGAGTTTATGCTTATGGATGCTTCTTCAGGCGGGAGAACAATCGCAGTCGGCGCTACAGTCACAGTGCTTTGCTTTGATAGCACCGGTAAAGTCCTTTTTGAATACAACGCTTCAAAGAGAAAACCAGCGGCACTTATCACATTTGTTGCTGTCTCAAGCGATGGTGAGAGGATTGCCTTTGGGATGAGCGACGGCAGGTTAGCCGTGCTTAACCGACACGGAAAGGAACTATGGATTGCGATGAGTGGCAGTGAGAAATCGCAGCCTTACTTGAGTGGTGCATTCTCTAAAGATGGGAAGTTACTGGCTGTTGCGACATCAACAACAGCACACGTTTATGCGACAGCTGATGGTAAGCTTATCGGGAGCATTGATGGCATCAGCGGTAGAGTGCAACCTTTAGCGGTTGAGAATTGGTTTGTGCTGAGTGATGGCGAAAGCAAACTTAAGCTTGTGCCAATTGACGGTGCAAGAGTATCGCTGGCTCAAGTTAAAGATGTTGTTTTGCCAAAGGTCGGAATATGCGTGCTCGCTCAACATGGCGATGGAATTGTTGTCGGAACAGAAATAGATGGCGGTGCGCTCATGCTGAGGTTAGCCGATGGGCAAGTTGAATGGGAACACACACAACCACTGCGTATAACGAAGTTAGTTGCTCCATCCAAGGAAGCAATAGCTATTGCCTACTGGGGCGGTGATGTGAGGGTGTTCGGCACTTGTGGCAAATTTCGGGCGCAAGAGATTTCTTCACTTTCACTGCATGACGACATCGTCGGGATGTGTTGGCTTGGCGAGGGACTTATTATCGCCACATCTATCGGCGAATTGATGGCGTTTAAATGAGTTGCGCTAATTTTACTGAGAGCGGTATATGAGGTTCGTAGTCGGCTTAAACAAACTTCCTGCGTGATAACTCAGCTGTTGCATGTTTGAACAAGCTTTGTGCCCCAAAGCTTTACAATGCATTTTTGTTGTGCTCAAGTTAAGCTCGGTAAAATTGAGCAGTGTTTTATTGTGCAAGAAATTTGATGCTACATTTGTGGCGTGGGTAAGTGAGCATCAACAGCATTTTGGTAAAGGGTGTCTTGAATGGCGTTTGTGGGGGTGAAAGAAATGAGCTTGGAAAGGTATCAATCGGCAAGGCAGCTCCTTAGGCTTCTTGCTGCTTTGGTTTTACTTTCGCTGCTTGCAATAACGATTGGGCAGCAAGTTGAGGAGACAGCAAAGCACCCTAATCATAAGCGAGCACAAACTCGTTTTGATGGCTTGAAGGCGCTTGTAATTGAGCCTGAGAATTTTTGGGGATGGGATGCTGCTGTTTTTGGTGCGCTTCATGAGAGGCGATTTGATGTCACCTATGCAAAGCCAAGCGTCCTTGAAGATTATGCGCTGCTGTCTCAGTTTGACATCGTTGCTTCAAACATAAGGCGAAGTTTCAACGCTGCTCAAGTTGAAAACTTGAAGAGGTTTATTGCAGATGGTGGGGCATTCTACGGGAGTTGGGGTGGACCTATGGCTACGCCTGATTTGCTAAAAGCGTGCAAGGTTGCCAGCACAAGGAGCGTCAGAATAACTGGTATGACATTGCTTGACGGTCCAATTGCACAAGGAATTGATGAAAGGGAAATAGCTTTCCCGCCAGTAATTGCCCACAGCCGAAGTGAAAGATGGGAAATGGTTGCAGTAAAGCCAATTGAAGGTGGTATACCAGTTGCAAAAGATACTGATGGTAACATTTTGGGAGTCCTTGGAGAATACGGGAAAGGGAGGACTGCGGTTTTGGGGTTTGGTCCAGAAATGGACAAATATTTTGCCAACCGTGAAATTGGTCCAGTTATGATGGATAATCTTTTGATTTGGCTTCTTGAAAACAAACTCAACGCTCCGAGAAGATGGACTGGCATAGTTGAGTTGAGCCTCCCTGCCCGTGCGGAAGTGAAAGAAGTTCGCTTGAACGGAAAACCTGTAACAAATCCGAAAATGACAAGGTTTGGCTCATTGAGGAAAATTGCCCTTGACTTAAGCAATGTCGGCATCGGTAAGGAAGTAACGATAACTGTAACTTACAAACCGTTGACCAAGACTCAAAACATTGAGACAGTAATCCACATGCCTTGGGGTTCATTCCCTTTCTTTATTCGCAATCGCAATGGAACTCCTGAAATGCTTGCGGAATGGTTGAAATCAATCAATGCGACAATCTGCCAGCCGCTTTTGCGTGAGGCAAGCGGGGTTGCATACTACAAAGGAATGCCAGAGGACACAACCAGCCCAGAAGTTGCAGGCTATAAAGGCAATTTCCTCGCTGAATTCGTTGACGAGTGCCACAAGCGAGGGATTAAAGTCATTGGTGGAATTTACCTTGAAAGCCCAACAACTCTGAAAAGGTATCCAGAGGCAGCGGTTGTCGGTAGGGACGGCAAGGTAAACCCAAAGCAAGCCTGCTTCAACAACCCAAAAGGGCAAGAGTATAACTTGGCGACGATAAAGCACTTGGTTGAGAATTACAAACTTGACGGCGTAATCCTTGACGACAATTTTGAGTTGCAGGATTATGATTGCCATTGCTCGTATTGCAAAGAAGATTTCAGACGATATTGTGAGAGAACAGGCACGGAGTTCCGTGATCCATCACGAATTTCTTGGGGTGACCCGTTAAGACTACATTGGGTTGAATACAAATTGTGGGCGACAAGAAGGCTTGTCTCAAACATTGCTGAGATTGTCCATCGCCATAACCTTCCGCTTGGTGGTTGGGTCGGGGTTGGTATGCGCCAAACACATTTGAAGGAAGTCTTTGACTTCATTGGAGGGATGGTTTACACAACGCCGACAAGGGCTACAAGGTTGATGCTCTGGGCATTGGGCGATTGTAAGTTCATTTGCTTGCTTTGGGCACCGAACGAGAGACCTGAGAGAATGGAACAAGAGTTTCGTGATGCAATTTTTTCTGGCAACTCAGCGGTTGGCTTTTGGATTTACCCACCAGGTCACATAGGTGCAGAGGGCTATGGTGGTTGGAGGATGCTTGAGGGGAGCTATGAGGCAATTGCGAGGTCATTCGCTAATGCCGAAAAATGGTGGCTTGAGTTCTATCGCCAGAACATCTTGACTGGCGACCCAAGGTTCGCTGTCGTTGATGGTAAGATGGCGAGAAATAGTTTGACCTTGCGAGTGAAGAACTTTGGGAAGGTTGTGGGCGAAAAAGTTCAAGGGAAGTTGGACTTGGAGGCTATAATGCCGTTTACAGTTCACCTTTCTTTTGTCGGACCAAGTGGTCTAAGAGATGTAACGGAATTTGTTTCGGTTGGAAAGCCATTTGACTTGAGGCTTTTAATTCAAAACCAAAGAAATCACCATTTCAAAAATGTCCCATTTAATCTGGAATTGCCGGAGGATTTTGAGATTGTAAAAGGGCAATTGAAAGGAAGGGTTGATTTGCCGCCTTACAGCCAAAAAGAGTTGAGTTGGATCTTGAGGAAGGAGCGGGAGGGAAGAAGCAACATCCGCTGCTTTGTAAGTGCCGGATTGGAGAAGCCTGACTGGTGTGAGGTAGCAGTTGTCGGTAAACCTGAGATGGCTTTACAAGTTAGACCAGAAAAGGTTGAAATTGGCTCTTTGGACAGTGGGGCAAGTGGAAAAGTCAAATTGACTATTGAAAACATCGGGCTTGAACCCATCCAAAACATTACAATCAGCTTTGTCGGCGAGGCGCGAAAATGGCTGCGTGTAGAAGGCTTACCACAAAGCATAAAAGCGCCAAATTGGAGGTTTGTTGGCTCACCCGTATCAAGGGACTTCGTTTTGCACTTTGAGGTGCCAATTGATGCAAAAGCTGGGCATTATAATGCTGAGTTGGTTATCAAGGCTGATGGTGTTGAAGAGAGGAAAGTTCCAGTGAGCCTTGAAGTCGTGCCAATAAAAGGGCTTGTTATAGCCGTCATTCGCACGGACAATAAGGAATGGCCGGAGGCGACAAATGAACATGTTTATGAGATATTAAAAGACTGGGCAAAAGATCGTGGTTTTACACTGATCGGGATTAAGCGTGGTGACGAAAGGTTATTAGACCAAAATTACTTGCGCAAAATTCACCTTCTCTATATTGGCTCAGTTCGCACTGTTCCTCGGAATGATTTTGGGGGCATTGCCAAAGCTTTGAAAGATTATGTTGAGGATGGTGGTTGGGTTGTTGGTGATAGCTATGGCTTTGCTTGGGGAATGATGGACATAAGACCTGAAATCCGCAACTTAGTAGGATTAAAGTGGGCATACCCAGGCAGTAATAAGGTATTTTCGGACGCAAAAGCGATAATTGTAACAAAAAAGCACCCATTGACTGAAGGATTGGAAATAGGCAAGGAAATTCCACACTTCAATGCCTCTGGCTCAATTTTCCGATTTTTACCCAATATTAGCGAAGGAATTGCAATTCCTGTCATTTTGCTGGATTCGGAGGCAAAGTATCCCTATGTCACAATTCGTGAATTTGGTAAAGGACGATGCATAATGTTCAGCGCAATGATGGGCTATTTCATAGGACCTTACAAATCTCACCCCAATTCAAAACCTGCCCAAATTATCATGCAAAATTTGATTAAGTGGCGAGCCGAAAACGGATGGTGAGAAAATTAAACCCATTGACCCCGCAAAAACGGGCATTTATCTGATGCTGAACACAGACAAAAACTCCATTTTCACGCTCGTAACGATACCCTGGACGCAAAGGTGCATCAATGCGCAAGCGATGGAACAATCGTGGTTTAGCGCCTTTTGTAGCGAAGGCGATAATCTGATAGGCTTTTCCGTAGCGCCATTGGTTGGGCACAGCGGATGTTCGTTTCTGCCAAACAATCAAGTTCTGAAGCGTCCATCCAGTCTCACGCAAACACCGCAAAACATACTCAGCGTTTTTCTCACGGTGCATGAAGTAGATTGCACCACCATCTACTGTTAAGTCATAAACTTTCGCACAAACTTCCGTAAGCCATTGCCAATACT
>JANXAS010000067.1 GCA_025062195.1 Armatimonadota bacterium
CACCTTAGGATTTGCAACCCAAAGAGGCTAATGAGCATCACAACAAACACTGAAAGAGAGGTTCTTGACTTCATCTTCTTCACCCATTTTGTCTCTTCAGGCTATCAGCATCGCTATTCATTTTCAGTTTACAGTATGACGCACAATGCAGCGAATGTAAATTGGCTGCTATGTTTTAGGCTTTCGTTCTTTACCCAAAAGCTTTTTTGGTTCGTAGTGAGGCACGAAGCAAAGTAGAGTGTCATCAAGAATGGAACACGGGACGAGGGACATGGGACAAGGGACAAGTTTAGAACAACAAGGAACGAGTTTATGGGATGTGCCATCGCTTCCAAAAGCGAAAGGGCTGACATTGTCGCCACCAAGCAAAGTGACAATTGACAAAAGACCAGATGCTATCACTTTGAGAAACAGCAATTTGCAAGTGCGAATTCAAACTAAACCAGTGCAGTTGACCGAAATCACCTTGCTGCCCATCAATCGCAACATTTTGGTGAAGCCCGCACCACTTTTTGTTGTGACTTCTTGGGATGAAAACAAACAGGCAACAAGCGCCGAATACAAACTCGCTAACGCAAAAATCAACGAAAACGAAATCGCTTTGGACTTGCTGCCACCTGAAGAGCAATTCCCAACGATTTGGTTGAAATTGCAAATGGATGGACATGCGACATTACTACTAAAGGCGATTTTGCACAATCAGACTAAGCAGATACAACGCTGGAAGATTCATTTGCCCACTAATTGGCAACTTCGGATTGGCGACGGCGATTTTTACGCCTATCCTTTCCGCACCGTCATCATTAGCGATACTGAAAACGATTTTCGCTACCGCTATGGTGGCTCATTGCCTTTGCAATTTCTTGACTTGAGTAATCCGAAACTGGGCATTGGTGTCGGCTTGCTGACGAAAGATTTGTCTGGGCTTGACCGCTTTGTTGGCTTAAGGCGTGAAAGTGGTGTCACAACGATCGGCATTGAGTGGCGATGTGACCCGTTGATGCCCAACATTGAAGCGAGTTTGCCTTCCATAGAGTTGTTTGTCCATTCTGGCGATTGGAAGCAAACTTTTGAGCGATACAAGTCATGGGTGCGAACTTGGTATCATCCAATTGCGCCACGAAAGAATTGGTTTCGTAAAGTTTTTGCCTTTCGGCAGGATTACATTCACGCTGGCTTGTTTGACTTTGTTACGAAAACCTATCGGTTCGCTGAACGAGTTCAATTTGCCCAAAAAGCCTTTGGCGCTTGCGATTACCTTCACATTTTTGACTGGGGCGCAACGCTCAATCGTGGTCGTGTCGGCGACTACGACCCTTGGGGCGACCGATTAACAAGTGCCGACGAGTTTCGCAAAGCAGTAACGGCGTTGCAACAAAAGGGTGTGCCTGTTGGGCTTTACATTGAAGGTTACTTGGTTGATGAGCGCTCTCGCATCGGAAAGGCTCACCGTGAGGACTGGGGCTTGCGTAACCCTGACGGAAGCGTTCAACTTTGGGAGCAAGGTTCGCCTGAATTTGTCATGTGCCCTGGTGCAAAAGGATGGCGAGATTACTTGACAAGCGTTTACCAAAGGGTGCGGCGAGAAACAAACGCACTGGGCTTTTACATTGACCAGTTTGGTTTTTGCCATCGTGATTGTTTTGCTACGAACCATGACCATCCGCCCAATTGGAATGTGCTTCGTGGTGAGGGATTGTTAACGAGGCAAGTTCGTGAAGCGTTGCCACCAGAATGCGTCGTTTACACTGAAAACTTCCCGCCTGACGTTCACACTGTCCTTCAAGACGGCAGTTTTGACTATGCCATTTACGAATACCAAGTTCGTGCTTATCGTTGGATGGCTGTTCCTGTCCGTCTTGGTCGGTTTGCCTTCCCGGATTTCAAAGTGCTACAAATCATCGTTTGCGATTTCCCTGTCGGGACGAACGAGGAAGCAGTCAAGCAAGTGTTTTTCAATGGCGATGGCTACTGGCTTCAGGGCGAACCTGATAATTGGTGGCAACCTGAGGCTTTGAGAGTTTTAAGGCGATGCACCGCTGTCTTGCGAGAGCATGCCGATGCTTTCACTGGTGATGATTGCGAACCGCTTGTCCCAACTTTGGTCAACGGCGTTTTTGCCAACCGCTTTTCATCGGAGCGCAAAACTGTTTGGACGCTTTACAACGCCAATTGGCGCAGCGTAAGTGGCGAAGTTTTAGCAGTGCCACATATCAAAGGTGCACGATACTTTGATGCATGGAACGACAAGGAAATTAAGCCACGCATTGCTGGGAAAGTCGCCTATTTGTCGCTAACGATTGAGCCACACGGAGTTGGTTGCGTTGTGCAGGAAAAGGAGACTTTATTTTCACGGCTGCAGAAAGCCGATTAAAGATTTAAGCAGTGCTTTCATCCCAAAAGCAAGGTGCACAAAATACACCTTAATGGGAGGGTCAAGAATGAAGTTATCAAACGGTTGGACAATGTTAGGTTTATTGACTTTGGCATTCGTTTGCTTTTTAGGTGCAAATTATCGTCCAGTCGCAACTATTTACATCAATCCTCAGAAAGTGCTTGGCAAGGTCAACCGAATGGTTTTCGGCAACAATCAACTTGGCTACCAGTATGACGCTTGGAAATACACAACGCCAGAATACGCCGATAGAGGTGCAGGAATTTGGGATCCAGAACGCGGTCAACCTGTCCCAGAGATGGTGAAATTTGCCCGCGATATTGGTATGAGCACCGCTCGTTACCCTGGAGGTTGTGGTTCTCATTTGTTTGACTGGAGGAAAGCAGTCGGACCAATTGAAAAGCGCCCAAACCAAAAATTTGGCATGCCCGAATTTTTGAAGTTTTGCAAAGCAATTGGCGTTGTTCCAGTAGTAACTGTTGCTGATTACTTTGGCACCCCTAAGGATGCAGCCAACCTTGTTGAATACTTGAATGCATCTGATGACGGAAAGCATCAATGGGCGAGGTTAAGGGCGATGGATGGACGAAAGGAGCCATGGAAAGTTATCTGGTTTGAGTTCGGCAACGAGACTGATCATGGAGCACACAACAGTATGGACGACTTTGGCAAGCGACATCGGTTTACCGCAGAAGAATATGCTATCAGGTATCGTGAATATTGGAAAGCAATGAAAGCAGTTGACCCGAACATCAAACTTGGTGCTGTGCTTGCAAACGATGTGACGCCAACTTTGTCCGATTGGACAAAAACCGTTGTTAAGTTGACAGGTGATATCGCCGACTTTTACATCCATCACGCTTACATCCCGCATTATTACCGCAACGACGGAGTTCCTAACGCTGAAGCGCTTTTCAAAATTGCCTTTGCAGGACCAAGGCAGCTTGAGGCATACTATCGTGAGTTACGCAAGTTCATCCGCAAGACAGCGAAACGAGATATTCCCGTTGCCGTTACAGAGTTCAATGGTCACTTTGTTCAGGAAAAACCAGTGCCTTATCGTTTCACTTTGGGATGTGCTTTGGTTGTTGCCGAGTTGCTTCAAATTTTCATGAAGCCCGATTTGAACATTGTCCATGCCCAGTATTGGCAGTTCGCCAACGAATACTGGGGGATGGTTAAAGGTTACAGCCCGCCATACACTTTGCGCCCCGCTTATTGGGTCTTCTGGCTTTACCACCATCATTTTAGGGATTTGCTGGTTGATTGTCGTGTTGAGTGCGACAGTTACGATACTGAAGGCGGATATGGGGTTTTGCACGCTCGTGGTAAACCAACACAATTTCAACTCTTTCCGGGCAATTTGCTGCCACAACAAAAGTGGGCATTGCGTGATGTCAAAGGGGTAAAGCATTGGGAAGAGATAGACGGCACACTCGTCGTTGAAATTTTGACCGATGAAAAACTGAATTACTACCACGCAGCCAAACGAATGTCTGCAGAACCGCTGACGGGTTATCGGGTGACTGCTGATGTCAGGACGGAAGGATTGGCAAAGTCAAGGGGCGCTCAAATTCAAGTTGGCGACGGTCGCGGTTGGCTCGTTACGAAATCCGCTTCGCTTTCTCCAGAGGTTAAAAGCAGTGTTTGGCAAACAGTGAGTGTTGATTATATCACTTTGCCAGACACTGTTGAAATTGAAATTCTTGCTCGCAGGCTTGAAGACAGTGGGTGTAAAGGCAAGATTTTCGTCCGCAACTTGATGGTGCAAAAGTTCATCCCGCTCAACTTAGGTTCTGTCCCGATTTTGAGTGCCATTGCTTCAAAAAGTCGCGGCGGAAGGCGAATTTCCATCGCCATCATCAACAAAGACCTTAACGATTCTACCAGAGTTTGTATTGTTGGGCTTAAAGCGAAGCGAGCGATTGGGTGGAGCCTCTCCGGACCAAGTGTTGATGCCACTAACGAAGTTGATTCCAGCTTAGTCCGACCAAGGAAATTGAACGAGGTCATCGTCAAGCGAGGCGAAGTTTTCGCAACGCTTCCACCTCACTCTTTCACCATCATTGTGGCAGAATAATTGCCCTCTGCTTTCATTGCCGGGAAGTCGCACCCCATCGCAGTTGAAGCCATTTCTGCACAAGAAATGTTGTATGTTTTCAGCAGATGGTGATACTGTATCATTCAATGGACAAAACACTCAGCGTGCCGGGTTTTAACTGTTTTTCAGTCAGGCAATAGCTTGGTCTTACAAGCACCATTGATTCAAAATTAAAAGTTACGAATGTGGCATAGTTTTGTAGGGACGATAGCCTGCCCGAAAAGAAAAAGTCAAAGACGCTCTTTACCACAAACTTTGTTAGTCAAGTTCGTAGTTAGCCACGAAGCGATAGCGAAGTGGCGTCTTAATTTGTCCCTTGCCCCATGTTCCATGTCCCATGTCCCTTGTCCCATTTTTACGGCACTAAGCTTTGCTCCGTGCCTTACTACGAACTATCTTGACAGGAATACTCATAGTCAGCCACGAAACTTGGAGGGCGAGGCTCTGCCAAGCCAAAACTTTGTTGTTAAGGTTCGTAGTTAGCCACGAAGCGATAGCGAAGTGGCGTCTTAATTTGTCCCTTGCCCCATGTTCCATGTCCCGTGTCCCTTGTCCCATTTTTACGGCACTAAGCTTCGCTTCATGCCTGACTACGAACAAACAAACTTTTGAGTTAGGACTTACACAGTCGGCGTTGTTCGTAGGTGCATACGACGGTCTTCCCGAAAAAATCATCGTAAAAAGTCATTGGTTTGGGCGGATTTCATCCGCTCCATACTTCAGTGCGTAACTTTTGTCAAGAGTTACGCAATTGAATGCGGCTACTGTTTAGCACGTGCACGTTCGTTTTTGTTTTTTCGGGTAGACTGTCGTTCATCTTTGAAATGACATTGGCTGTGTAGCTCACTCTTTGAAGGTGTGGCATAATTACAGGTGTCGTCGGGATATTAGGCAGCGTAATGAGTGAAATTTAGTGCACCATGTTAGAGGGGGTGAAGGATGATGAAAGTGAGCGTATTTGGGCTAATTTTGGTGCTCATTATATCATTAGCTGAAGCACAGCCATTGAGCTTGCTTGGTGAGCCGAAGGATTGGGTGGCAGGTATTGACAAAGGCGGGACGAAAATGCAACTTTCAAGCCAAAATGGCGTTTTTGTCGTTGATGTGACCGCTGATGGTGACACTGAAGACTTCCCAAAGATTCGCCGAACTTTTCCTAAACCGCAAGACTGGCGTCTCTATGTGCGCCTTCGGGCGAAGTTGCGTGTCACTTGTGACGACCCAGATATTCACTTAAAAGCGCTTGCCTTCGTCTTCTACGATGAGCAAACTCGTTTACCAGACTACCCGGGCAAACCAATGAAGCAGCAAGTTATTTGGCGTTCTTTGCCTGTTGGGCGTTGGGTTGAAATTGTTGAGTGGCTGACGGAAATTCGCCGTGCAACTATCCGCCAATTTGATCTTTACCTTTACGAATTGCCGCCGTCAAAGCCGCACAAGTTCCGATGGGAGGTGGCTCAGTTAGAGTTGGAGCAAATTGGCGGTGAAACGATTGTCTTTGACGGACTCACTTTTACTCGCCAACAACTCAAGGGAATGGTTACCGAATCAGTCGGTAAAGTTGCCACCGATGATGGACTTGAATTGCTTTTTGGCAAAGGCGGTGAAATCGTTCAAATCCGCCTTGGTGGAAAAGTTTTGGGCACTGCTTCGGAAAATGTGCCGACTGGACTTTTAGTTCGCGATGTCACTCGCATTGACGAACCGCCAAAAATGGTTGGCGGGACAGTGACACAAAAAGGTTCGGAAATACATCAGCATTCAAAGTTAGCTGATTTGGGGCTTGAAGTCTTTGCAACTTACAAAAGTGAGGGCAATTGGTTAGAAATTAGCGGACACATTGCCGATTTGCGCAAAGAAGACAGAGCCATCACTGTTTACTTCGCTTTGCCAGTTATCAGAGGTCAATGGCAATGGTGGGACAGCGTTGCTTCTTTTCGCATGGAAACAGATGAGGCTGGCGAGTTGCACTATCTTGAGCGTGGTATGGGCTACGGGCTGAATGGGTCTCACTCCAAGTATCCATTGGGCGCATTAACACTACCAAAACAATGCGGGCTGACTTTAGCAATTCGCATGGACGAGCCTGCTGTCCATCGCATCGTTTACAATCCGTCGTTGGGTTTGTTCTACATTGCCATTGACTTAGGGCTTATCCCTGAAAAACGCATTGATGGCAGTCCACTTTGGGAAGCGCCATTTCGGTTTTTGCTTTACCGGCATGACCATGAATGGGGCTTTCGCTCTGCTCTTCAGTGCTATTACGACTTTTTCCCGCAATTTTTCGTCAAGCGTGTCAAGCGTGAAGGTGGCTGGTATGTATGGGGCAACATGGCTGAAACTGAAGGTGCTTTGGAAGCTGGATTTGCCTTCCACTGGGGACCACGAGATGAAAAGGCTGTTAAGTGGGATAACGAACATGGAACTCTCGCTCTGTTCTATATTGAGCCGCAAACATATCAACAGAGTCATCAAGATTTTGAGCAACAGCCCACTTTTACTGATGTTGTGGCGCGGCTGCGCAAGTTGGCGGAGGGCGATTTGGAAGAACTGGAACGGGTGGCGAAAACTTCCTACCGCGTTTATCCACTGGCGCATACCGATGGAGATTTGAAGCAGCGCATCAAAGAGACTGCGCAAGTTGTTTTGAGGTCACTCAACTATGATGCGTTTGGGCGTCCATATGTTAGCACAGGGCGTTACGGCTGGATGGGCAACCGGTGGGGTGCTATCCTTTCGTGCAATCTTGTCCCGGCTTTGACCGAAGGTAAGGGTTGGTTCAACATACACAAAATTATCTTGCCAGCATTAATGGCGATGGAAAAGGTAGGTGCACGCTATAATGGTATCGCTCTTGACTCACTTGGTGGCTACGGCAATTTGTCCTATGTAAACTACCGAAGGGAGCATTTCCGATATTCGCGGTTGCCATTAAGTTTTTCGGCTTTTGACCAAAAACCTGTGCAAGTTGCCTTTTTCACGACCGTTGAGTGGTTAAAGGAATTGGCAGCGATAGCACAAAAGCGTGGTTGGGTTTTAATGGCAAATTGCTCTTGGGGAACGACACCTGGCTGGCTAACTTTCGCTGCGCCTTACCTTGACATCTTTGGTGCTGAACATCCTAAGTTTGCCGACCCAGACTTCATCCGAGCAATTGCCTATCAAAAGTCGTGCACCGACTTGCCGTATAACCCACGACCAGAATGGGAGGTTGCTTGGCATTTGCTACACGGGATTTTCCCGGGGCACGGAAACGACTTGAAGATTTTGCGCAAATATGCTCCACTACTGCAAACGCTGGCGAAAGCAGGTTGGCAGCCTATCACAGGTGCAAGGGCAAACCCTGAATTTGTTCGCCTTGAGCGATTTGGAGAAGGCAAGGAAGTTTACTTAGTCGCTCACAATCCGACGGACAAACCGGAAGATGTGACAATTCAGTTGGACAGCAAAGTGCTTAAGTCGTTCAGGTTCTTGGCGACACTTTTGCCTGACAAGCAGCCATTGAAGTTGAAAGGTAACACTTTGACCTTGAAGCTTGCAGAGCTTGGCACAGTTGTGGTGGCTTTGACTCCGGATTAGCCAGCAAGCGTTTTGTTGTGTAAAATGACTTCTAAGTGGGCATGAAAAGGTTGGGGTGGATTTCATCCGCCCCGCGAAAAAAGAGGTGGATTTTGTCCAGCCATACAATTTGAATCACGAGACAAAAAGTTCTCATTCTGTCCACATGAGCTTTTTCCGACTAAAGTTGGCACTCATGGGTTCGTCAAAGACTGTGGCTGAAGGTTGTAACATGGTTAAGGTGGGTTTATATTAACAACATTTGTGGTAAAAGTGCTTTCGCTCGTTGCTCAAAAGTTTTTAGTAAGGCGCGAAGAGAAGTGCCGTCAGGGACAGGACGAAGAACAGGAGTCAAGTAACAAATTGGACGCCACTTTGCTAACGCTTGGTGGCTAACCACGAGCATCGTCGTCAAAGGAGTTCGTAGTCAGGCACGGAGCGAAGCTTAGTGCCGTAAAAATGGGACAAGGGACAAGGGACATGGGGCAAGGGGCAAGGGACAAATTAAGACGCCACTTTGCTAACGCTTCGTGGCTGACTACGAGCATTGTCGTCAAAGGAGTTCGTAGTCAGGCACGGAGCGAAGCGTAGTGCCGTAAAAATGGGACAAGGGACATGGGGCAAGAGGCAAGGGACAAATTGGACGCCACTATGCTAACGCTTCGTGGCTAACTACGAACCTTAACAACAAAGTTTTGGCTTGGCATTAGCCTCGCCCTCCAAGTTTCGTGGCTGACTGCGAACCTAACAAACGAAGTTTGTAGCAAAGAGCGAGTGATTTTTGCGCTAAGTCTGTTCCTACTTGCAGCTGTCTTTGCAGTGTAAGTGTCGTTAACTTCATCAGTTATGGGGGTGAGTAATGATGGCGGTTGTTAGGCGTGTTGTCTTTGTTGCGCCAAACTCGGTTCAACTTGAGGAAGTTGATATTGACATGACTCCAAAGGATGACGAAGTCGTCATACGAACGATTGCGAGCATTATAAGTGCTGGCACTGAGCTTGCATGCCTTGCTGGCTTAGCTGATTGGGCACCTTTCCCATTTCATCCAGGGTATGGCGCTGTCGGTGAGGTTATTGCTGTTGGGAGTGCGGTCACGGATGTGAAAGTTGGCGACATCATCCTGACATATAGCAACCATGCGAGCCATGCTAAGGCGAGGGTTTTGACTGCAAAGGTGCCTGACGGTTTGGATCCATTCAAAGCTGTCTTCGTCAGGATGGCGAACATTTCCATGACGGCAATACGAGTAAGCAATGCTGAACTTGGCGACAATGTCGCAGTCATTGGGCTTGGGGTTGTTGGTAACATGGCTGCTCAACTGTTTCAACTTGCTGGCTGCCGTGTCATAGGCATTGACCGGCTGCCAAAGCGCTTGGATATATCAAGGCAGTGTGGGATTCAGTTGCTTGTGGATGCATCCTCAGAAGATGCAGTTCAAGCGGTGCGTGAAATGACCGATGGAAACGGCTGTGAGATTGTCGTTGACGCTACTGGTAGCCCATCAGCAACCATTATGGCAGCACAACTTGCAGCTAAGTATGGCGAGGTAATTTTGCTCGGCTCATACTTTGGCAGGAAGCTTGAGACAAATGTTACAGAGTTGCTTGAACGCATCCATCTGGCTGGATATGGTTGCATAACATTCAAAGGTGCTCATGAGTGGCGTTACCCAGTTAAAGAAAATCGCTCCGATTTGATTCCGAGTGAGCAAAACGCCCTAATTTACAAGCACAGTATTGAGCGCAACACCAAAATCAATATGCAACTTATCGCCGATGGCAAATTAAAGGTTGAACCGTTGTTAACGCACCGAATGCGCCCAGAGCAATGTGCACAGGCTTATGAAGGCTTGCGTGAACATCCAGACGAGTTTGTTGGTGTTGTCTTTGATTGGATGTAATTTGGACAGGGTTATCGTATTTGAAACTGCACCTATGGTGTAATTTGGATTTTGATGAATGGTTACCACACTCGGTCTCATTTAGTGGCATTTGCGTCTTATCTGTGGAATTTTCATGAGAAATGTGCTTATGCAAATTTGGTTCAGAGCGGTGAAGGACATTATTTGCCGTAACTAATGCAATTTTCGTGGGAGGCAACATCTAAACTATGTGGCGTCATGGCTTGTTCATGACAGTCGTTAAACTCCGTTGCCAAAAATAGGCGGCACTTCATGGTGGGGGCTTTTACCCAAGATTCATCCGAATAAATTGGGCATATTCTCCGGAATTTTCCTGGATGGGTGAAAATGATACAGAGCCATCTTCTACGGTTTGGTGTAGTTTTTAGGTGAGGCAGCTTTGGCTCGGAACAGACTTTGCGTGACTTGAGTCCCAATCAATGGAATTTGGTCAAGGTGTGGTGAAAGCGTGTGAAATGCACGCAAAGAAAGTGAGTGGACTATCATCAGTCACATCATATCGGTGGGGGTGATTTAAATGCAAAAGCCACTTGTTGGCATTGTGATGGGTAGCAAGTCTGATTGGGAGACGATGAAGCATGCAGCCGAGACTCTTGAGCGACTTGGCATACCTTACGAGGTTCGCATTCTCTCAGCGCACCGCACCCCTGACCAAACTGCTGAATATGCCGAGAATGCTGAAAGCAACGGGCTTGAGGTTATAATTGCAGCGGCTGGTGGTGCTGCACACCTCGCTGGCGTTATAGCTTCAAAGACGCTTTTGCCAGTTATTGGTGTGCCAATGCAAACTCAGGCGCTTGGCGGCTTAGATTCGCTGCTCTCAATGGTGCAGATGCCAGCTGGAATTCCAGTTGGCACAATGGCGATTGGGAGGGCTGGTGCGGTGAATGGCGCTCTATTCGCAGCAGCAGTATTGGCTCTAAAGCATCCAGAGATAAGGGAAAAACTTGAGGAGTATCGTAAGGAGCAAACTGAAGCGGTATTGAAAAGCAAAATTGAATGAGCATCAAATATAGGAGATGTTCCCGACAAAAATAAGGAATTCGGGAGGAAAAAGGCTAAACTGAAATAAATTTTCGCCAATTTAAGGCTGACGCTCGTAAATTCTCCAACGGCTGTTTGCTAATGCGCACAGCGTAAATTGCTACAGCATGTTTTTTCAAATTCATAGTGCTTCACGACGAACTCAACTTACTATGTCGTTGGCTTTAGCCATCCGTTGATGATGGCACGAATGAGCACTAAATTTTTGTTGGCGAGCAGCATTGCCAACTATGCTACTGGCTTTAGCTCGCAGTTTATGACGAGTTTCTGAGTGCCGACTTCAGCTGGCGAGATAATCCAAAGGGCGAGCAGATGTGTTGCTGAGTTTTTGATTCATCAAGAACCAAGCCATCCAAAGCGCTAACAAACTTATTGAGTAAAGAGTATTGCGCTTGCCTGTTCCGCCATCAACGATTGGCTGAAGCCATCAGTATGGATGTGCGCTGACAACTTCTTGAGTAAAGAGCTATACTGAAGAACTGAAGTGGTGGCTTAACACCAAATTGCGCTCAGTTGCACAATTGCTTTTGAAAGTCGTAGCTTAAAGGGGTGAAAGGCAATGCGAGGCAAAAAGTGGATAGCGCTTTGTGCATCACTTCTTGTAGCAGCGATGGCGAGCTTTATGCTCGCTCAAGAGACACGCTTCCATCAGTTCTCTCGTAAGGCAAAAGGCTCATGCGGCAATGTGAAGTTGCTTGTTGCAAGTTGCTTTGGCACAAGCAGTGTGGAGGAGTTTGTTGACGCTTTGTTTTTAAGCGATGGCACAATCGTGCTCCTTGGAAATGCATGGGGCGCGGAGTTCCCAAAGGTTGATGGGTTAGCCATAATCGGCGAAGACAATCCGACAGATGCTCAAGCGCTCTTGATAGATGGGAAGGGAGCAAAGCGCATCAATTACGCCAATCCAAACATCGCTGCATTTCTACTTTGGCTATCAGGGGACGGTCGCAAAGTAATTAGAGCAGTGCGTTTTGGGTGGGGCAATGCTGATGGCGCTTACATTGCAGCATCAAGCAATGACGCCATTTACATCTCTGGTAAGTGCACTGAGAACTTTAGACGGTGGCTAAAGGCATCCAACATATCACATGACATCATCACACCACCAGATGGTGAAGGGAAGGGAAGAGATCTTTACCTTGCGCACTTTTCAAGTGATGGACGATTGCAGTGGGTGCTAATTTTTGAGCGTGCTGAGGGTGGCATCGGTCCGGAGAGCAGAGTTGGTGGGCGGGTCGGCATAAGGTGTTATCCGCTGCGCACCGGAGAGTTAGTCCTTTCCGCATACAATCGTATCTATGTCATGGGCAAGGAGAGAAAGCTCAAAGAGGTATGCCGGACTTCCGGTGTCCTTTTAACAGTTGATGAGGATAGAAGGCTTGCCTTTATCGCTGGCGATAGGAACACTCACACGGGTCGCGAGCCTTGGCGCCAGCCATTTTGTTATGTTATCAGCATTGATGATGGCACAGAAGTTAAGAGGCTTTGGACATGGGAGCCAAAGACAGTTGGCGATGGGAAATACCGACTTGTCTCCGACTCCGGATTCAAGGCTATGATTGTGACAAGAGAGGGCGACTTAGCAGTAGCTGGTTGGTCTGATGGTGGCAATTCTGTTTTCCTTCGTCAACCAACGAATTTGGACGAGCCTGTCAAATACGGCTTCATTGACTCACTTTGGGGGGCAAGGGTTGGCAGGTTCAGTTGGTTGATGAGGGTTGAGCTTAAGTCATGGCAATTTAAATCTGGCACGAATTGGTGTGCCTTCTTGACGGGTCAAAATCGTCCTAACAGCGCAGACATTGATGAACTATGCGAGCTTGGTGATGGGCGGATAGCATTCATTGGTGGCACTGCGCACAATGTCATTGAGACGCCAGACGCTTGGAGCGGAAACTACCTTCGTGGTGGCAGTGGCGATCACTTCGGCATATTCAGCGGCGACTTTAACGAGTTGTTATTTTGCAGCCGTATGCCAGATTGCGATCTTGTCTCTTTGGCATGTTCTGGCAAAATGGTCGTCGTTGTTGGAAGGACATTCGGTGAGGGCAGTGGATGCCATTGTGAAACTTGCGGTCAATTAACTTTGCTCATTCGCAACCCGATACAGGAGAAGTTTGGCGGCGCAGCTGATGCTTACTTTGCACTAATTGATGCCGGGCAATTAGATTATCGCTAAATTGTCGCATCCCAAAATGGTAAAGACAAAGTCCCCATGAGCATCAATGAATTTCGGATAGTGATTACACCAAGCCAGCGAGTAATATGATGGTGCATCAAGAGATACGCACTCAAGTATTCAATACTGGGTTGGGTCAAACCATTTCCTTGGCTCGGTCACAAGATGATCAAACTTCATAACTTTCACATGCCCGTCAACGAAGCATGCTACGAACATTTCATTGTGTCGTGGGACAACTTGCATATCCGATGGTGAGCCAGCGCTACCACCACGGCATGGTAAGTTCGTCCACTCAGGACCGATCCTGTTATCGCCATTTGAATCTGCTGCCATGATTGTTCCAGCGGTGTCTTCAACATGTGCAAGGCTTCTATACCCAAGGTAACGGCAATTTAAGCCATAGTCACTGCCACCAGGGACATGACTGTGCCACGAAGCTGGACCGCTTGGGCAGTGGAAAAGTTGCTGGTTCTTAGTATACGGCAAGAGCACAAGTGGCCAAACGGTCTCTGGGATGGCATCGTTTCCATGCCCAGGAAATCTCTCATCGTAATCCTGAATATACATGAGCATTGCATTTCCAACCTGTCTCAAGTTGCTTTGGCATGATGCAGTCCTTGCTTTCTCCCTTGCCCTCGCAAACACAGGGAACAATATCGCTGCCAAGATGGCGATTATGGCTATCACCACAAGCAGCTCTAT
>JANXAS010000068.1 GCA_025062195.1 Armatimonadota bacterium
CGCCTGTCACTGTTGACGCCTTTTTGCTCTGTTGAGCGAAGGCAACAGCCATAAATGCCAACGCCCAAATAGCCAAAATCAATCTTGTTGTTTTTGGCACGGTTTGAACACCCCCGTTTCGTGAATTTTTTCCAGACAAGACTTAAAACGCCCACGAAATTCATTTTGTTCCGCAACGAGGCTAAAATTCCCCGCAGGATGCTATCGGATGTATTACTCCTGCTTTCACCTGCAAGTTAGGCAAAGTCTCAGATAAAAGCAACTATCGTCAGGGATGTTAATCGCTAATTGCACTTTAGTAATCAACTCTGACGGATAATCAGTTTTGAAAGTATGGGTGGCTGTTAAGCTGCCCACATCATTTGTTTTTGTAAGCATTTATCTGGCAGATTATCGTCTGCCCCTACGAAACAGTGCCAACTGCACAAATCTAAAGTGAATGGCATCAGCAAATCCTTGGCAGTTGCTCTCCAGAGAAAGGCTCAACCAAGCGTCTTGAGCCTATGGTTGTCCGAATAACCAATTGCCCCTTCGGCTCTGCGATAACTCTCCCAATTATGCTTGCGTGTTTGCCGAGTGGATGTGAACGCATTATGCTTAATGCCACTTCAGCTTCATCCCTTGAGACAATGGCAACTAACTTACCCTCGTTAGCAACATAGAGCGGATCAATGCCAAGCAGCTCGCAAGCCGTGAGCACAGATGGGCGTATTGGAATTGCATCTTCGTCAATTTCAATGCACACACTTGCAGCCTCTGCAAGTTCATGCAACGCTGTGGCAAGCCCGCCTCTTGTTGGGTCTTTGAGGCAGCGTAAAGTCTTGCAGCCATAAAGCAATGACTCAACAAGTGACCAAAGTGGTGCACAATCGCTTTCCACTTCTGTTTCAAATCCGAGTCCCTCACGCTTTGACATGACAGCTATTCCATGATCGCCGACATAGCCATTTACAATGACGACATCGCCTTCACGAATGTGCTTTGCATTTAAATCAGCTTGCACTACTCCAACTCCGGATGTGACGATGAATAGCTTATCACAAGCCCCTTTGCCAACGACTTTTGTATCGCCAGCGACTATGCTCACGCCGGCTTCAATTGCAGCATGGCGCATTGAATTGGCTATTCGTTCAAGCGTCTCTATCGGCAAACCTTCTTCAACAATGAAGGAGGCGCAAAGCCAAATTGGGCGTGCGCCAGCAACCGAAAGGTCATTCACGGTGCCACAGACTGATAGCTTGCCTATGTCACCGCCGGGAAATTCAATTGGCGATACGACAAACGCATCTGTCGTGATGGCGATCTTGTATCCATCAAAGTTACCTATTGCGCTGTCGGAGAGTGGTGAGAGCATCTCGTTTGCAAATGCTGGAAGGAAGACCAGCTTTATGAGTTCGTGCATTTGTCTTCCGCCACCACCATGAGCAAGCGTAACGACTTTACTTATGCCCTTCGCTAAACCGTGAGTTGAATGGACACTCAACTCAGGCTCACCTCGCGATAGCGAAAGTAGGCTGCACAAGCCCCTTCGCTTGATACCATGCAAGGTCCTATTGGATGCTCAGGAGTGCATGCACTTGCAAAGAGCGGACAATCTGTTGGCACTGCGGCGCCACGAAGTATCCTTCCGCATTGACATTCTGGGTGCTCACTTGTCGGTGGCACTTGAACATCAAAGTTAAGGAGTGCATCAAAATGCTCATACTTGCTCCTCAGCTTCAGACCGCTACACTCAATCAAGCCCAAGCCACGCCACTCAACTGAATTTGGTTCAAACACTTCGTAAATAGCCTTTCTTGCAGCCTCGTTTCCTTCCGGTCGGACAACACGCCTGTATTGATTCTCAACCTTTGCCTGTCCATAGCGAATTTGCATCAGCAGCATAAAAACAGCTTGAAGGATGTCCAACGGCTCAAACCCAGCAATAACACATGGCTTGCCGTAATCAGTTGCTATCGGCTCGTATGGGCGAGTGCCTATTATTGTGCTCACATGCCCCGGGCATATGAAGCCGTCAACGCAGACATCATCAAACGATAGGAGTGCTTTCATTGCAGGTGGGACAAGCTTGTTTGCCGGGTAGATGAAGAAGTTGCGAAGGCGTTCTTTCTCTGCTTGCATTATCGCAAGTGCGATCCCTGGGGTCGTAGTTTCAAATCCGATTGAAACAAATACAACCTTCCTATTGGGCATCTGGCGTGCAAGCTCAACTGCCTCAAATGGCGAATAGACCACTCGCACATCAATGCCGTGTGCACGAGCATCCCTCAGACTAATCTTTGAGCCGGGGACTTTAACCATATCGCCGAATGTGGCGAGCACAACACCATCAATCTGCCCGATGGAGATGAACCTGTCTATATCTGATTGAGTTGTGACGCAAACTGGACAGCCAGGTCCTGAGACAAGCCTAATTGACTTAGGCAGCACTTGCCTAATGCCGAATCTGGCAATCGCCATTGTGTGCGTCCCGCAAACTTCCATCAAGGTGCATTCGTGCTCGGCAAGCTCATTGATTCGTTCAAGGATGAGTTTTGCAATGCTGCCGTCACGAAATTCACTTACCCAACGCAATCTTTTCACCCCTCTGCAACCGGTGTGCTTTGAACACCCATTCCAAGCATCTCAAGCAAACGCAGCGTCTCAAGCGCTTCATTTTCATCCAATTTTTGAATGACGAAGCCAGCATGCACAAGCACATAGTCGCCCACATTGACATCTTCAACGAAGTCAGCCCTCACGCGAAGCCTTGTGCCACCTTGCTCAACCTCTGCTTCTACACCTTCAATGTTTATGACCTTCATTGGCACCGCCAGACACATTTCGTAGCACCTCGCAAATCAGCCCTTTGTTTTATGGCGTCAATTCGTTTTTGGAGGGTGTGAAGTCAACAAGTTTGCCTGAGGAAGACAAAGGCTCGCAAACAAAAGCTTATAACATTGTAGCCCTGTGGCTTTTCACCGGCTGCCGTTCAAACCACTGTTTCACATATGTCCAGCGCATTGGGTTAGAACAAGGCTTATCAATCACATTTAACAAAGCAGCTCAAACCATATGGGCGTATAAGAAGACTTGTGCTTACCCTTCCTTAGGCAGCTCTTTGATGAAGATGTTCTTGAACTGTATTGGGTCGCCATGATGCTGAAGTGCAATTGGACCTCTCTTTGGCACACCGGGAAGCCATGCATCCGAAATGACTTCAAGATTGTTAAGGAAGACGGTCACCCGTTCTCCACGCATGATGATGATGAACCTATTCCACTCGCCAATTGGGTTGTCGGCGTTCAATTTCGGCGTTGCTCCAGCCCTCACTTCTGGCGGCATTTTTGTGTCGGTCCTGTAGCCGTATATTTCACCGGAGCCGCATGGCCAACACCAAATGTTAATCTGGGACTTACTTGAACCGCGAAGGTAAATTCCACTGTCACCGGCATCAAGCACACGCTGCGTTACTATCTTACCATCTGGTGTCCTTGCATATTCTCCACTTGGGAGTATTACTGGGCGCTCAATTTCATTCGGCTTGCTACTCCATCTCCAGTCAACGATGAGTATGAAGTCCTCAAATTCCTTTTCCGTCCACAGGTCACGCCACTTGCCATCGTAGTCAATGATGCCATCTTTGACGACCCAGTGCTTTCTCCCCTCATCGTCAACCTTCCAACCACTTAAGTCCTTCCCGTTGAATAACGCTGTAAATCCAGGCGGTGGAACATTGTCCGGTAGCTCAAGCCTAAGCAAGTCACCAAGTAAAGCATTCAAGTCCTTGAGTTTGATGTTGCGGAACTCAATGTAGCTTGGTGCTGGTGCGTGCGAATCCTGCAAGCCAATGTAGCCGCTCATCGGCTTGTTCTTTAATGCTGGCACTTTGTCCATGTGTGCATCAACGCACTTTACACCATCGGCAAGAACGACTATTCGTTTGCCAGCACAGTGTATCTCAAACTGGTGCCACTTATCTGCTGACTCGTCTGGGCGCGGCTTTACTGGCACGAGTCCGTAAAGTGAGCCGGTGCAGTGAAGGTCATCTCTTGGTTCGTTTGTGATTTGCACCTCAATTCCGGTCTGCCATGGGTTGCCCTTCTCAGGGCATCGTATAAATACGCCACTGTTACCTTTGGGTGAGACACGCCACTCAAGCTTCAGAATGAAATCGCTATATTGGCGCTCGGAGCGCAGCCAATAGCCACCCTTTCCACCCTCGCTCCTTATGACACCGTCCTTTACATAGAAGCCTTCTTTACTTCCCATTACGACCCACTTGCTCAAGTCTCGCCCATTGAAGAGCAACTGCCAACCTTGCCTCTTTTCATCATCTGTAAGTTGATTAAGCGCTTCCTGTGCTGTAGTCAGTGGATTGACGATAGCTATGACACTAAGGGCAGTCACAAACACACCTACCGTTAGCAATGCCTCAACAACTGTGCTTTTCATCTTCACCTTAAGCATACTCGTCCACCCCCTTTAGGTTTTCTGTTATTCGTGGGGAATGAAAGTCCCCGCAAGCAAAATTAACCAGTAGCATCATCCAACCATAGCACAACTCCATCGCTTAATGCAGTATAACTTAGAGATGTTTACAACCGCAAACAAGTCATAGATAGCCTGTTCATTCGGTTGCCTTAATTTTCACAAGGTGATGAGCAAGCTTCGGTGGTAGCCAATGGGCACAACTTCGGGCGTTAGTAGAGCTATCCGAGAGCAAGACAAAGTTATCCATGGTGTTAGAGGGCGCATTTGGTTCGTTGGTCTCATTTTCGTCTTTCTTCTTGGCATCGTCATACCATACAGCGATTTGGTGATGAAGGGGACTTGGGTTGGGCTTACATCGTTTCCGATAGCAAGTTTCACATTGCTCTTTGCCATGACGCTGTTTCTGAATCCGCCGCTGAGGGCATTGGGCAGGGGATTATCACAGAGTGAATTGATAGCCATCTTCGCTATGGCGCTTGTATCGGCTGGTATACCATCGTTTGGGTTAACTGGGCTGCTAATCCCATACATCGCTGGTCCACACTATTTTGCTTCTCCCGAGAACAGGTTCGGCGAACTCATACTGCCCAACTTGCCAAAGTGGCTTGCGCCTCAAAGCAAAGATGCAATTAAGTTCCTTTACGAGGGTCTTCCACCAAATGCATTCCCGCCATTTGTTGATTGGGTTATACCGCTTTCATGTTGGCTTGGGCTTATCTTGCCGGTCTACACTGTCTTCTTCTGCCTCGCTGCTTTGCTGCGAAAGCAATGGGTTGAAAACGAGAAGCTCGTATTCCCTCTCGTTCACCTTCCAGTGCAAATGACGAATTACGAGGATGAGAGAACTCTAATTAGCGGCTTCTTCCGCAACCGCACTATGTGGGCATTTTTCCTTGTGCCATTTGCGCTCCACACATTCAACGGTTTGCACTTCTACATCCCTCAAGTTCCATACATAAACACTCACCGAATCTCGCTTGACCAATATTTTTCAAGTCCGCCTTGGAATGCAATTCAACCATTTTGGGTGCGCATACCATTCAGCATAATTGGGCTGAGCTATCTCCTGCCAGCTGAGCTGGCATTCAGCCTGTTTGCTTTTTACTTCTTTTTCCTGATGCAACAGATTGTTGCTGCCTCATTCGGTATACAAATGCGCAATGTCCAAGCATACCCGGTCAGAAGCTTTGTGGCACATCAAATGATAGGCGGCATATTGCTCTTTGGCATTTACACGCTCTGGAATGCAAGAGAGCATCTGGTGAACGCCCTCAAAATCTCATCAAGACAGTTGCTCAATTTGGATTTGGGACGACCATTCAAAACGCACCCAAGTGCCTCAAGCAGCGAAGCCGACGACAAGGATGAAGCAATGCCGTTCAGCGTCGCATACCTTGCTTTGTTTATCAGCATAATCGCCATGTCCCTTTGGGGCTATGCTGCAGGGGCTGGCTTCGTTGCAACGCTTGCGCTCTTTTCCCTTTACTTTGTGGTGCACATTGTGGCTGTCAGGCTCGTCTGTGAAGGTGGCATGCTTTATGTGCAGCACCCATTTCGCCCGTGGAACATTATGCTTGCGGTATTTGGCTCACAGCGTTTCAGCGCACGCCAAGTAGCAATTCTGACGCTCTTTGATCACCTCTTCATGCTTGACAACAGGAGCCCACTTATGCCGTGCATAATGCAATCTCTGAAACTCGGTAATTTATGTAGATTGAACTTGCGCATGCTCACTTTAGCGCTCGCTTTGAGCGTCTTCATCGCTATCGTCAGCTCATTTGCCTCCTACCTTTGGCTAATGTATCGCTATGGTGGGATGACACTCCACCCATGGTTTACAACTTATTACACTCGCAACCTTTATTGCGCATGGACAGCACATCTTCTAACTGTTGGCGAGCCGCCATCAATCAGCGCTATGGTTGGAATGATTGTTGGTGCTGCCACCATGATGCTCATACTTTTGCTGCATCGTTCATTCATGTGGTTTCCGTTACACCCAATTGGCTACCTGATGGGTGCCTCATGGCCGATGATAAACTTCTGGTTTCCGATCATGGTTGGATGGGCTTTAAAGGTTATTGTGATGCGCTTTGGCGGTGCAAGGCTTTATAGACAACTCATTCACGGCTTCCTCGGACTCATCATGGCTGAATTTTCCAGCGCCGGTTTGTGGACGATGGTTGACTTCGTCTTCAAAAAGCGCGGGCACGAAATCTTTTCATTCTGAAGGGGCAAGATTTACCTATGCCAAAATTTGTGACACTAAAACCTTAGGTCCCCGAACAACCACCGCTTATGCTGTGGTCGTGGCTAAAGCCGTTGCTACATAGAGCCACCTTGATTCTAACCGTTGTTGTGTCTTATACCGTTTCAAGAAATTAAAGTAACATGACCGCTATTCGGCTCGCGAAACGATGAGAACCATCGCCATGCAGCGCTGCCGTTTGTGTGTGGCGAAATTTAAACAACCTTATGGGCGAGTCATAACGCCACGAGGCTATATGCCACCTTAATTTCTGAAAGCGGTCTTAAAGGTGAGGCTCAGGATTGAGTGGTGAAGAGCAGTTGCAAGCGGCTTGTCCGTCCGAATTTTGGAACGCACCACATACGCCCCTATTGACGACTCACATTGACGGCACCGTTTGTTGTCTTGAATCACATTCGGCTAAAGCTAACAGCTCAGTGCGCTCATCTTTTATGGCATGTCTTTTATGGCACGGGTAGAGAAGCACTGACAACATTTTGAGTAAGGAACTGATAGCAGCATTCGCAAAATAGGGTGATGGATAAGAGCATCAAAGCGCCGTGATAAACACTCTCCAACGGATGGCGATCAAATTGGTGCACCAAAGCGTGCAGATGCCATTGCTCAATCCCATATTGCGCATAGCGTTGTTCGCTCTTATCAGCTTTGTGCTATTGCTCCCATTTTCGCTCATTGCAACCGTTGTTATTGCGCTTGTTGACATAACGCTCATTGAGCCTCAAAAGGTTTTGGACTCACCGATAGCCTTGCTTCTCCTAACATGCTGCTTCTATGTGCCAGTTTCGATCGCCATGTTCATCTGCAGGCGGTTTCTTGACAGGGCGAGCCTATCCAGTCTTGGGCTAACAATTCGCAATTGCCACATGCATTTGCTCATCGGCTTTGTTGGTGGCTTTGCTATGACAGCTTTTGTTACGCTTATCTGCATTCTCATTGGTGAGGCGAGCTTCTTAGGCTTCGGGGACGCAACGTCTCTCGGGTTTGCATTTTATCTGCTGAGCCTATGTTTTCAAAGCTGCATGGAAGAGTTGACGATGCGCGGTTACATACTCCAGAACTTGCTAACACACTACAACATTGCTTTGTGCATCTCTGCAACATCCATCCTTTTCTCCCTTCTTCATCTTATGAACTTCGCCATGCTTCCGGCGACTGAGGCGCACACTGCAATTATAGGCATCATCAACATCGGGTTATTTGGCGTTGTGACTGCGTTGCTTGTCATACGAACTGGCACACTCTGGACGGCTATCGGGCTGCACTGGGGTTGGAACTTCTCATGCGGCATCGTCTTTGGGTCGCCAGTTAGTGGATTGGCATTCAACGAGCATGTGATGCATGTGTCATGGCACGGGAATGAAATTTTGACCGGCGGCTCTTTTGGGCTTGAAGGGGGCATCATCACAACGGCGATACTTTTAGCTGTTACAGTTTGGCTTATTTGGCGGTGGAGGTTTGAGCCATCCGCTTGGTGGGTTAAAGTGCGCAAATTGCGTGCAGGACTGATCGCCGTAATTAGCCAAGATAAAAACCGTGAAGTTAACGAAAGCCATTGAGGAGTCGTTCTAAATTGCATTGCGGTTTTCGTGCCGGCTATCGCTTGGTATCATGAGAGGGCTGTTAAAACCGTGATTTATTTTGGGATGGCATAATTGCAATGAGGTGACGAAGCTATGAACGCAGTCCATGATGAACCAAGCCAACTAAGCCACTTAAGCACATTTTGGTTTATCTCATGTGTCCTGCATGCCCTCATTCTTTTGATGCCGATTAAGGTTATGCTCCCGAGGATGGCAATGAGCACCGCAATTGAAGTTGCGCGCATTGAATCTCCAATTGTGGTTGAATGGAAGATGCACACAAGACAAGTTCGGCACATAACCAGCAGCACTCAAACCAATTTGCGAAGCCGCGTTGGTGTAATGCGTAAGCCAACTCATGCAGATATGAGCCAGCAAACGAAAGCTGAAAAGCGCATATCAAGCAGCACAAGTAGCAGCGCCAAAGTCATCTTCAAATCAAGCCAAGTTGAGATTGTTCGTTCAAGACGGGTTCAAAGCGAAAGCTCGCTTGCAGCGAAGAAGACAAGCGAACCAAGATGGGGGAAAACTACAACACCGCTCACAAACATACAAGTTGGCACCCTTCCAAGAAGAGGCGCAACTTATGAAGCGCCATCCGTAAATGATGCCTCTTACAATGTGGGCATCAAAAGAGCCGGCAGCGAAGTGGCAACACAGATTGATGTGCCGACATTGGGTGAGAAGGTTGCCAAAGGGTTGAGGGAAGGCAGCGGAAACTTACTAACAGCCAGACCCGTAGCTGAAGATGTTCGCAGGCAACCTCAAGGTGGCACTGCTAAGCATACACCAACTCAACTTGGTCTTGTGATGGCACAGCCAACTGCGAGAAGTGTTAGTTCTGCAGGTGGTGAGTCCGAGGGTGGTTATGGTGTGATTGCGCTTGCGCGTTCTCGTGACCCAACAACTTCATTTGGTTCAACGGACGAACTTGATGAGCGTCCCGAGTTGGCAGGCAGAGGTAAGCCTTTGTCATCATCAACAACTGGCTTAGTGGGTGATTCGCCAGTCAGCGTTACTCGCAGCGTCGTTGGCAGAGGGAAGAGCACACCAATGGTCTCTGAGTTAATTGGAGCACTCGCACAAACTGGCGAAGGAGGCAGCGTTGCATCTGGTTCGCAAAAACAGTTGAGACCGCAACCAAGAGTTGCTGAACCAGTGGCTAAGGAACCGCAGACGAAGGGTTACACAGGGTTAATAGTTGATGCTCGTGGCTTAAAAGTTGAGCGAAGCATGAGTCCGAAAGTTTATGATGAGCGTGGGAGGGTAGTTTACGGGTCACAGATGGTGCCAGTTCACTTCGCTATTGAGAAAGGCATTGTCTACTACTATACGGCACTTGAAGGCGCTCTCAAAGACCCGCGCGCAGGTCCAAAGCCACTAATTGTTAAAGCTATTGGCGTTCGTGGGAGTGCCCGTCAGGATGTCATAGTCAGTGTAGCCGATGGTGAAACAATCCTGCGCGAGAATGAAGTTGGACATTTCCTTAAACGGTGCAATGTCATCTTCGTCATTGATTGAGTTTTTGACTTTGCCCTCGTCATCAACCTCTATACTCTTGGTCACTTGAGGAGTATGTGCTTGAGCTATCGTCTTCTATACTTCGTTGCACTTCGTGCATTGCACGCCTAAACTCACGAACGCTTTTTCCAAGTGACCTCGCCAAGTCGGGCAGCTTCGTCGGACCGAAGAGCAGCAGAGCCACAAAAAGTATAAGCAGCAGCTCTGGCGTTCCCAACCCAAACATTTTATTCACCTCTACAAAGTTTAATTTCTTGCAGCGGTGTTCCACTTAAGCCTTCGTGGATTGTGTGGCTATCTAAAGCCCTCGTTCATCATTAACTATAACGCGAATGTCGCAGCATGGCTTACCGGGGTATAATTGCTAAGCAGCGCGCGATTTTGAGCGCGGTTTATTTCCTTGTGGATGATGAGTGATGCTCTTTACTCAAAAGTTTGCTGGCGGTCGGTTATACATGCCACTGGCTTTAGCCTATGGTTGATGACGAATTTTCTAAACGCCAAATTTGTTCGGCGAAGAAATCAAGGTTCATAGTGAAGCGCAAAACGAGTGCCGTCAAAAAGGCGAGCAAATTAAAGTTGCGTATGACACTACATTGCCTACATTGCAAGTTGGTGCTTACTACAAGTTCGTTTGAGCGGATTGCAGGTCTCGCCAAGATTGTGTAAGGCAAGTTAAAGGCGTGTTTAATGCTCAAGTGTAACTGGATGTAACTGGAAGCTTTAGAGAGCAGAAGGATGTGGTTTGTGGTGAGACAGCTGTTGAAAATCTTGCTGCCATTTATCGTGCTGCTTGGCTTGGCGGAGGTGCAAGGGCAGGTGCCGAGAAGGTTGAATAACTTTGTCACCGAATTGCTGGATGACTCTCCGGGCGCTGTTAAAGGGTTATTTCGCTATCGCTTTGTTAATCCAAGGGATGGTTGGGTTTTATTTCGGACGGTTGGCGAGGTTAGTTTAGGCAGCAAGATTTTGATGGGTGTTGAAGGCGTTGAGAAGGCAATCATAGTTCACGAACATGGTGTAAATACCGTTGAGGCATTTCGTTTCCTTCGCGCTGGCGAGTATAGCATCGTAGTTGACTGCCATGGAAATATTCGTCTGGAGAGAGTTGTTGTGCGCTCGGTGCCCGAAATTTTGTTTGCCAAGTTTGGTTATGATCCTTGGGTCAAATCCTTTGGACCGTATGATTGGTCTTTCTTAAAAGCCCATATGTTGCCTCACATTACGACGGTTATTGGCACAGGGAGAAAAGAAGACGCAGAATTGGCAAAGGAATGGAAGGCATCTGGAAGGAGATGGATGATTGAGTGTGGTGTCCCTGGACTTGGAGATAGAGGTGAAGAGCCCACAGTTTCAGCCGAAGATGCATACAAATATTGGGAGAAAAATCCGGGATTCTCTCAGGATGAGTATGATGGCGTCATCGTTGATGAATTTTTGGATGAAAGAGCAAATTATCCATCATGGACTGCAGCTATCCAAAAGCTTGCCGAAAACTTTAAAGGGAAAGTTTTCTACCCATACATTGGAACATCCGGGAGATGGTTTTACACATCCAAGAATGGAATTGAGTTTGTAAAAACCATTATCGGCAATGGCTTTAAACTCGTCTGGGAACGCTACTTGCCAGAACAACCAACGGAAACGGAAGCGGAGGAATTCATACGGCGAAATTTAAAAGGAGCAGTGGAGGCTTGGGCAAAATCTCTCCCGAACCTCCAGCAGCATTTGATTATTTGCCTCGGAGTTTTCTCATGCTTTCCACTCACTTTGAACCATGAGCCAAATGTTGACTTTAAGGTCTACTTGGACATGCAAATGCACCATCTCGCAAATGATCAAACATTCGCAAACATCTATGGGATTATGGGTTGGACATCAGGCTACATGGACGAGGAAACGCTAAGATGGCTCGGAATGCTTTACAGACACTATTGCATTGAGGGCGAAAGGACAATGCTTTCGGCAAAGTATGGGTTGCAATACCGGAGCAAATTCGCAAAAAATGCGGATTTTTCTTCGGGGTTGTCCGGTTGGGCGGTTGCCCAGGCAGAGGAAGGGAGCATTGAAGCACGAGCAATAGATGGCTATGGATGGATACAAGGGCGATGGCCGAGAACGAAAAAAGGCGATACATTCCTTTGGATGAGGCGTAGTCCAAAACGGCCAAACATCGTCTCTCAGGAAATTGCAAACCTTGAAGTTGGAAGGCTTTACTCATTGAAGTTAGTGGTTGCCGATTATAACGGCATAAGTCAAAAGAAAACTGCCAAGGAATTTCTCCCAATATCTGTTAGGATTGAGGGTGCGGATGTTATAAAGGGCTTTGAGGAGGTCATCCCAACGCGCACTATAACTGGGCAGTGGATAAACTTCTATTGGCGCTTATTCAAGGCAAAGTCAAATCATGCAAAGTTGGTCATTTCGGACTGGCTTAGCGATATTGAGCCTGGCGGACCACCTGGGCAAGAATTGATGCTCAACTTCGTTGAAATTCAACCATACTTGTGAGGTGGGCTTATGTGGTTAATACCGTCCAAAGAGTTGTTGTATTGGCGTTGCTTTTAGCCATTGCACCTGCTAATGCCAAAACGGCACTTGAATTTTTGCGTGAAGCTAAAAAGCCTCAATTTCGTGATGGGCATACATTGCCGAATTTGACCCGCTGGGGATGGACAATGCCATTTGATGTCCGCGTAGAATTGGCAGAAAATTGGGGATATGCTTTGGAATTTGGCGAGGCAAATCCATCAGCTGTGGCTCAGCTTAATGACCCAAATAGCATTCCATCAAAGATTTGCGCTTTGGCTTCCTCAAACCCGGGGCGTTATCGCATATTCTTGTCCATTTATCGCCCATTTTTTGACAGGAAGTTTTTGGAAGGTCTACCGGAAGAAACTTGGTGTTATGATTCCGAAGGCAGAAGGGTATGGAGTCCTGAAGCACCAGATGAGGTTTTTGAGCGTGCTGCGGAAATTTCAGTTTTATTGCTAAAAAAGATTTCAGCCCTTGCACCTATTTCTATCATCCTTAACGGCGGAGAATACGCCCTATCTACTTACGGTTGGGCAGGAAAAGCATGGGCATCAGATCAAAGGGTATTGAAGGCAAAAGGCGACATGTCTTGGTTTGACTACATTTCCAAGCGGAAAGCAAGCCAGGAGCTCATTATAAAAAATGCCATAAAAAGGGAAATTAGTGGCGCACTTTACATATACTACCACACTGAAGCTGCCCATCGCAACCGATATCCACAATGGTGGCATTGGAGCTACGATTACAAGCAAATTCGCAAAGTCTCCGACTTGCCAAGCAGCTCTATTTACTACTTGCACTTCAATTCGGGTTTTACTGGCGATAACGACATGTTAACTCAGGCGCTTAATTGTGTTGCGCAGCAAATAGAATGCAGTGATTTGCTCTCTTACAACTGGGTCAATGCTGGTTGGGAAAGAAAGGAATTGGGCGAAAAGGCTTTTGCGGATTTGGCACTTTATATGGGCTATTTGAAGTGCTATTATACAGCGGGAATGATTGGCGGGGTTGCCGGCTATTTTGCTTATCCTAAGGGTGGCTTTGATGGTGATGTGGGTGACAAGCCACCACATTGGTTGCAACAGATGATGGTTCTATCGTATGTGCATGCCCTTTTCTCACATTTGGAGGATTTTTTAAGGGATGGTGTCCTCTTGCCGGGTCCAAATCGCCATCGTTGGTCTAAAGACTTGCCAGCTTATGAATTTCCGACCGGTGAGCCAAATTTGCGTGTGCTCGTTAGGAAGCACAATCGTCGTAATGAGTGGCTAATTACAGCATGGGCTGCCGATGGAAATAGGAGAAAAGTTCAAATTATTGTCCCAGAAATTGGGCGGGTTGAATTGATCGCTCGCCCATGCGGGAGCGTGTATCGCGCCACATTAAAGGATAAGCGAGTATATTTGACACAAGTTGATGAGAGTGTGGTTTACCCTGTTGGCAATCATTAGACTTCTTGCACATAAAATTTGTTCAACTTTATTGGGCTTAAC